>JAYKJG010000451.1:0-13477 GCA_035286285.1 Prochlorothrix sp.
ACCCTAGAACGGATATTCAGCACCTGATGAACTGACAAACGTGGGTCAAACCGAGGCACAGAGGGCGGGTCAGGAAACCTGACCCCTACGATCGCCAAGGTCTTGTAGGGGCGTGGTTTTCGCGCCCTCGACGGAATTTTTGGTCAGTCAACTAGCCGTAACACTGTGCTCTAGCGATCGGAGCAGCGCCTGTAACTGGTTTTGAACTTGACCCATTTGTAGGAGGATTTCGGCCTGAGCCATGCCAGCCTGGAGATTGACCGCTGCGCCGACCTGCCAGAGGTAAAAACCGCTGTTCCAGATCACCGATCGGGCTAATTCGCTGGTTATATTGCCCTCTAGGATCTGCCTCATCTCAGCGCCCAGAGTATCCCGATTTAGGGGGACATCGGTCCCACTTAGTCCGTGATCACGGGCCGCAACCAAAATGCGATCGCTCACAGTGCCCGCTGTGGTGTTGCGATAGGAGCCGATAATAGCCGTGCGATCGCGGGGGAGGTCCAAACTGCCTTCTAAACCCTTGACCAAGAGGTAATGGGGCGTTTGGTGCAGATCGAGGGCACCGCGAATTAAGCCTTCCGTGGGGGGGTGAACATAGCCCATGACCAAGCGTGAGTTGCCGCCATAGGGGGACCACATTAGCTCTAGGGTTGCCAGAGGAGGGCGCTTACCGATTTGCTCACGGTAGGGGGTGAGGGTGGTGGCTAGGGGAAAGAGACGGGGTACATAAACAAAGCCGATGCCTGTGGTTTGCAGGATCTGCTGAATTTCGGCCAGGGATCGATCGCGCCAATTCACCCCCAACAGATCCCAGACGGCAACGAGGGAGAGACCGTATTTGGTGGGCATCGTTTCTGCTCCGTGCTGGACGACGGGACAGCCTGCTGCCGCAAGAACAAGGGCGGTTAAGGGAGCTAAGGGGGCCGTGCGCGATCGGCCATCGTAGGGCACGCCAAACACCAAAACGGGGTAATCTGCCGCGATCGGGGCCAGTTGGGGGCCAAAGCGATGGTAGGTATCCAGCATCCCCGCCAGTTCTTCAGAGGTGGGGCGACGAATCCGATGGGCAATTAAAAATGCGCCAATTTGTGCCGGTGTGGCCTGTTGAGTCCACATCAGTTCTAAGGCTGTGGCGGCTTCCGCCCGCGAGAGAGCCTTGTTGGTGTGGGCACCACTGCCCACTTTTTGTAAGAGTTCACGAAACAGGTGGCTCATTGAGTTCAACGCCTTCCAATTCAACGCCTTCCAATTACCCAACCCCTATTTTTACAGATTTATTCCCAGGCTTATGCAGAGATGCGGGCAAGGCTATGCAGGAATCAGGCGATGGGCTGGGCCACAGGTCCGGGAACTGGATCTAGCGGCGGGGTTGTTGCCGTTGTTTCTGGCGGTTTCGGACTTCGCTCGATCGCTGCTTGAGGTTAAAGCCATCTTCCATGGCAGCAGCGGCAATATCGGCATCGCTTTTGCGGGGATCGGGTTCCGTTTGCCAACACTTGACCACATAGCCGCCTGCAACTCCCCCCGCAATCCCTAGCACGATCGCCAATCCCAGCGGATAACCGAGGAGAACAAAGCCCACTAAAAAAAGCAGCCAAAATTGCAATCCCCCCAAGAAGGGATCGTCACTGTTGTTTTGTAGTCTTTGCAAGGGGTTAAAGGCGGGGCCTGAACTTTTTTCAGCGGGATCAGCCATGGTGGTGGGTGGGAAGGGGGATGGGGTAGAAGGGGACGGGGCTTATAGGGGGGGAAGGGTTAAGAAGAGGCGCGGCGGTTTTTACGCCAAAGTTACGGGATGGCGGCGGTTCCGTCAAGCAGGTTGCCCGTTGGGGGATGTCTAGGGGTTGGCAGGTCCGGAGTCAAACTGTCCACGATCGCAGGATTAAGCGGGGGTCGGGGTTGGGTTTAAACTAAGGTGGGCTAGGGCGGGTTTGGGTAGGCTCTGCGAGACCCTGCCTCAGCCTCTCTTTTAATACGGGATCCCCGATCGAACCGCCATGGAGAACTTTCGCAATTACTACAGCACCCTTGGCATAACCCGCGAGGCCGACGCTGACACGATTAAAAAAGCGTTTCGCCGCCTTGCGCGGCAGTACCACCCCGATCTTAATCCGGGCAATAAGGACGCTGAAGAGAAATTCAAGGCGGTTGGGGAAGCCTATGAGGTGCTTGGGGATCCGGATAAGCGGGCCAAGTACGATCAGTTTCGCTTTTTCTGGCAGGGCCAACAGAGTGATAACAATCCCCGATCGGCGACCAATCCCTGGGGGGTGGGCCAGGGGGATGATCCCCTGGTGGACTATAGCCAGTTCCCCGATTTCAATACCTTTGTGGAAGAGTTGTTAGGCCGCAAACCCACGGCTACCACAGCTTCTCGCCCCAGTGCTAACCCGCCACGATCGCCGGGGTCTGCCTTTGAATCTCCCCGATCGGCCCCCGATCGATCGGCTCCCCCTGGCCCGTGGCCTTCGGATCAGCCCGCTTCGGCCTATCCCGCTTCGCCGCCCCCCCGCCGCGATCGCCCCCCCGCTACTCCCGATCCCCGCCGATCGGCCCCTCCTCGCCCAGATTTTGGCCCGGATTTTGGCCCCGACCCCCGTTCTGGCCCCTATCCGGATCCTCGCTTTAATCAATCCCGCAGTGCTGCCCCCGATCCCATGCCCGATCGCGCCCCCGATCGCGCTTCTCTACAAACCCCCGATCGCCCCAAGTCCCCCACACCGGGCCACACCAAAACCGCCTATACAATCAAACCCCTTCCCCCCCGCCGCGACGCAGAAACGGATCTAGAGATCCCCCTAGAGCGGGCCTACCGGGGTGGTCTGGAGCGGGTGCGGCTGGAGGATGGCCGATCGATCGAGGTGGAAATGCCCGGTGGGATGGTGACGGGGCAGCAGATTCGGCTGCGGGGGCAGGGGATTAATGGCGGGGATTTATATCTGCGGGTGCGGGTGCCAGAGGATCCGGTGTTGAAGCTGCGGGGAGCGGAGGTGTTCTGTGCGGTGCAGGTGTCCCCAGCGGTGGCGGTGCTGGGCAAAACCGTGATGGTGCCCACCTTGGATGGGCCGGTACAGATGCAAATTCCGGCGGGGGTGCGATCGGGTCAGCGCCTGCGCCTCAAAGGCAAAGGCTACCCCCAGCCCCAGGGCCGTCGCGGTGACCAAATTGTGGAAGTCCAGGTGGTCATTCCCCAAAACATCAGTCCCGAAGCTAAAGCCTTGTACGAGCAACTCTACGCTTTGGAACTTCAAGCCTAGGGGCATCCCCCGCCAGAATTCCTGTAGTGAGGACTTTAGTCCTCGCATTCTTGTAGTGAGGACTTTAGTCCTCTTGCAAATACACCGAACCTGCGTACAATAGGGCGGCAGAAATTGACCCTGGCTGGTTCCACCTAACTGGAACAGAAAGCTAGGCCAAGGAGACCCCCACAGGAGATCCCTAGAGGAGAATCACAAGAGATGTCGAAACAGATGTCGCCGATCCGATCTCAGCGTCACTTCCCGCTTCGGTCCCGGCTCCGGTGGCTCGTCTCCGGTGCATTGGGCGTGGGTCTGAGCCTGTTAGCTTCCCTTCCGGCGGAAGCGGCTCGTCTCCTCAATTGGCGCTTCGATCGCGGCCAAAATCGCCTTGAATTCACCACCGACGAAGCCGTCCAACCCCGCGCCCAGCTTCTCGCTAACCCCACCCGCGTTGTCATTGATCTGCCCGGAACAACCCTCGGTCGTCCCCTGGTGGAGGAATTGTTGGGCAATGGTCTGGAAAGCTTACGGGTCGGCCAGTTTGACCAAAATACAACCCGGCTGGTGCTGCAAGTTGCCAGCGGTTTCCAGATTAATCCCCAGGAGATCAGCGTCCAGGGTCTGTCCCCAACCCAGTGGGTTGTGCAGTTGCCCCGCCCCGATCGCAGCAGTCTCCCGATCGAGACCCCCAGCACCGCCCCCAGCAGCGCGACTAACCCTGCCCCCAACACCGCCCCCATTCCCGCCGGACTCACCTACCTCGACGGTTGGCGCGAAACCCCCGATGGTCTCTTTCTGCGTACCCAAGGCCCCACGTCCACGGTGTTGGTGCGTCGCAGTCAGGATCAGCGCACGATCGAATTTGATATCCCCAACTCTGCCCTGAACCCGGCCCTCCTCAACCAAACCCCCAGCTTTCCCAACTTAGCCCTGGAAACGGTGACCTTTCGCACCGTGCCCGGTCAGCCCAACCTCAGCCGCATTACCTTCACCGTCCCCCCCAATGCCCCCCGCTGGCGGGGCAGTTTCAGCAACCTAGGCGGCCTAATTCTGCTGCCCCAGGCCCGCCCCACCCCCTTAGCCGCCCAGCCGGGACGACAGCCCTCCACCGCCAACCGGCCCACGCCGCCGCTCCAGCCCTCCAGCCCCTCTAACCCATCCGCTGCCGCCGCCCCCATGGCCCAAATCCAGGGGGTCAGCTTGGATCTGACCGGCACCCAGCTTTTGATCCAGAGCGATCGGCCCCTCCAGTTCAACGCCCAGCCCGAAGGGGGTGAATATCGGGTGCGGCTGTTTCCGGCCCAATTGGGGGCCAATGTCCAGGGGCCGCAACTGGGGACCAATAGCCTGCTCCAACAGGTGCGCATCCGCCAGGACGATGCCCAAACCGTCAGCCTGTTCTTAGAACCGGCCCCTGGGGTCCAAATTGATGTGCCTCGTGCCCTTAATTCCCAAGTGCTCTCCCTCACGCTGCGCGGTGCCCGCTCTATCCCTGTCCCTGCCCCCAACAACCCCATTACCCCCCCCACGACCCCCACATCGCCCTCTATCCCTCCCATCACCCCCCCTGGCCCCACCAGTCCCATTTCCTTGCCCACTGTTCCCCAGGGTCGCTTTGTCGTCGTTCTTGATCCTGGCCATGGGGGCCGAGACCCCGGTGCGGTCGGTCGGGGCGGCTTGCAGGAAAAGCAGGTCATTTTCCCCATTGCCCAGGAGGTCGCTGCACTGCTGACCCAACAGGGAATCCGGGTGGTGATGACCCGCTATGACGATCGGGAGGTGGATCTAGAACCCCGGGTCCAGGTGGCAGAACAGTCCAATGCGACGGTTTTTGTCAGCATCCATGCCAACGCCATTAGCCTCGATCGGCCTGAGGTCAACGGGGTTGAAACCTACCACTCTGGTTCCCCTGGAGGGCGGCAGCTAGCCCAGGCCATTCACCAAAGTCTGTTGGAAAATCTGCCCACCCGCGATCGCCAAGTCCGCGAGGCCCGCTTCTATGTCATTCGCCGTACCTCCATGCCCGCTGCCCTTGTCGAAGTTGGCTTTGTGACCGGGGCCGAAGATGCCCCGCGCTTAGCAGACCCCGCCTACCGGAGCCGCGTTGCTGCCGCCATTGCCCAGGGCATTCTCCGGTATTTGCAATAACCCGTATTTGCAGTAATTTGCAATTATTTGCAATAATCGGAGGGATTGCAGACCGTGGGCTGGAACTTGGGCTGGTAAGATTACCTAAGACAGTTAATGAAACGGTGTTGGGACTGAATGAGTTAACCCCACAGTGTTGTGGGGTAATAGGCGTGGGGGGTTGGGGGTTGCTCCAGTCCTGACCTAGGCCACCGGGTACTGTCTGCGAATGACTGCGAATAAGGTTAGACAAGGTAAGACTATGGGTTTGGACGATCGTCAACTGCGCCAAAGACTGTTGAGCTTGGATGGGGCTAGCTACCGCGCCTACAAGGATATTAAGGGCAGCTATGAGTTTCCGGGTTTTACCCTGATTATTGATCATGTTCAAGGGGATCCCTTTGCGGCTCCAAGCCAATTACGGGTACAACTGTCCACCGCAGAGGCGGGATTTCCGGCCCCGTTCTATGCAACGCCCTTGCGGGCCGTTGCCTTGGAAGATTTTTTGGTTCGGCGCTTCGATCGAGTGGCCCACCACCTCAGCCAACGGCGGGGCACGGGCAAAAGCGGCAAGGTGGAAATTATCCGGCCCAGCCAAGCGGTCCTGAAGCGATCGGCAGCCCATGTCAATGCCCAATTTATTGAAGTGCGCTTTACCGTCGGGCTTCCGGCCCAGGGTCGCCGCATCCTAGGGCGACAAGCCACCGAGCTACTCTGTGAAGACGTTCTCGATATCGTTGAAGAATCCCTCTTTTACGAAAGCCTCAGCCCCCAAGCCCTCCAGCAACAAGTGGCAACGGTGGAAGATACCCAGTGGCTGCGGATGCAATTGGCGGAAAAAGGGTTGGTGGCCTTTGTGCCCAATGGGGCGATTTTGGCCCGTCAGAGCGGCATTGACGATCGGCCCCTGCCCAACGCCATTCCCTTCCAGGCTCCCCCAGAGCTAGAGGTCAGCTTTACCTGTCCCAACCGGGGCGAGATTCAGGGCATGGGCATTCCCCAGGGGGTAACCCTGATTGTCGGTGGGGGCTACCATGGCAAATCGACGCTCCTGCGGGCGATCGAACGCGGGATTTACAACCATATTCCTGGTGATGGGCGAGAATACCTGGTGACAGACCCCCGCGCCGTTAAAGTTCGGGCTGAAGATGGCCGTAGCATCGCCGGAGTTGATATTTCGCCCTTTATTAACCACCTGCCCCTAGGGCATTCCACCACCCAATTTTGCACCGGCAACGCCAGTGGCAGTACCTCCCAGGCTGCTAGCATTATGGAGGGATTAGAAGCGGGTGCCCGCTTGCTGTTGATTGACGAAGATACTTCGGCGACGAACTTTATGATCCGCGATCGGCGGATGCAAGCCCTCATCCGCAAAGACCAAGAGCCGATTACTCCCTTTGTAGACAAGATTCAGCAGTTGTACCGGGACTACGGCGTTTCGACGATCGTGGTCATGGGGGGCAGTGGCGACTACTTTGACGTTGCCGATCGGGTCATTGCCTTGGATAATTTCCAGCCCCAGGAAGTCACGGCCCAGGCCAGGGAAATTGCGCGGGAGTACCAAACCGATCGGGCGCTGGAAGGGGGAAGCCATTTTGGAACCATTACGCCCCGCCACCTGGTCTTAGGTCACGATCCTGAAGACAGCCGCAACAAGCGCAAGGCCAGGGGGGTGGATACGATCGTGATCGATCGTGAAGAAATCGACCTCTCTGCCGTGGAGCAATTGGTTGAAACGGGGCAATTGCGGGCGATCGGGGCGGCACTCTTGCACCTGCGCCAAGAGTATCTCCAGGGCGACACCACCCTCCCGGCAATGCTGGATGCCCTGATGCACCTGCTACAGTCCCAGGGACTGGATAGCCTCACCCCCTTCCCCCCCAGCGATTTAGTCGAATTTCGCCGCTTTGAACTGGCCGCTGCCTTAAACCGCTGGCGATCGATCCAACCGCGCTAACCAGAGCATCTCTCCCCGTGGCCTAGCTTCCCCGTGGTCTAGCTTCCCCGTAGCCTAACCCAGGATTTACCCTCAAACTCGCGTCGGTTAACGGATACCATAACCTCGCCGACCCCGACGCACCCGCATCCCTCACCCCTATTTCACCGGATCCCCTAACCATGACCCTTTCCCCTTGGCCCAGCCTCATCACTCTCCTTGCCCTGTTCCTTTACCTCTATACCCTTCTTGCCGTCGGGCGGGCGCGGGTTAAATATGGCGTAATGCCCCCCGCCATGACCGGCAATCCCGACTTTGAGCGCGTTGTTCGCGTCCAAGTCAATACCCTGGAACATTTAGTCCTCTTTTTACCGCCTCTGTGGCTTTTTTCCCTCTCTATCAGCCCCACTTGGGGAGCAGGACTGGGGATCTTTTGGATCATTGGCCGCGCCCTCTATGCCTGGGGTTATGCCCAGGAAGCTAGCAAACGCACCCCCGGTTTCGGCATCAGTTTTCTCAGCAATGCCGTCCTGCTGATTGGCTCCCTCATCGGAGTCCTCAAAACCTTTTTTTAAACCCCTGCTAAACCCCTGCTGAACCCCTCCCTGCGCAAGCCCTCACCCCCCTCCTCAGCGCTATAATTGGCTTGTTCCTCTCCTCCGCCATTACAGTTTCAGATTATGACCAACTCCGTTACCCTCGAAGATATCTATGCCCTGTTTCAGCGCTCCCAAGAGCTAGCAGAACAACGCAATGCAGACTGGGAACAGCGCTTTGCAGTGTCCAAAGCCGAGGCCGATCGCCGTGCTGCGGAAGCCAAAGCCGAGGCCGATCGCCGTGCTGAGGAATGGGAGAAAGAACTTGCAGCGTTCAAAGCTGAAACCGATCGTCTTGCTGAGGAACGGGACAAAGAGATCGCAGCGTTCAAAGCTGAAACCGATCGCCGTGCTGAGGAAGCCGATCGCCGTGCTGAAGAGCGGCAAAAACAGTGGGAGCAAGAGCAGGCCATCGCAGCGGAGCGGCTAGCTCGGTTAGACGAAATCAGCGCCCGCACCAGCCAAGCCATTGATGCCCTCACGAGCCGCTGGGGGCGGTTTGTGGAAAACCTGGTGGCTCCGGCGGTGTTGCGACTGTTCCAGGAGCGGGGGATTCCCGTCAATCGCAGTTTTCAACGGGCCAAGGGAGCAGAAGGGGGACGGCACCTAGAGATCGATATCCTAGCCCTGAACCATGACGTGGCCATTGCCGTTGAGGTTAAGTCACGGCTCACCCAACGGAATTTGCGCCAATTTATCAAAAATCTGGAGAGTTTTAAGGCCATTTTCCCAGAATATGCCGATCGGACCCTCTACGGTGCTGTAGCGGCGATCGAGGTCGATAAAGATATCGATCTCTACACCTATAAGCAAGGCTTATTTCTAATCGAGCAGTCTGGGGATAGCGTCAAGATTAGCAACGCTGAAGACTTCACCCCCCGTGCTTGGTAACCCAGGCTTGGTAACCCAGGCTTGATAACCCAAGCCGAGTCACTCAGGTCAGCAGGGTCACCAAAATAGTTCGGGATAGTCCGGATCAAGAAAAACTGACGGGGACTGGCAAAGTGCTGTAAAATAGCGGGGTTGTTTTAGCGATGTTGACCTTTGAGTCAGGCACTTGATCTTCCCAAGGTAGACGAGCTAGTCCAGGAGCTAGCTGCAATCCAGCAAACCAGCGCGAAGCGGATTGCCCTCCTCGGATCACGCCACGTCCCCATTACCCATCAACATCTCATTGAGATGATGAGCTATGCTCTGGTGCTAGGGGGGAACCGACTAATGACCTCCGGTGCCCAGGGTACAAACTCTGCGGCTATTCGAGGGGCCATGCGAGCGGATCCCAACCTCTTGACGGTAATTTTGCCCCAGAGCCTCGATCGTCAACCCCGCGAGTCCCGCGACCAGTTGGCCCAGGTGATCCACCTCGTCGAGAATCCGGCAAATGACAGCATGTCCCTGGGGGAGGCCAGCGCCCTCTGCAACCAAGAAATTGTCTCCCGCTGTCAGCAGTTAATCTGCTTTGCCTTCCACGATAGTTCGACGCTGCTGGAAACTTGCCACTATGCTGAAGAACAGCGGCGTTTAGTCACGCTCTTTTACTTTGACTAGCGTTTTCCTTGCCTTTGTTCAGGATTGGGGCTGAGTCCAGCGCTTGCACTTTGCTGAACCAACTGGGTGAACCAACTGGCTCAACCGGCTAGCTAAACTGGCTGGCTCAATTGGCTTGAACTCCTTACTTTGAACTCCTTGCTTTGAACTTCTTTCATTGAACAATTCCCATGGCTTCATCTTCTTCCTTTGATGTCGTCAGCGAGTTTGACTACCAGGAAATGGTTAATACGGTAGATCAGGTTCGTCGCGAAATCAAAGGCCGCTATGATCTCAAGGATACCAAAACGGTCATCGATCTTAATCCAGATCAAATCGTCATCCATACTGACAGTGAGTTTACCCTTGATGCCGTGACGATGATTCTGCAAACCAAGGCGGCAAAGCGTAATTTGTCCCTGAAGATTTTTGAGTATGGTGCGATCGAAAATGCCAGCGGCAACCGCGTCCGCCAGGAAATTAAGCTGCGCCAGGGCATTGAAGCGGAACTGGCTAAGAAAATGTCGAAACAGATTCGGGATCAATTTAAAAAAATCCAGGTCTCCATTCAAGGAGATGCCCTGCGAGTCTCCAGTAAGTCCAAGGACGATCTCCAAGAGGTGATCCAGTTCCTCAAACAAGAGGAGTGGCCTGTGGCGTTGCAATTCACCAATTACCGTTAGGGTCAAATCATCCGGGTCCATTGTTGCCACCAGGGCGAGTTTTCATGGCTACATCAGGCTAAATTCTCCAATGATTGTTAAGAATTGCAACGATCGGTCGCCCACCATGGGACGTTAGTAGAGCATCCAGGCTTCCACTCCTCAGGGGAATTGCACTGGGCGGGAAGTCTAGTCTTTGCGATCGTTGTCTTTTTCTTTTCTACTGCTGAATTTTGCCATGCGTATCTTAGTGGTTGGTAACGGAGGCCGTGAACACACCCTGGCTTGGAGCTTAAGTCAGTCTCCCCAGGTTGAGGCTATTATCTGTGCCCCTGGGAATGGGGGGACCGCAAATTTGGCGAAATGTAGCAACCGTGCCATTTCTGGGGAAGATTTTCCGGCCCTGGTGCAATTATGCCGAGATGAGGCCATTAACCTTGTGGTGGTGGGGCCAGAGGTTCCCCTGGCTTTGGGGTTGACGGATGTGCTGCAAGGGGCGGGGATTCCTGTTTTTGGTCCTAGCCAAGCAGGGGCAAAAATTGAAGCGAGCAAAGCCTGGGCTAAGGAATTTATGGCTATGGCGGGGATTCCTACGGCTGCTTCGGCAATTTTCATGGATTTGGAGCTAGCCCGTGCTTACCTGAAAAGTAAGGCAACGCCGATCGTGATCAAAGCCGATGGCCTTGCGGCGGGGAAAGGGGTGACTGTAGCAACCAGTTTAGGCGAGGCGATCGCCGCCGTTGAAGAAGCCTTTGGGGGCAAATTTGGCAAGGCAGGGCGTTGTGTGGTCATTGAAGACTGTCTTCAGGGTGCAGAGGCTTCGGTGCTAGCGCTCTGTGACGGTCAGACGATCGTGCCCTTGGTTGCGGCCCAGGATCATAAACGCATTGGGGAAGGGGATACCGGTCCCAATACGGGCGGCATGGGAGCCTATGCTCCGGCCCCTTTGGTGACTCCGGCGATCTCAGAACGCATTGAAAAAGAGGTACTTCAACCGGCTTTGGCGGAGTTTCAGCGGCGGGGTATTGATTACCGGGGCATTCTCTACGCAGGGCTGATGATTAGCCCAGAGGGCGACCCCAACGTGATTGAGTTTAACTGTCGCTTTGGCGATCCGGAAACCCAAGTGGTGGTGCCGCTGCTGGAAACGCCGCTGCTGGATTTGATCCTCGCCTGTGTGGAAGGGCGCTTGGAGACCGTGCCCCTCACCTGGAAAGCGGGGGTAGCGGCCTGTGTGGTGGCGGCGGCGGGGGGCTATCCCGGCAGCTATGGTAAGGGCTACCCGATCGTGGGGCTAGGAGAGGCAGAGGCAACGGGGGCGATCGTCTTCCAGGCGGGCACTCAGCCAGGGGTGGCTCCGGAGGATCCGGTTTTGACCGATGGCGGTCGGGTCTTGGGGGTAACGGCGCTGGGGAATGATTTTGATCAAGCCTTTGCAACGGCCTATCATGCCCTGGAGCAGATTCAGTTTGAGTCCTGTTACTATCGGCGCGACATTGGCTATCAAGTGCGCCAGTCCTAGGGGTTTGGGATCCCCCCCACCCCAACAGACCCATGGCCACCCTAACGCAGGGGCCACCAAGCTACTTTATCGCGGGTAGCGCTGTAGACTTCCTTCATGCCTTCCGGGTCCGCCACATAGAGGCTGTCGCTGGAGGGTCGATCGCCCGCCGATCGATCGACCCCAGGGGTAACCTCAGGAGCCGCCTGGGTTAACCCCACCTGTTGCATTCCCTTTAAGACCTGTTCCACGGTGCGCTGGTTGAGTTGGCTGGCGCGGGCAATGAGATCCACGGGTAGATCAAAACGGTAAATCCCCTGGGCATCGGGTTGGTGGCCGAGGGCGCGTTCCTGGTAAATTAAAGCCCGCAGCAAACTGGCCACCGCCTGGGGAGGATAGGCGCTGCAATTCAGCAAATGGTATTGAAACTTCTCCCGTAGTTCAAAGAGAAGATGGTAGCGATCGCGAAAATCCCCTTGGGTCTCATAGAGATGGCTGACTACAGTAAGGGGAATCCGCAATACATCGGTGGTTTTATAGGCTTCCACCTGGCTGGGAAAGGCCTTGAAGATTAGGCCATAGCTGAGGGGCAAGCTGCGCATCCCAAAACAGCCCCCCGTATAGGTGATGGCAATAATGCGATCGAGGGGGGCGCTGCGGATAATCACCGGCCCTCCCCCTAGAACAGTATAGAGGGAATCCAACGGCTCCCCCGGTCGAAAGGCGGTGAAAACCGGGCGGTTAGAGTAAAGCTTTTCCAAAGCAGCCGGGGCATCTCCCCAGGCTTGAACCAAGGTGTCTACGGGGAGACCCCGGAACAGAAAACACACCTCCACAAGGTGCTGGAGAAGGGCGCGATCGGGGCAATCCATGGGAAGAGCAAAGCCAGAATAAAGACCACAGGGGCAAGACCACAGGGGAAGAAACCGGTAGCCCTAGGCCGAGAAAATCCTAGGGAATGGAAGCCCAAAACTCACTGTAGCCTGATTATGCCTAGGATGAACTTAAATCCCCGTCTAATCCCATTTGTCTTAGGTTTGAGTTCTATATGGATCAAGGTCATGTTAAGTCCTGGTTAGAAAATAAAACTATTTTCTTTGAGTTTGTACCTGAGTTGTATTACAATTCAATTTCAGTACAACTCCCCTGCATTCCCATGGTCCCCATGAATAACCCCCTTGCCCCCCTTTCGGGATCCCGTCCATCCCGCTTTTTCCCCAAACGCCTTGCTCCCGTTGGGGCGATCGGCGCGATCGTGTTGGGGGCGGTGGTGGCCTGTGCCCCGGCTCCCTCCCCGTCTGGGGACGGGGGAACCCCTGCCCCTGGGGACTCTCCGGCTGCCAATGCCCCTGAATCCGCCGCACCAGCAGGGGAAACGGTCAAAATCACCCTGGTGTCCTATGCGGTAACCCAAAGCGCCTACGAAAAAATCATTCCTAAGTTTGCGGAAGCCTGGAAAACCCAAACGGGCCAAACCGTAGAGGTGGAACAAAGCTATGGGGGATCCGGTTCCCAAACCCGCGCTGTGATTGATGGTTTGGAGGCGGATGTGGTGGCCTTGGCCCTGGCTTTAGATACCCAAAAAATTGAGAAAGCGGGTTTAATTCAGCCCGGTTGGGAAGAAGAATTACCCAATGGGTCGATTGTCCATAAATCTGTAGCAGCCCTTGTATTACGGGATGAAACAGTACCAGTTAAAGGCTGGGCTGATTTAACCAAACCGGGCATTGAAGTGATTACCGCCAACCCTAAAACCTCTGGAGGAGCGCGGTGGAATTTCCTCGCCCTTTGGGGATCCGTGACCCAAGCTGGACAGCCGGAAGCCCAAGCCCAAAGTTTTGTAGAAAGCGTGTTTAAAAATGTCCCCGTTTTGCCGAAGGATGCCCGCG
>JAYKJG010000452.1:0-3407 GCA_035286285.1 Prochlorothrix sp.
GCACCGTGACCTGAGTCCCTTTGCTCCCTTGGCGATATAGCTCTTCTTTACGGTAATCCCCCGTAAAATTAAACAAAACCCAGGCAATCGCCTCTAAAATACTGGTTTTCCCAGCCCCATTTTCACCGCAGATAGCATTAACACCGGGCTGAAACTCAAATTGACGTTCCTGATGGATTTTAAAGTTTTTCAGGGAAACAGAAAGAATTTGCATAGCTGAGGGGCGGTACGTGAAAGTAAGGTCGCAAAGTAGTGCAATTGTACGGTTATTGGGATATAATGGCAAGATCTTTAAGCATCCCTCTCGGAACTACTCTATCCTAAAGAACAGCTTGGCAGAGTCCCCCGCTTATCCCCATGGCCTACGAACCCCTACACCATAAATATCGGCCCCAGATGTTTCAACATTTGGTGGGACAAACGGCGATCGCCACCACCCTCACCAACGCCCTCCAGCAACAGCGCATCGCCCCGGCCTACCTCTTCACAGGCCCACGGGGCACGGGTAAAACCTCCAGTGCCCGAATTTTGGCCAAGTCTTTGAACTGCTTGGCGGGCGATCGGCCCACGGCCACCCCCTGCGGTCAGTGCGAAGCCTGCACCAGTATTACACGGGGTTCAGCCTTAGATGTCATTGAAATTGACGCGGCTAGCAATACCGGGGTTGATAATATCCGAGAATTAATCGAAAGATCCCAGTTTGCGCCGGTTCAGTGCCGATACAAAGTCTATGTAATTGATGAGTGCCACATGCTCAGCACTGCTGCCTTTAACGCACTCCTTAAAACCCTAGAAGAACCCCCCGATCGCGTTATTTTTGTCCTCGCCACCACCGATCCCCAGCGCGTCCTCCCCACCATTATCTCCCGCTGCCAACGCTTTGACTTTCGCCGCATCCCCCTCGAAGCCATGGTCAGCCATCTGCAACACATCGCCCAGCAAGAACAAATTCAAATCACTGAGGCTGCAATCACCCTAGTTGCCCAAATTGCCCAGGGAGGACTGAGAGATGCTGAAAGCTTGCTGGATCAGTTGAGTTTACTGCCGCCCCCGGTAGCTCCAGAAGCTGTTTGGGATTTAGTGGGCGCAGTGCCTGAGCGGGATTTGTTGGCCTTAACTGAGGCGATCGCCGCCAACCACCCCGAAGGACTCATCGACGTAGCCCGTCGCCTGATGAACCGAGGGCGAGAGCCGCTCATTGTCTTACAGAATTTAGCCAGTTTCTACCGAGACCTACTGATTGCCAAAACCGCACCGCAGCGAGGGGATTTAGTCGCCATTACGGCAGATACCTGGCAGGATATGTGTGCTTTTGTTCAGAAGCTCGATCTTGCCACGATTTTACGCGGACAGCAGCACCTACGCAGCAGTGAGGTGCAACTCAAAAATACAACCCAACCGCGCCTCTGGTTAGAGGTCACCCTTATGGGCCTACTGCCCACTGCACAAGCTGCCCCTGCGGTTCAGCCCCATTCCCCCGGTTTGGCGATCGCCCCTAGCCCAGTCCCCCCCCCGATCGCAACCCCCGTCTATTCACCGCCTCAAACTCCCGCCACGCCTAGGGTTCAAGCACCAGAGGCCCAAACACTAGGGGTTCACACACCAGAGGTTCACACACCCGCCAGCCCGCCGCCCCCCGCCCCGATCGCCCCGCCCCCCCAGCCCCCCGCCACAACTCCCGCTCCCGTCACCCCGAATCCCCCGCCCCCCGTGGCTGAACCCACACCAACGGAGGATTGGAACCAACTCTGGCAGCGAGTGCTTAACCGGCTAGCCGCTAAAAGTACCCGCGCTTTGCTAGAACAACAGGTCCGACTGCTGTCCGTGCAGGGATCACGGGCCAAAATCAGCAGTCCGCCCGGATTAAAGCCAATGGTGGATGCTCGCATTGACCAAGTGGAAGAAGCCTTTAGCCAAATCATGGGCTATCCCGTCAAAGTTCAAGTGGAAACCCTGGTTAAAGCCGGTCAAACCCCAGCCGGAGCCGTTCAAGCTCCCCCAGCCCACTTTGAACCCCCTGTTACTGCACCTCCCGTTGTTACTTCCCCTGTTACTGCACCTCCCGTTACTGCACCTCCCGTTACTGCATCTCCCGTTGCTGAACCTCCTGCTTCGGTCCCCCCGCCCCCTCCTGCCCCCTCTGCGCCAACCCACGCCAGCCCTCCCCCTGACCCCAACCCCATCAACCCCAGCCCCAGCCCCCCAGATCTCGGCACTATAACCCCTAATCCTGCCCAAACCCTTAACTCAGCCCAACTGACTCCCACTCTTGCCCCTAATCCTGCCCAGACCCTCAACTCAGCCCAACTGACTCCTACTACGCCCAGCAAGCCCCTAGATCCGCCGCCGCCCTCGCCTGTACCCCCCAACCCCGCCCCCCCTCCTCCCACTGCCTCTCCCCCCGCAGCATCTCCCACATCCCGATCGGCCCTTTGGGCCGAGGATGAGGTGTTGCGGGCTGCTAAGAGTTTTGCTGACTTCTTTAATGGTCAAGTTGTGAAAGAAGAAGGGGAACTGGAGGAAATTGACCTTGAGGCTTGGAATCAAACGCCCTTGGAAGATGATGAAGACTTTTAGCAGTAGTTGAGAAAGCTAAAGTGAGGAACCTAAAGCTTTCAGTCCCAAGCTAACGCCTCAAACCACAGGAATATTGCTGATGTTTGCCTCTTTTTGGGCCAGTCTCACCTTCTACACCACCCTACCGATCTACTCCCTCCTTCCCGGCAATTTTCACCGCATCGCCCGGTTTTCCCCCATCGTTGGCCTGATCATTGGTTTAATTTTAGCAAGCACTGCTTTTTGCCTACAAATTCTGGGGTTTCCCTCCCTTGTTGAAGCTGCATTGGGCGTAAGCCTTTGGGTTGGACTCACGGGCGGCCTCCACCTAGATGGAGCCATGGACACCGCCGACGGTCTAGCCGTTACCGATCCCGATCGTCGCCTCGCCGTGATGGCCGATAGCGTCACAGGAGCCTTTGGGGCCATGGTTGCAGTCCTGGTTTTACTGCTAAAAACCGTTGCTTGGGCTGAATGCTCTCTTGACCTCTTCTGGACCCTCCCCCTGGTTGCCAGTTGGGGCCGCTGGGCACAGGTTGCCGCGATCGCCCGCTACCCCTACCTCAAACCCCAGGGCAAAGGCGCATTCCATAGGCAGGAGTTCCAATCGCCCCAGGATTGGCTGCTCGGTCTGGTTGGCCTTTTGGGGGTGACGGGCCTTGGGGTAGGCTTGGGGGGGCTACCAGTAACGGCGGCGATCGGCCTCACAGGGGGCGGTCTGGCGATCGGTCTCGGCAGTGGCGCATGGTTCAACCACCGCCTAGGGGGACACACCGGAGATACCTACGGGGCCGTGGTGGAGTGGACCGAAGCGCTGTTACTGAGCCTCCTCACGGCCTTCTAGAGCCAGT
>JAYKJG010000453.1:0-3267 GCA_035286285.1 Prochlorothrix sp.
CGTACACATTGATTTGCCCGAAAATATCGCCGCCATGGAGGCGGAGGGCAAGCCTCTGACCCGTGACAAGCGGGAAAAAAGCTTTGCAGCTTACCGGGGCATTAATGAAGCAGCTAGCCTGATTTCCAAGGCCGAAAACCCCCTGATTCTTGTGGGTAATGGGGCAATTCGGGCCAATGCCAGTGATTCCGTCACAGAATTTGCAACCCAGCTTCAAATTCCCGTGGCCAACACCTTTATGGGCAAGGGAGTCCTGCCCTATACCCACCCCCTCGCGCTGTGGTCGGTGGGCTTGCAACAGCGGGATTACATTAGCTGCGGCTTCGATCGCACCGATTTGGTCATTGCCGTGGGCTATGACTTAATTGAATATTCCCCCAAACGCTGGAACCCAGAGGGGAACATCCCGGTTATTCACATTGCAGCCAATCCGGCGGAAGTGGACAGCAGCTATATCCCTGCGGTGGAGATTGTGGGGGATATTTCCGATGCGCTGGAGGAAATTCAACGCCGCACCGATCGCGGCCAGAAAAAGCCCCCCTATGCCGCTACACTCCGGGCTGCCATTACGGCAGACTACGAGCAGTATGCCCAGGATCAGGGCTTCCCCGTGAAACCCCAAAAGATTATTTATGACCTGCGATCGGTGATGGGCGATGAAGATATCGTCATTTCCGATGTGGGTGCCCACAAGATGTGGATAGCTCGCCATTACCACTGTTCTCGCCCCAATACCTGCCTTATCTCCAATGGGTTCGCAGCCATGGGTATTGCGATTCCGGGGGCGGTGGCGGCGAAGTTAGTCTATCCCGATCGCAAGGTCGTCGCGGTCACCGGGGACGGGGGCTTCATGATGAACTGTCAGGAGTTGGAAACGGCACTGCGGGCGGGCACCGCCTTTGTGACCCTAATTTTCCATGATGGAGGCTATGGCCTCATTGAGTGGAAACAGCATAACCATTTTGGCCATTCTTCCTTCATTCAGTTTACAAACCCTGATTTCGTTAAATTCGCGGAAAGTATGGGGCTAAAAGGCTATCGGATTGAAAAAACTGAGGATTTGGTGCCAACGCTCCAGGAAGCCCTAGCCCAGGATGTCCCAGCGGTGATTGACTGCCCCGTGGACTACCGGGAAAACCTGATGTTCAGCAAAAAAGCTGTCGAGTTAAGCTGTACGACTTAGATCCTGATCCAGTCAGTGCGATCGGACGTATTGCAAAGTTGAGAGCAATTGGCAAGCTCATCGGCAAGCTAAATGCAAATCGGGTCCATTTCACTGTTCGGGTCCATTTCACTGTGACGGGTTCACCGCTTTTGGTCGGGGCAATCCCCCCGTGGTTGCCCCTGTATTCGGCTGGTCGAGGGTCGGCACAGGGGCACGACCCCTACCCGTTTATTCTGTTTCAGGCTCAACGGATTTGGTATGACTGGTGAGGCACTACCCCAATCAGCACTCCTGGGGAAAGAAGACTTTGAGGAGAGCTTAAGAGAGATGTCGGATGGGGAGTTCCACTTCAAAGCAGGAGCCAGCGCCTAACTGGGGTAGATAGCGCAATGCGCCCTGGTGCTGCTCTTGGACGATCGCCGCACTAATCGCCAACCCTAAACCCTGATGCCCCCCCTTCTCCTTGCTGCTGACAAAGGGCTGAAACAGGTAGGGCTGAATAGATTGCGGCACCCCTGGACCTGTGTCGGTAATTTGGATCGCGATCGACGATCGATCCTGCAACCCAGGGGCATGGCCTTGGGGTCGCGTTTCCGTTGTAATGGTAATTTTTCGAGATTTTCCGCTGGGAACTGAGCCTTTAAGGGATTCTAAAGCGTTATTAATCAAATTCATAAAGACAATGTTTAATTGCTCTGGATAGCACTCAATCATCGGTAAGGGTTCATAGTTCTTTTCCAGGTGAATGCGACGATCGGGCGATCGGGACTGGAAGTGATTGCCCAAAATAGTCAGCACACTATTCAAGACTTGATGAATATCTGCCTGAGTGGACTGGCTTGGGTTGGGGCGACAGAAACTTCGTAGCGCAAAAATAAGCTGCCGCAAGCGATCGCTATGATTATGCAGCGTCCCCATAATTTGGGGCATATCCCGCACCATAAAGTCCAAATCTAAACGAGCTAAGGCCACCTGAAGATCCGTATGGGGGTTGGGGTCAACGGTGCGATATTGCTGGAGTAGGGCCAAACTTTGGGAAATATAGTCATTGACCAGGGGCAGATTGCCATGGAGCACATTAATGGGATTGGTCAACTCAGCGATCACCCCATTGACCAGTTGGCTTGTGTGGCTGAGGCGTTGGGACTGCATAGCTTGGGTTTGTAAGCGCACTTGGGCTTGGGTGCTTTCTCGCTCATACTGACTGACAACTTGGTCTAATGCGGTCAAAATTTGAGGCGCTTGGGTCACAAGATGGGTTAAAGCAGGATGATTGAGGCTTAAGTCCGCGTCAGGACTGTCTAAAAGCTGCTGAGCCGCTGTAATATAGGCTTGCAAGCGTCGATCGACCTGCCAGGGGTCACCGTAATAGAGCGCCTGAATCTCAGGAGAACAGTATCCCGAAAGCCCTAAATCCGCATCCCCTTCCATTAAACCCCGGTGAATCCGGGCCAGCATCTCCAGCGTTTCCGTCAGCATCTCCCGACTGTTACAAGTCCAGTGGAGTTGCGGACTAGAAACCCACTGCAACGCAGTCAGGGCAATCCGCTGGGAGAGCATACGTTGGCGACCACTGAGGTTAACGGTGACGGCATTCATAAAGCGAGCTTCCAGCATGAAACAGTAAGGCATTGGTAGTGAAACAGTGCAGTCTGGCAAATAACCTACGCATTCCTACGATTGACTTAGCCTAACAAAAAATCCCATCCTGTGTGCTTTCCCCAATCTCCTCTTAAGAATTCTCCCGTCAAGACTGCCCCCTTTAAAAACAGAACCATGGCTCAGTTTTCGACCCTCCTCCAAAACCGGACTTTGCGATCGGGGCTGGCGATCGGCCTCTTCCTCGCCCTGATTGCCCTGCCCTGGGTCTTAATTGGGGTTCCCATCGCCCCCGGTGATCCCAGTGCCTATGTCGATCGGCCCTTCCATGACCTAGACGGCATTGGCCGCTTTTACCAGGGGCGGGAAATTGCCCAGGTGATGGGGCACCGGGGGGCACGGTGGCTGGAGCGGCCCAGTCGGCAGTGGCAGGAGCAGCCGGATTTGCTGGTGCAGTTGTTGGGGCTACGGCCTACGGATCAGGTGGCGGACATTGGCGCGGG
>JAYKJG010000454.1:0-26897 GCA_035286285.1 Prochlorothrix sp.
TGCCTATTATCGAGATTTTGGTCTCTGCCGCAACATGCTGCGGGAAATGGCCCACCAAGGTCTTCTGCCCGGTGTCGTCAAGTCCAGTTGGTAACACCCCGCAACCCCTGCCTTGTCACCCTCTAAACGTTTCAATCCTAGCCCCTTCGCCCGATGGTGAGGGGGCTTTGTCGTATAAACCAGGAGGGTCAGCACGGGGGCGTAATTGCTCCCTTTGTCTTGCCTTTGCCCTTTTCTCCCGCTTTTCCCCATGCAGCCCCCCCACCCCCCCGCCCCCCGCTACACCAGCCGCGTCTTCCATGGCCACGAAGAGTCTGTACGTGCTGTCGCTTTTAGTCCTGACGGCAAGACGATCGCCAGCGGCAGTTATGACAAAACGATTCGACTGTGGGATTTGCAAGGAAACCCCATGGGGGAAGCCTTCCAGGGGCATTCAAATGTTGTAGCATCAGTGGCCTTTAGTCCCGATGGTCAGGCGATTGTTAGCGGCAGTAGTGACAAAACGATTCGGCTGTGGGATTTGCAGGGAAACCCCATGGGGGAACCCTTTCAGGGGCATTCAGATGTCGTCTATTCCGTAGCCTTTAGTCCCGATGGTCAGACGATCGTCAGTGGCAGTGCTGATCAAACCATTCGGTTGTGGGATTTAGAGGGCAACCCCGTGGGGGAAGCCTTTCAAGGGCATTCAGATGTCATCTATTCCGTGGCCTTTAGTCCCGATGGTCAGACGATCGTCAGTGGCAGTCGGGATTACACCATTCGGCTGTGGGATTTAGAGGGCAACCCCACGGGGGAACCCTTCCAAGGTCATTCAAATGCCGTAAATTCCGTAGCCTTTAGCCCCGATGGTCAGACGATCGTCAGTGGCAGTAGGGATGAAACGATTCGGCTGTGGGATTTGCAGGGAAACGCCATAGGAGAACCCTTCCAAGGGCATTCAGATATTGTGTATTCTGTAGCCTTTAGTCCTGATGGTCAGGCAATCATCAGTGGCAGTCGGGATCAGACGATTCTGCTCTGGGATTTGCAGGGAAACCCCGTGGGGGAACCTTTGAAGGGGCATTGGCGTTATGTATATTCTGTGGCCTTGAGTCCCGATGGGAGTCGCATTGTTAGCGGTGCTGGGGATGGCACCCTGCGGTTGTGGGGGGAAGTGGGGCGGGAAACCGTGCCCCAAACCCTGCGCAATGACCTAGCAGAAGGGGACGATCGCCTTGCCATTGCTGACGAAATTGCCGCCCTCACCACCGTCCTGCTACTGCGGGATCTGCGGCCTCCCTTGGCGGTGGCTCTGCTGGGGGTGTGGGGGAGTGGCAAATCCTTCGCTATTCACCTTATGAATCGCCAAATCGAAGCCATCCGCAGCCGCGAGATTTCCCGCGAAGCCGCCTGGGGCGATTCTGAAATGCGATCGCCCTATGTGGGCCATATTTACCCCATTTTCTTTGATGCCTGGACCTATGCCAAGGCCAACCTATGGGCCAGCCTCATGGAAACCATCTTCACCGAACTCGATCGCCAAATTACCCAGGAATTACAACTGCGATCGGCGGGAAAGACATGGCTCCAAGGAGAAAACCTCTGGCAGTTTCTTAACACCATGGAGCAAGAATCCCACGATCGGCTCCGCCAAGAAATTGAACAAGAAACCCAAGCAGTTCTGGATCTGGAAAAACAATTAGAAACCCAGAAAAGCACCATTGAACGGGACATGAACCAAGAACTGGATAGCAGTGCCCACAATCAAGCCATGCTATCCCTCAAGGAGCAATTAAGCCAGTTCCTTAGCCCCAACAGTCCTCTCCTAGAAACCCTCGATCAAGCCCCCGATCAAACCGATCCCCAACATCTTCCGCGCATCCGCGCTTTTCTCGAAGAACTCGATCCCGAATTTTTGCGAATTCTCTGGCAAGCCATCCGTACCCATCGCTGGCTTGCTGTGGGATTATTCGCCGCGATCGGCCTCTTCATTGCTGCCCCCACCCTCCTAGAACAACTGCAAACCCTCAAACCCCTTCTCCCCTGGCTCACCAATGGCTTCCTCGCCACCACCCTCCTCCCCTTTGGCCAAAAAGTTTGGATGACCTGGAAACAAAACCGCCGCACCCTCAAAACCCTCTGGCAACAATATGAACACCAAATCCAAAGCGATCGCCAACGCCTAGAAACCCTTCGCCAAAAAGAACTAGAAGCCCGCCTCGCCAGCCTCAGCAGCCAAGAGCAGGAACTCCAGGAAAAACAAGCCGCCCTCGCCGCCAAACGCCAAACCATGGGCTTAACCTTCCAATACAAAACCCTCTCGGAATTTGTCACCCAACGGCTCCAAAGCAACGCCTACCAACAGGAATTGGGGCTTTTGCACCAAGTGCGCCAAGATATTTGGGAACTGGGCGATCGCCTCCTTGTCCAACCCCAAGACTCCGAAACCGTCAAAGCCAAAAAACAAGAAACCTTCCCCAGGGGAGAACCCCGGATCATTCTTTATATTGATGATCTCGATCGCTGCCCCCCCGATCGTGTGGTGGAAGTCTTGGAAGCCGTCCAACTGCTGCTGAAAACCCCCCTATTTATTGTTGTACTGGCCATCGACGATCGCTATATTTCCCGCGCCCTCGAAGACGTTTACCAGGGGGTTTTAATCCGGGGCGGCAAACCCTCCGGCATTGATTACCTCGAAAAAATCATCCAAATTCCCTACCGCATGAGACCCCTCTCCCCCCGCAATGTTGCCGCTTACCTAGGGGATCAACTCAACTACACCCCCCCCGCAACACCTCCCATCAAAGTCGCCCCCTCGATCGCCCGTCCCACCCCAGAAGAACCCAGCCCGCGATCGACCCAACAAGCCTATAACCCCGAAGTGGCTCAACAATTCGGCCAACAGGAAGTCATGACCCAGCAATATGGCGGCTATGGCCAACAATATGCCCAAGAAGACTTTATCCCCCGATTTGGCCCAGAAGGATTCGAGCCAGAACCCTTCAACCCAGAAGAACCAGCCCCACCGGCTAATTCTGACCCCAACTATCTGGAAAACATCGCCGAAATCATCGACCTCAACCCCGAAGAATTTGACACCCTCGTCCGTTGTTGCGAACCCGTAGACATCACCCCCCGCACCGCCAAACGCCTCATCAACCTCTACAAAATCCTCAAACTGATCTGGGCCAAACGCCAACAAACCCCCTCCCCCCAAGAGCAGCAAGCCATCATGGGCTTCCTGGCCCTATCCGGTCGCTACCCCGACTTAATGCGGGAAATCTTAGGGGAGTTGGATGCCCAACTGGAAGAAAAACTGGTCAGCAATGCCTGCGATCGGGAATCCTCCCTAACCGTCACCTGGGACAACCTGCGCCAAGATTTGGCAACCACGATCGCCCAAGATGCCGCGATCGCACGGGAATGGCGGCGACTAACCAGCGATGGGATTCGCATTTTAGGCCCAGAATTTAGCCTCGATCGAGACACCTTTAACCTCATTCTGTCTTTCTGCTTTGTCGGCGATCTCGGCTATGACCCCACCCGCCACCCCTCCCCCTAGCCTAAACTCACCCATAACACCACCCCCTACCCACCCCCCAACCCCTACCCCAGACCCTCACCCCCCCGCTGTCTCTCCCCTCCAGCCCCCGACTCCCTCGACGCATCCCCTGCCCCCCACCTAAGCTAAACGCTAGTTAAAGCTTCAAGATATTGTCCCCAAGCCCCCTAACCTAGAGCTAGAGCCATTGAAATGATTGACGGCACAAACGAGACTGGGATAGGTTTAACAGGCACCCCTGCACCTTACCGGATCACCTTCCCCAGGAGCATCACGATCGAACTGGTGCAATCCCCCAGTTAAGCTCAAACGCAAGCTCCAAAATACTGAAACTGAAGCTGTGGTGGAAGTTGTAGGGAACTGTTACCGTTAGCCTCATCCCAAGCTGAACGCGATCGGACATCAGAACAAACGGTGCTCTTTACGACCTCTGCCCTTAGACTGCCATCAGGTTTAGGCGAGTCTTTGGTTTGGCAGTCTTGAACGCTGTTGATGACACCGGAAAAGGGCGCAGTCTTCAGTCTAGAATCTTCAGGTTACAATCCTCGGTTTTGGGGCAATGCTCCCTTGCCTCCTTCATGTCCAGACCTTGGCTTTCTCGCATCTTGCCCCTCTGCTTCTTTGCATCCCCGCCGCGCCTTTCTGGGCACCTGACCTTTGCAGCTAACCTAAACCGTCATGTATGCGACCCGTCCTGAACCCTTTGAACCGCTAGAGCCATCATCCCCGTCTAGTCCTTCAAAATCTTCACCTTCGCGTCACCGCTCCCCCTCCCCCCAAACCCAAGCCCAGCGCCAAGCCCGCAGACGGGCGCAGCTTTCTGCCCGCACCACAGAGGTTTGTACTAAGCTGTCCCTGAATGTGCTGGTTATTTTGGCCTTTGGCTCTGCTTTGTTCCACCTCATTCCCTACCACCAGCAACAGCGGGTGATGCTGCGGGAGGCCAAGGATACGGTGGCCAATGCCCAAGACCGGGTGAAGGCGCTGAATGAAGAGTTTAGCCAAGTGTTTGACCCGACCCAAACCCGCGCCATTATGCAGGAAGAGAGCTATCGGGTCCGGCCCGACCAACGGCAAATTATTTGGGTGGATCCGGCGCAAACCAGTCAACCGATCGAATCCAGTGAGCCGATCGGTGAACCAGTCACGGACTAATGCCCAGCCAGTAAGTAGCTCAGGCTCAATAAAAGGCGGTATGGGCTACGTCAGAATCAGGGTTTCAGCGCTCTTAAGTGCCCATTACCTTCCCTGACCGATGTAACGCCTTGTAATAAGGACTTTAGTCCTTTGCTCTGTGTGGAAACGTCTTCCAGACGCTCTGTGTCCCGTCCCGTCAAAAGCCTCCAGAGTACCCAAAGAGACGGAGGGCGCTGGAGCACCTAGGGAGGAATTCCCCCACAGAGCGTGGGAACTTGTGAAAAAGGTTGTTGTGGGATAGCCCTCTCGGCTGTCCCTGAGCGAAAGGGAAACGAACCTTCCTCGCCCGCCTGGGGAGAGGGACTGGGGGTGAGGGATCCTGGGATTAAGGCACGATCGTCGCGGCTTCCACCAGTTCATCCATCCAACGCTCTAGGTTGGCGCGTAGGGATTGCAGACTGGAGTTAGGCTGTTGTTCTAAGCAGGCCATGACTTGGGTCCACGTTTTGCGGTAGTCTGCCATGGCCCAGTTCCAGTGGCCCATAATTTGGTGGGTGCGGCCTCGTTCGGCTTGGGCGTGGAGCGTCAGTTGGCCTTGGTCAAGGAGGGCTTCAAAGTTTTCTAAAGCGAGGCCGGGAAGGTCCATGTCGCGTAGGGTAATGCCTAGGTTGAGCCGTGCCCGGTGGTTGTGGGGATTGTGGGCTAGGGCTTGGTGGTAGTTCCAGAGGGCTAGGGTGAAGCGGCGCTGCTGGGCGTAGCAGTTGCCCCGATTGTTATAGGCGCTATCCAGGGTGGGATCCAGGTGCAGGGCTGTTTTTAAGTCCCGTAGGGCAGCGGCTGTATTGCCCAGTTGTAACTGGATAAAGCCCCGATTGTTGTAGTCGAGGGCGGAGGCGGGCTGCTGTCGCACAAGCTGGTTGAGGAGGGCGAGGGCGGCGCTGTAGTGGCCTTGGCGGACGGCGTGGGAGATTTTGCGGCGTAGGGCGGCGAGGATGGGGCTATCCTGGGTCAAGGCGGGAGCGGGGGAGGGGGGGTGTAGAGGTTGCATGGGGATAGGTTGGACAACTGCGGGTTCCGGGGAGCGGGGAAGGAGATCAAACTGGGCCTGGGTTTGGGGCCTACTTTGGCCTTGATTTCAACCCCTGCGTTGGCTTGCGGCAGTCCCAGGGGTGTATTGTCCAGCCTGAGCAGCCTGAGGGGTTTATCTAGTCAATTTAGGGGCAATCTGGGGCAGCCGGGAAAGGGTCTGTGTCACTTCTACAGGTGGTTTGGCGGGGGAGCCGGAGGCTGCTGCGGGGCAAACGTGCAATGGACCCGATGTAAACAACGGTATCGATCGCCCAAGTCCAGGGGACGATCGCGCTAGGATCTAGCCCAACCTTCAAGACCTGCTGTGATTCTGACTTAAACCTATGACGATCGCCGTTTCCACCTATGCCAATGCTCCGGATCTCTCAACGGATGACTATGTACTCATGGGCGTGGCCACCTGTTTTATTCGAGGGGAGGGAGAGGTCCAGGAAGTTCAGGTTTTGGAACCGATTCCGTCGGCTTCGGCCCTGGCGCTGCTGGGCACTCCTACGCCTACGTCCTATCGGGTAGCCTATGGCACGACTTTGGGGCAGATTCTGGGGCAGGATAAGCTCCAACGTCCGGCGGGTGCGCCAGCGGAGGCCCAGTTTTGTGCGGATTTTACGGAGCGGATGTTTGCGGCGGCGCGGACCCATCGCCGCGATCGATCGGTGGCGGCAAAAATTCCCGTGGGAACTGCCTATGAGGGGTTTCATTACTCCACCGATCGCAAGCGGGTGCTCAATGCCGATCACGTGGTCAGCCCGGAAGACAACGTGAAGCAACACGCCTATACTCACCAGGTGCTGTAGGGGTGCATTTCACGTTTGCCAAGGGGCGGACTAAAGTCCGCACTACGAGCCTTTTGAGCCAGGTTAGGGGCTGGCTTGCTCCAAAGTGAAATGCACCCTGCTGTAGGGGGCTAGCCCCCTTTGGCAGATGCCCCCAAACGGTCGGGGCAAACCCCCCGTGGTTGCCCCGTGGTTCCCCCGGTGGGTGCATTTCACGTTTGCCAATGGACAGCCGAGACGGCTATCCCACAAACACCTTTTGGGTGGGATGGGCCTCCGGCCCGTCCAAAGTGCAATGGATCCGGAGCCACGGGGGCGCGACCCCTATGACACACGACCCCTATGACACAATGGACCCTAATAAGCCCCCTCGCCCCGCATCACCACCCACACGGTTTTAATCAAGATGTAGAGATCAAGCCAGACCGACCAGTTGCGCACATAGTAGGCATCGAGGTTGACCCGCTCCCCGTAGGTGATGTTATTGCGCCCGGATACCTGCCAGAGGCCGGTAATGCCCGGTAGGACGCGGGTATAGAGGGCAAATTTTTCGGCGTAGTTGGCCACTTCTTCGGACACGATCGGGCGCGGCCCCACCAAGCTCATTTCCCGCCGGAGGACGTTCCAAATCTGGGGCAGTTCATCTAAGCTGCTGCGCCGGAGAAATTTGCCCACGCGGGTAATGCGGGGATCGTCCTTGAGTTTGCGCTCTTCTTCCCAGGCTTGGCGGGCCTCTGGGTGGGCCTGGAGATAGTGCTGCAAGACGGCATCGGCCTGGGGCACCATGGTCCGAAACTTCCAGGCGGTGAAGGTTTTGCCGCCGCGACCGATGCGGCGATGGCCATAGAAAACGGGGCCAGCCGAGTCCAGCCGAATCAGCACCGCAATGAGCGCCATCAAGGGCAGAATGGCGATCGTCACCAGCACCGCGATCGCCACCTCCAAACACCACTTCATAATGCGGGGACCGGGCAACAGCAACTGCTGCCGCACCTCCAGCCCCAGCACACCGGTGAGATCCTTGGCCTCTACCCAGAGGGTCGAAAACCCAAATAAATCCGGAATAATCAACAAATGGGGGAAGGTTTGGCCATAGCGCTCAATAATTTCCAGCAATCGGGCGCGATTGACCCCCGGCATGGCGACGATCGCATAGGGAATATGGAGGCGGCGGGCAAGGCTAGGGGCGAGGGCCAACTCGCCGAGGACTGTGGTCTCTTCCAAGCGGCCCCACTTTGCCGGGTCATCGTCTAGAATCACGACGGGCTTCAGGCCCAGGCGTGGGTTGCGCTTGAGGGTGCGCACCACCATTTCCCCGGTGCGACCGGCTCCCATGACAATGACGGGATAGCCCCACCAGCCCAGCCGCGCAAAAAGCCCGCGAATAATGCCGCGATTAATGAGAACCAGGGCGATCGAGAGGATCCAAGCGGCCAGAAAAGCCGCACGGGAGTACAGTTCCCCCTCCCCAAACATGAAAATGACGGCCCCCAGGAAAAAGTAGATCAAGGTGGTGGCAAGGCTCACCGATCGCAGTTCATCCACTGGGCTGAGGGCCACACCGGGATAAAGGCCCAAGCTACCGTAGCTAATGGTAAATAGGATTAAGAGGGGCCACAGTCGCCAGTAAAAATCGGGCTTGAGGGTGCCGCCCAGGAGGAGCCGCCCCCAAACACTGGTACTCACCGCCGTGGCCAAGGCCAGCAGATCGGCAGCCACTAAAATTGCGATCGTGGGCCAAGGCCGAGTTGTATTTTTGAGCGCGGCAAGGGCAGGCCGCAAACTCCGCCGCACCCAAAAGGTTTTAATCATGGTTCACATGAGTCTTAGATAGGGAGCCTCTCCCTTGGGCACAAATCTCCAGAGGAGTCGCGCCCTGCCTGTCTTGAGCGCAGCCGAAACATGCTGACCTGCTTCTGGCTCAAAACTGGGATGACTAGGGGGGATAGCCCCGACCGGCGGTTAACCTGCAACAGTGAGAGGGTCTCCTCAGCGCAGTCTCAGATTAACTTATGTAACGTTGCTGCTAGCCTACCATGATTCTTCGATCGTTCCTGGGATTACCAGATTATCGGGACACAGGACGCATCCTAGGCCACAGACCCCGTAGCCCTCGCCTAGAAGCGAGGTAGCTCAATCTCAGGCTTTGTAAAGGGCAGTTCCTGATTAATGGCCTCCATTTCCTGGGCGACCAAGGGGTTTACTTGGTGCAGGTGGGATTGCAAAATTTGGCCGAGGCGATCGTGGTAAAAGCGGTGAAGGCTGTGGTGGGGGGTGGCGGGAAAGCCGCGCCGTTTTTTGTGGGATCCTCCGGCACCGGGATCGAAGATTTGGACCCCATGGTCGATCGCCCACTCGATCGGCGTGTAGTAGCACGCATTAAAGTGCAAACAGTCAAATTCCTGGAAACTACCCCAATAGCGGCCATAGAGCCGATCGCCTTTATAGACACAAAAAGACATGCCCACAGGCTTAAGATCCGTAGCGTCGAGGTCTGTCCCGGCTGCGATCGTCCCCGCCTCCTGGCCATCCGTAGGGGTATCCGTCGCCACCGCCGCCACCAACAGCAAGCGATGCCGCAGGGCATGGTGTAAATCCACAAAAAACGCCTTGGTGAGATACTTGCTGCCCCACCAGCCAAAGCGATCGCAGTGGTGACTATAAAAGCTATACATCTGCTCTAGTAAGCGGTGGGAGATCTGCTCTCCCGTCACCGTCACGAGCCGCAACCCCGCCTTGGCCATAGCCTTGCGTTCCCGCTTAATATTGCGCCGCTGGTTGGCATTGAACATGGTCAGGTAGTCCTCAAAGGTTTGGAACCCTTGGTTATGCCAAACCGAGTTGTGGTGTAGCCAGGGCATAAAGCCCAAGGACTCCAAGGGCGATCGCCAGTCGGGATCCACATAGAGAAAATGACAGCCTGAAATATTGTTGCGATCGCAAAACTGATCAATCTCCGCCACCATCGCTTCGGTCAAGGCCGCCTCATCTTCATCGGGATCCATCAAAAAGCGATAGCCCACCGCTGGCGTAAACGGCGACATGCCCAGCAACTTCGGGTAATACTCCACCCCCAACCGATGGGCTAAATCCGCCCACTGATGGTCAAAAACAAACTCCCCATAGCTGTGGGCCTTCAGATATAGCGGGGCCGCCGCCACCAACCGCCGCTGCGGTGCAACCCCCGACTGGGGCGGATCCTCCCGCCACACCACCAAATGGCAGGGTTGCCAGCCCGATCGGCCCGTCGCACTGCCCGAAGCCTCCAGCCCCTGGAGCCAGTCCCACTCAAAAAACGGACTGATCAACGGCTGAGCCAGAGCATCCCACTGCTCACGGGGCACCTCCGCCACTTGCTGAATCCAGCTCAAACGATAGCGAGTCTGTTGCAAATTTTTCATGGGGTTCGCTGTCATGGGGTTTGCCCGTCTCCACGCTCTCCAATAGGGTTCCGCAATACATCCAGATCCCGCAGATCCTAACCATGGCTCCCATCGCCCGCCCTGGGGTGGGGGTCCAGCCCAAGGCCGTCTAGCCAGAGGGGGCCAGCCATAAATTGTAGCGCGGTGTTTTCGGGCAAGCTTGGCCCGTCGCTTCCCTCCCCCAGGCTCGTCCCAAGGGACCGATCGAGTCTGTATGCAAACGCTCAGCTTTCAGCTATGCTAGATCCCTGTGGGATTTCCATGGCGATCTCAAGGACTGCTTCAAAGACTGCTTCGAGACAGGGAGGTAAAGATCTGTGGCGAACAACAAAGCACAAGCTCCCCAGGACGGAGGGGCTGAGTCAGCGACTTCTGAACATACTGGAGCCGACTCCGTTTCCCCCAGCGAACTGAAGCCGAATACCCCAAACTCAGGGACAGATTCTAGTCCTGAAGCGGGCACTGCGGCTGAGGGAGCCAGTGGTCCGGCCCTACGATCGCGCAAGCGGGATCTGGGAACGACCTCAGAGAAGTTTAATCTCGTGACCTTTGCCAAGGGCACCAAAGAGGAACTCGATAAAATTGTGTGGCCCACCCGCCAACAACTCATTAGCGAGTCCGCTGCGGTCTTGCTGATGGTGAGTCTGTCAGCAACGGTGGTGTACTTGGTTGACAATCTCTTTAGTTGGGCAGCACGTCAGGTATTTGGATAATGGCCACGAACGAACCCCAGGATCTTCCCCAACTGACCGATGACCCAATGGGGGAGGTTCAAGCAGCAATGGATGCTGCCTCGCGCTGGTACGCCGTGCAGGTTGCCTCAGGCTGCGAAAAGCGGGTCAAGCTCAATATCGAGCACCGCATTCAGACCCTGGATGTGGCCAATCGTATTTTGCAGGTGGAAATTCCCCAAACCCCAACGGTAAAGCTCAAAAAAGACGGCTCTCGCCAAACCGTTGATGAAAAAACCTTCCCCGGCTACGTCCTGATTCGGATGGTGTTGGATGAGGACACTTGGCAAGTCATCAAAAACACCCCCAACGTCATTAACTTCGTCGGCGCAGAGCAAAAGTCTAAGGGCGGCAGTCGCGGCAGAGGTCATGTCAGACCCATGCCATTGACCCGATCGGAAGTTGAGCGCATCTTTAAGCGAACCGAAGAGCAAAAAACCGTTGTCAAAGTGGACATGGATGAAGGCGATAGCATCCTGGTGCTGTCGGGTCCATTTAAGGACTTTGAAGGCACGGTGATTGAAGTCAGCCCAGAACGCAGTAAACTGAAAGCCCTGCTCTCTATTTTTGGCCGCGATACTCCGGTGGAACTGGAGTTTAATCAAGTCAAAAAGCAGTCTTAAAGCTGCTGAATTCTCAACAAGGAAACGATATTTGCAATGGCGAAGAAAGTAGTCGCACTGATTAAGTTAGCGCTTCCGGCTGGAAAAGCAAACCCCGCTCCTCCCGTCGGTCCGGCCCTGGGTCAACACGGGGTCAATATCATGGCCTTCTGTAAGGAATACAACGCCCGGACTGCCGACCAAGTGGGTTTGGTGATCCCGGTGGAAATTTCGGTGTTTGAAGACCGGAGTTTCACGTTTATCCTCAAAACGCCCCCGGCATCGGTTTTGATCTCCAAGGCCGCAGGCATTCCCAAGGGATCGGGTCAGGCTAACAAAACAAAAGTTGGCTCCATTACCCGCGCCCAGTTGCAGGAAATTGCCCAAACTAAGATGCCGGACCTCAATGCCCGCGACATTGAAGCGGCGATGCGCATTGTGGAAGGCACCGCCAAAAATATGGGTGTGACCATTCAGGACTAAGGCTCCCAGCCGCAAGGCAGATCCTAAGCCGTCCACACCCCTAAGCCGCCCACACCCTCAACGGCCTTGACCCTCACAACCCCAGAGTCCCAGCCTCCCAACGATCAGGGCTGGTGCTGAGCAGGGGGTTGCCCAGGAGTTACCCAAGGGTTACCAGGGGCTTGTCCCATCACTTCTCCGTCTCTGCTCTGGTCTTGAGAAACTTTTGTTCTCTGGCCGAAAGACTGTGAAGCATTCATGTTAGACTTGTAAACCTTGCCACGATCGGGGGAGAAGCCACGCTTCGATCGCACCCCATAACACCTATGACCCAGAAAATTTCTCGACGACTGCGCGAACTCCAAACCAAAGTGGAGAAGCGGGCCTATGACCCCCTAGCTGCCCTGAAGCTACTCAAGGAAACGGCAACTGCCAAGTTTGCTGAGTCCGCCGAAGCCCATATTCGCCTCGGCATTGACCCTAAATACACCGACCAACAACTCCGGACGACGGTTGCCCTGCCCAAGGGAACGGGTCAGACCATTCGGGTTGCTGTTTTAGCACGCGGTGAGAAGGTCGCGGAAGCTACGGCTGCTGGGGCTGATTTAGCGGGTTCCGAAGAATTAATCCAAGAAATTCAGGGGGGAATGCTGGATTTTGACCTCCTGATTGCGACCCCCGACATGATGAAGGACATTGCCAAGTTGGGACGTTTGCTCGGTCCGCGTGGCTTGATGCCCTCCCCCAAAGGCGGTACCGTAACCTTTGACTTGGCCCAGGCCATTCAGGAGTTCAAAGCTGGTAAACTGGAATTCCGGGCCGATCGCACCGGGATCGTCCATGTTCTCTTTGGCAAGGCTACCTTTGACGCGGATGACCTCTTGGTCAACCTGAAGGCGTTGCAGGAATGTATCGATCGCAACCGCCCCTCTGGAGCCAAAGGCCGCTACTGGCGCAGCATGTATGTTTCTGCCACCATGGGACCCTCCATTGAGGTGGACATCTCTGCGCTGCGCGACATGAAGATGGGTGAAGAGTAACCCTCACCCCAATACCGCCAGTTTTACAACTTCACGCTTACAACTCCCCCAGGATTTTTAAGTATTGCCAAAACCCACAACTGCATAAAGCCAAGCCAAAGACAGCAGGCTGAATCTGGGTCCATGCCCCTGGGATAGCTCCCAGCCGCACTCCCTTGTTCAAAAGTTCCTGCCGAGGTTAGTGCGATCGTTGCCCCTTGTCCCGACCTCTTCACACCGGGACACAGGGTCAGCAGTTGTCAAACCTCGGTCTCTGCACCGAGGTTTTTTTGGCCCAAGTTTGGCGCTCAATCCCCAAAAAAGGAGGTGATGACGATGGGAAGAAGCCCCGAAAACAAACGGCAGATTGTTGCCGATCTCAAGGAACAGTTGGAGCAAGCCCAACTGGCGATCGTGATCGACTATGCCGGTCTCTCCGTTGCTGAAATTACCAAGCTACGGGATCAACTGTACCCCCTGGGGGCATCCTGCAAGGTGACTAAAAACACCCTGATGCAGATTGCCATCCAGGACCTGGAAACCTGGCAGCCCATGTCAGAGTTTCTCAAGGGCACCAATGCTTTTTTGTTAGTCCAGGATGACTTGCCGGGAGCCATTAAGGCGTACCAGGCATTTCAGAAGGAAACCAAAAAAACCGCCGTTCGCGGCGGGGTCATGGAAGGCCAAGTTCTCAATGAAGAGCAAATTAAAGCTCTCACGGAACTGCCGACCAAAGAGCAACTCTACGCTCAGATTGCGGGCGGAATCAAAGCGATTCCTACCAAACTGGCCGTTGGGACCAATGCAGTGCCCACCAAGCTGGCCGTTGGCATCAACGAGGTGCCCAGCAAGCTGGCCCGTGCCCTCCAAGCCGTGGCCAACAAAGAGGAAGATCAAGCTGCCTAGGGTGGCCTGAGGTTCTCTCGACTGATTTGACTGACTTTAACGACTTTTTACGACAGGAAACGCGCAATGTCTGCAAAAACCGACGAAATCTTAGAAGCTTTGAAAACCCTCAGCCTGCTGGAAGCCTCCGAGCTGGTCAAGCAGATTGAGGAGACCTTTGGGGTAGATGCGTCTGCCTCCGGCGGTGGCATGATGATGATGGCTCCCGGCATGATGCCCGGTGCTGCTGCTCCTGCTGAAGAAGTGGAAGAAAAGACCGAGTTTGACGTGGTGCTGGAAGAGGTGCCCGCCGACAAGAAGATTGCTGTGCTGAAGGTGGTCCGCGCCCTCACCGGTCTGGGTCTGAAGGAAGCCAAGGAATTGGTGGAGTCTGCGCCCAAGGCCATCAAGGAAAGCATTGCCAAGGATGCTGCCGAAGACATGAAGAAGCAACTGGAAGAGGCTGGTGCCAAGGTTGCGGTCAAGTAGACCCAAACGGGTTAATGTTCGACTCGTGGGGTTGGTTGGGAGCTTGGCCTTGGGCTAAATTCTGGATCACCCACCCCCAACCCCCTCCCAGGAGGGGGCTTTTTTTTGGGTCCATTCCACTTGGGCAGGTTTACGGATTGAGGTAGGGGCAATCCCCCCGTGGTTGCCCCTGTATTTGGCGGTCAGAGGGTCGGCACAGGGGCACGACCCCTACCCGTTTATTCTGTTTCAGGCTCAACGGATTGGGTATGAAATGCACCTGGTTCGAGGCCGATCGCCCTCGCCCAACTTTTGTAGTATATGCTATGCTACAGATTAATTACGGCTACAGATTAACTACGGTTGGGCTACGTTTCTGCCGGTTCAGCTTCCCCAGGCAACTTTGCCGCAAACCACACTCCCTCAACTTCAGCCTTTCTAAACCACGTTCAAGGTCAAACCATGGCACAACGCTTAAAACGGTGGGAATCCCCCCGCCGATCGGGCCGCAACCACAAAGGACGCGGTGGCTCTGCCCGCCAACGCCAACGCAAGCAACAACTGCAACAGCTACGCAAGCGCCTGAAATCAGACCCCACTGCTACCCCGCCCCAGTCCCCACCCCATTCCAATTCCGTCCCCTCTAGAGAAGCGTCAGCTTCTCTTTTTTTATGGGCATTCCCCAGGGTTTTTCATAGACCCCGCCCCTGGTTGCCTGACCCAAAATTCCTGAGACTGTAACGGTTAGGCGAGGGTTGATCCCGCGATCGATCGCTCCTCCAGCCCCATCCCCTTGGTTTCCCTCCCCTCCTTGCCGTACCCTTAAAGGGTAAACATGAACCTCTAGTCCTCAACAACAGTTGTCTCTAACACCATGACGGGCACTCTCACTCTTCCCTCAACCTTTTTACTCACACTGTTGCTCTCGGTGGGGTTGATGTTTTTTATTAAGGCTTCCATTAAGGAGCGCATTGAGACCCTAGAATTTACCCCAGAGCAAGATGCCGCCACGATCGCCCAGCAACTGACCCAGTATTTCCAACAACGGGCCTACCACCTCATCTCCACAGATCCGGCAGACCCTGCGGCTCCTCCCCAGTCGGAAACCCCTGCTGTAGACCCCACCGACGAGACTCCCCGCCCGATCGCCCCCACCCAAACCTTGGTTTTTGAAGGCTTTGTTGCCCCCAGTGTCTTCCTGGCCATTTTCCTATCGGGCCTTGCCGCCGTTGGCTTCCTCTGCATTTCCCTTGTCCTGGCCATTAGCCTGCCCCAGTTCTCCTGGCTCTGGTTTAGCCTGCCGCTGCTGTCCCCCCTAGCCGGTGTGTTCTACTGGAAAGGAGCCAAGCGATCGGAGCAAGTCTCCCTAGTGGTTTCCGCAGGCAACACCCCCAGCCCCCAAGTCAGCGTCACCGGGCATCGGGACGAACTCACCGCCCTGCGCCAAGCCTTTCGCATTCCCCGCGCTGAGTAAATCCCCCCCTCCCATCCCCCAGACCCAAGGGATACAGGTTCAACGGGTCCATTTCATTTTGGCGGGTTCACCCGTTTTGGTAGGGGCAATCCCCCCGTGGTTGCCCTGGTTCCTGGTCGCTAAGAGGGTCGGCACAGGGGCGCGACCCCGACCTGATGTCGAGGGTTCCAACGTGAAATGCACCTGGTTCAACCAATCCAAGGGCGGGGAGACCCCGCCCCATTCAACCACCCTAGGGGCGGTCTTCTGCGCAATCTCCGTTAAAAGCCCATCACCTTGGCTAACTGCTCAAGATTTGCGGTCAACCCTGTATGGACCTGGTTCCCGCTGTGTTTAATGGCCACATCGGGATCCTTCAGACCATTACCCGTCAGCACACACACCACCGTTGCCCCACTCGGCACCTGATCCGCACACTGAAGCAGCCCCGCCACCGAAGCCGCACTCGCCGGTTCACAGAACACCCCTTCCTCAGCCGCTAGAATCCGGTACGCCTCCAAAATTTCCGCATCGGTCACCGCCCGAAAGCCTCCCTCACTCTCTACTGCTGCGGCCACGGCCCGATCCCAACTGGCGGGATTGCCAATGCGAATTGCGGTCGCGAGGGTTTCTGGGTGCGCCACAGGGGCACCGTGGACGATGGGAGCGGCCCCCGCCGCCTGGAAGCCCATCATTTGGGGCAGCTTGCGGCAACGACCCGCCTGATGATACTGGTTAAAGCCCATCCAATAGGCCGTAATATTGCCCGCATTGCCCACCGGGATACAGAGCCAATCCGGCGCATCCCCTAGGGCATCCACGACCTCAAAGGCTCCCGTTTTTTGGCCTTCCAAGCGGTAGGGATTGACGGAGTTGACCAAGGTAATGGGGTAGCGATCGGCCATCTGCCGGACCATCTGGAGGGCTTCGTCAAAATTGCCCTCGATCGCCAACACTTCAGCACCATACAACAGCGCCTGCGCTAGCTTCCCCAAAGCCACGTAGCCATCGGGAATCACCACAAAAGCCCGCAGTCCACCCCGCCGCGCATAGGCCGCCGCCGCCGCCGACGTATTGCCCGTACTGGCACAAATCACCGCCTTTGCCCCGGCCTCCTTGGCCTTAGAAATCGCCAACGTCATGCCCCGGTCCTTAAAGCTACCCGTTGGGTTCAGGCCATCATATTTCACAAACACCTTCACCTCCCGTCCAATCCGAGCGGCCAAACTAGGCGCAGGGATGAGGGGGGTATTACCTTCCTGAAGCGTGACCACAGGTGTCGCGGAGGTCACAGGCAAAAAGTCTCGATAGGTCTCAATCAGCCCAGGCCAAGCCGGTGCAAATCCAGGGGCTGGGGCAGCAGTCGAGGAGGCAGAGGGATGGGAAGAAAGTGTCGCGGTCACAGATTTTGTGTATGCCTTGCTCAAATAAAGAAGATGGGGGACACCGGGGCTAACTAAGCCACAGACAGGAAGGGGAAGGGTGTGGAGTCTTCAAAGGGATGCCAGTAGGGTTATGGCTGCTCCCCAGGGCGATCGCCCCAGAGCCAGGGCTGGGCGATGGCAAAAATGGTTCACGACCCCAGTTCCAGACTGCACAGAAGATAACTCGACCCGCCCTTCTTAAGGTTAGATCGTTGTTTCCGGTTCAGGCAAGAGGGTCTTAACCGGCGATCGGCTTACCGTGTGTCAGTTAGCAGGAGTGGAATGGGGGGCTGGGGCAACGGGTATAAAACAGGGGGCGATCGGGCTAAAAGATTGATATATAAAGACTTTGAGCCTCTGAACTACATCCCAGAAAGCCCTTAAATCTGGCCAAAAAGCAGGAAATGAGAGTTCCCCAGCCCTAGCAAATCTGTGCCAGTTCCTAAAGAGGTCATTGCCCTAGGGAAGTTGGGAAAATCTTCGTGAAAATAAAGCCATGAACAACAGGGCAACGAACCTAACCCTGCAAACCGGTCGCAAGACCCTAAAACTTCAGGATTACGGTTCCTCACCGCCCCACAGTCTTGATTTACCTCATAAACCCTAAGGAGTCCGTTATGAAACGCTTTACCACCACCCTCGCCGCTTCCGTTCTGACCGTTCTGTCCGCTGCTGCTATTGTCGGTTCCGCCCGCCCCGCCGCCGCCAACCCCGAAGGCTTAGATGGACACTACCTGGGGGGTGGCCTCTCCATCGGCACCACCTCCGGTGGCCAAGCCAATGACGAGCGGACCCTGGGCGGTAATGTTCAAAGCCGCTTTGATATTCCCAACGCCCCGGTTTCTCTGCGCGGCTCAGTGCTCTTTACCGACGAAAACGCCACCTTTGTGCCGATGCTGTCCTACGACTTGGCTGTGAGCGATAGCACCAACCTGTATGCCGGTGGGGGGGGGTCCTTTGTCCTGAGCAATGACAGCACCACGCCCCTCGGCAACCGCGATGCCTTTGCGCTGACCGCTGGAGTGGAATCAGGCTTGACCGATCGACTGGCGGTTTACGGCGATGTGAAACTGGGGATCAATGCCTACGAAAAAAGCTGGGCTGATGCGCTGAGTGTCCAAATGGGCGCTGCCTACCGCTTCTAGGATTGAGATGTTATTGCCAAGGTGGAGGGGGGTGCCCACACTCCCCCTTCCCTTACCTTTGGCTCCTGATGTTATGGCTCCTGATGTTATGGCTCCAGCAGGGTGCTTTGCCCCAGCCCAGCCAACCGCTAGGGTCAAGCCTTAAAAGGAATAGGGATAGACTGGCAGCGTGAAGTGAAAACAGCTACCGCCCCCCGTCCCCGACGTGACCCAAATTTGGCCATAATGTGATTGAATAATGCGCTGACACACCGAAAGACCAATACCGTAACCATCCGCAGCCTCATCCCGCTTCAGCCGAAACGAGGCTTCAAAAATTTGATCTTTTTTCTCTTCCGGTATGCCCGGTCCCGTGTCACAGATGCTGACCTGCACTTTTTGACTGGTGCGATGGAGCATAGAAATCCGAATTGTGCCGCCCCTGGGGGTGTACTTAATGGCATTATCGAGCAAGTTAACGAAAACCTGGCGAATGCGCTCCCGATCGGCATAAATAAAAGGCAAATCCGACGGTAGATCCGTTTCCAGTTGCTGATCCTTAGTACTAATTTGCTCCCGCAGTTGTTGCACCACTTCACGGCACAGGGGCTGGAGTTGCAGCTTATGGGGCTGAGTCACCAGGGACTGGTTACTACTGCGGGAGGTTTGCAGAATATCCGTCACCATGCGATCGATCTCCCGCAACTGCGTCCTGGCCTGCTGCAACATTTGCTGCGTCACCTGGGGAGACAGACAAGCCTTGCGCTTCTCGTCGGGACTAAAACTAATGGCTACCGTATCAATGGCCAACAACGCAGCGGTGAGCGGATTCCGCAGATCATGGGCCAACATGGCTAAAATTCTATCCTTAAAGCGCAGTTGAGCCTCTAAATCGAGCTTATCCTGCTTCAGACGAAAGATCTCATCCGCAAGCCGCAGTAACTCCGCCGAGGAATGAATCGAAGACGCATCCTCCGCCAAGGACAGGGCCGGATCCTGGAGTAAACTTTGGGATTCTTCCTCTAGGATTTGTTGCCATCGGGGCCACCAGTTTTCAATTTGAGCCGCTAAATTCGTGCCTGCCAAGATTTGCTGGGGAGTCGGATAAAGGCGAATCAGGGCGGGAGTGGCAATTAACTTGAAGTGCTCTGTCAGGTGCGGCTGTTCCGTAACGTTAATGACTTCTAGCTTGAAGGGATAGGGATAGCTGAGGGTTTCCAGCATCTGTCGCACTTCTAGCAGTTGCTCTTGGGAACTGGAACGATTGTCCACAAAGAGCAGCAGTTGAAGCTGGTGGGAAGAAGATCCCGATGGCGGGGCGCTATTGGATGCCTCCATATCATCTCTCATTGCAACGTGACATACTCCTGACACCGATGCAAGTATACGGTGCAGGCTTCTCCCACGGCACGAGTACTACCTCTGATTAGCCGATGCGAGCGGTTTAGAGTGACGAAAAGGCCCAGCGTCACTTTCAAGTCTGTTTTCCCCAAGAAAGGCTTGCTCTGTTATTGAACTAAACTTTCTAGCGCAACCTTGGAAACGGGGGACTTGCGGCAATGCCTACGGGTCGGTCAACTCCAGTTGTCGGTCAAAAGCAAACCGGATCAAGGAAGTGTCCTTGCACGTTTGCCCTCGATTGTACAACGTTTTGATTGGCTCTGTTCTAGACCCCTGGGTTGTTGTCTCCCTCCCCCGTCAGCTTTGGCTTGCCCCCTTGGGTCAGGAATTGCCGCGAACGGTCCTGCCCTTGCTTAGCCTAGCATTCCCTTTTACTTTCCTGGGCTGAAACTTCGCTGGAGGTGGCTGTTAGGGGACTCAAGTTAGCTGCTATTCTTTGGTTACCCTTGGCGTAGGACAGGTGATGGAGGACAGGGAGTGCCTTGGCCGATCGAGTCGGACCTCTCTCCTAGCCTGGGAGCTTTGTAGATCGGGCAACAGCGCTCAACCCAGCCCCCCACCTGCCCGTGGCGGCATAACCCTTGGTGAAGGGTTAGCGTCCCTACTGGGCCATGATTTACACCCTATTGGGCTTAAGAACCCACCCAGAGCCATGAAAATTCTAGTCCTAGCTTGGGAGTTCCCACCCAGGATTGTTGGGGGAATTGCGCGTCATGTGGCGGAACTCTATCCTGAAATTGTTCTGCTTAACCATGAGGTTCATTTGGTCACGGTGGCGTTTGGGGATGCGCCAGCCTATGAAGTGGTGGAAGGAATTCATATCCATCGGGTGGATGTTGCCTCCAGTCAGGACTTTTTCCACTGGATTGCCAATATGAATGAGAGCATGGGGGAGCATGGGGGCAAGTTGTTGCTGCAACAGGGACCGTTTGATTTAATCCATGCCCATGACTGGCTGGTGGGAGATGCTTCGATCGCCCTCAAATATCACTTCAAAATTCCCCTCGTCTCTACCATTCACGCCACAGAGTACGGACGCTGCCACGGCCTCCACAATGCGACCAATTACTACATTAGCGATAAAGAGAAGGCGTTAACCCAGGACTCCCAGCGGGTGATTGTCTGTAGTGACTATATGTCGCGGGAGGTGGGCTATGCCCTGAGTTGCCCCTCCAACAAAATGGATGTGGTCTATAACGGCATTCGGGCCGAGAAGAAGCAGCGAGACCCCAATTTTGACTATGGGGAGTTTCGTCGTCGCTTTGCGGCGGATGATGAGCAGATTGTCTATTATGTGGGGCGGATTTCCCATGAGAAGGGTGTCCCGATTTTGCTGGAGGCTGCGCCCCAGGTGTTACAGAAACTAGACTATCGGGTCAAATTTGTGATTATTGGCGGGGGAAATACGGATCACCTCAAGCAACAAGCCTGGGATCTCAATATTTATCATAAATGCTACTTTACGGGCTTTATGCCGGATGATGATCTCGATAAGTTCCAGACGATCGCGGACTGCGCTGTTTTCCCCAGTCTCTATGAACCCTTTGGCATTGTGGCCTTAGAAAGTTTTGCGGCGCGGGTGCCGGTGGTGGTGTCGGATGCGGGGGGGTTACCGGAGGTGGTCCACCATGGCAAGACGGGGATTGTGACTTGGGCAACCCAGGCGGATACGGTGGCCTGGGGCATTGTGGAGGTGTTGTCGAGTCCGACCTATGCCCAAACCTTGGTGGACAATGCCTATGAGGAGTTGGAGCAGCGCTTTCGCTGGCCCATGCTGGCCCGCCAGACGGAGGCTGTTTACTTCAAGACGTTGGCGGAGTTTGTCACGACGTTTCCCCAGGAACCGGAGGTTTAGCCTTTGCCCAGGGCACGATCGATCTGGCTCCATCTCAATCGATCCCCACTCCCTGCAATTCAAGATATTTCAGCACGGAATGGGGCAGTTTTGGGGGGGGAAGGGCTAAGGCTGCAAGGACCGTTTAGCCTCCTGTGCTGGGGCAGGACAGGGATACAGGGCTTCTGAGAGCCAGTTACAATCTGTAACATTTTGTCTGGAAATCTAAAGGAAATATTATGAAACCGAAAAGCGTGACAAAAGTTTGTAATTCTTAAAGACAAGTCAAACGGAGTCAGCCCAGATAAAGACTCTGAACCATAAATACCTGCTATAACAAACCTAAGCACTGCGCCAACTCTCGATCGGGGGTTGGCGCTTTGCTATGCTGGGAACCTGATGATGTTGATTGCCTAACCTGCTCCTCACCCCTCTTTCCCCTGTCTATGTCCCTCCCTGCTAACCCGATCGTGGTGGTCAAAATTGGTACCTCTAGCCTGACTCGGCCTGAAACGGGGCTGTTGGCCCTCTCGACGATCGCCACCCTTGCCGAGGCGCTGAGCCAACTTCAGCAGCAGGGCTATCGCGTTGTTTTGGTTTCCTCCGGGGCGGTGGGGGTGGGCTGTGCCCGGTTGGCCTTGACAGAGCGGCCCCGGAGTATTGCCCTCAAGCAGGCGGTGGCGGCGGTGGGGCAGGGTCGTCTGATGCGGGTCTATGACGATTTTTTTACGGCCATGAACCAGCCGATCGCCCAGGTGCTGCTGACGCGGGGCGACTTGATGGAGCGCAACCGCTATGTCAATGTCTACCGCACCTTCCAAGAATTGCTACGGCTGGGCATTATCCCGATCGTCAACGAAAACGATACGGTGTCGGTGGATGAGCTAAAGTTTGGCGATAACGATACCCTCTCGGCTTTGGTGGCCAGCTTGGTGGGGGCGGACTGGCTCTTTTTGCTCACGGATGTCGATCGGCTCTACTCAGACGATCCCCGCAGTAATCCGGAGGCCAAGCCGATCGAGTGGGTCCAGGACTTAGAAGACTTGGAGGCGCTCCAGGTGCAAACGGGCAAGGCGGGGAGCCAGTGGGGCACGGGCGGCATGGTGACCAAGCTCCAAGCGGCCCGGATTGCCACCCAGTCGGGGGTGCGCATGGTGATCACCGAGGGCAAATCGCCCCAAAATCTCCAGCGCATCCTGGAGGGGGAACCCCTGGGTACCCATTTTGCCGCCCAGGACTGTGCCATTAATGCCCGCAAGCGCTGGATTGCCAATGGGTCTGTGCCCCTGGGAACCCTCTATGTGGATGCGGGGGCGGTGCAGGCACTGCGCGAGGGGGGAAAGTCGTTGCTGGCGGCGGGAATTGTGGAGGTGGAAGGGGAGTTTCAGCGGCGAGATGCGGTGCTGGTCTGCGATGCGAAGGGGGAGACGGTGGGGCGGGGCATTAGCGGCTACAGTAGCCAGGAACTGCGCCGGATCCAGGGGCACAAGACGCGGGAGATTGTCCAGATTCTCCAGTTGGACAGCCCGGAGGATGTGCTAGAGGTTATCCACCGCGATAACTTGGTGCTGATGCGGTAATAATTCTAGTTTTTTTGAAATGTTGTTTAGCTCGCCCCTGGGGATGTGGAGCTTAGGGTGTTCTACGTCCCTCATCCGCGCCGGGAAAGGGATTGAGGGTGAGGGGCTGGGGTACAAGTTGCCGATCACGGTTTTAGGACTGCTAGAGGAGACTCCTGAGGAGAGTGACCCAAGTTGGAACAAGCGCTGATTACCGATGAACAAGCCGCCCTGCGGGCAGGGTTCCAGGCATTATCCGATCCGCTACGGTTGCAGATCTTGGAGTTTCTGCGCGATCGGGAGGCTTGTGTCTGTGATATTCAAGCCAATCTCGATATTTCGCCCTCTAAGTTATCGTTTCACCTCAAAACCCTCAAGTCCGCAGGCATCCTCCGCAGCCGTCAGCAGGGCCGCTGGATTTACTACAGCTTAAATTTGCCCTACATTGCAGCCCTAGAGCAATATTTAGCCGATTTACGCCGCCTCAGCCCGATCGCCCCCACCCGCACCTGTGAGGAGGAGGGGAAAGACCTTTGGGAGCGTAGGGGTCAGGTTTCCTGACCCGCCCTCTGGGCCTTGGTTTGCCCCCCCTTTGTCAGTTAATCTGGTTAACCCGACTCCGAATCGGCCTTATTAATATTTCAAAAAAAGTTGAAATATACGACCAAGACCCCTAGGATCAGAGCATTGTTATCCGTGAGCGATCCATGTCCTCCTCGGCATCCCCTTCCCCCTCGATCGCCGCCCATGCAACCCAAGCAGGCGGCTCCCTCAGCTTTTTTGAACGCTATCTCAGCCTCTGGGTTTTGCTGTGCATTGGCGTAGGCATCGGCCTCGGTCGCCTTGTGCCCCAAGTGGCGACCCTGCTGGATTCCCTCAGTATTTTTCAGGTCTCCTTGCCGATCGCGGTCTGTCTCTTCTGCATGATGTACCCGATCATGGTCAAGATTGACTTTGGCCAAACCCAACGGGCTATTAATACGCCCAAGCCCGTCTTGCTCACCCTGGTGATTAACTGGCTGGTAAAGCCCTTCACCATGGTCTTTTTTGCCCAACTTTTCCTCGGTAATCTTTTCCAGGGCTGGATTCCCGGCAGCGAAGTGCTGGGCAGCGGTGAAACGATCGCCCTCAGCGACTCCTATATTGCCGGGGCTATCTTGCTGGGCGTTGCCCCCTGTACAGCGATGGTGTTGATGTGGGGCTATCTCTGCTATGGCAACCAAGGCCATACCCTGGCGATGGTCGCTCTCAACTCCCTGGCCATGGTGCTGCTCTATGCGCCCTTGGGGCGGTGGTTGCTGGCCAGCAATGATTTAGTGGTGCCCTGGGCCACGATCGCCCTCTCCGTCGTGGTCTATGTCGGATTGCCCTTAATTGCAGGCGTATTCTCCCGGCGCTGGATTGTGGCAGCAAAAGGCGAGGATTGGTTTCAGCAGGTTTTTCTGCCCTGGTTAAACCCCGTGGCGATCGTGGCGCTGCTCACCACCTTAATTTTGCTCTTTGCCCTGAAAGGGGAGCTAATTTTGGCCAATCCCGTCCATATTCTTCTCATTGCTGTTCCCCTCACCCTGCAAACCCTCTTTATCTTCACCCTCAGCTATGGCGCAGCGAAAGCCCTGGGCCTCGTCTATGAAGATGCCGCCCCCGCTGCTTTGATTGGAGCCAGCAACCACTTTGAGGTGGCGATCGCCACTGCCGTCAGCCTGTTTGGGCTAAGTTCCGGCGCAGCCCTGGCCACCGTTGTTGGGGTTTTAATCGAAGTTCCCCTGATGCTGGCCCTGGTGGAAGTTTGCAAAAAAACCGCGCCGAGCTTTCCCCGCGCCCTCACCAAGGCCACCTTGCCCGATCCCCGCTGCTTGGCCGCTGACCTCACTGCTCCCGCCAGCCCTCCGCCTTTTTCCGCCCCTCGCCCTAGCTCCCAGCCCCTGCCCCGCGTCATCTTTGTCTGCCGCAAGAACTCCGCCCGCTCCCAAATGGCGGAAGCCTTTGCCAGTCGGCTGGGGGAGGGTCGCATTGCCGTGACCAGTGCGGGCTTAGAGGCCAGTGTCATCAACCCCGGCGCGATCGCAGCCATGGCGGAGGTGGGCTACGACCTGAGCCAGCAACACTCCAAAGCCCTCGCCGACTTTCGGCCTGAAGACTTTGATTGGGTGATTTCAATGTGTGGCTGTGGCTACAGTTTGCCGGAGGACTGGTTACAGCGATCGGGCTTTGAAGATTGGGATTTGCCCGATCCTGCCGAAGCCCCAGAGTTATTCCCAGCGGTACGGGATCAAATCTACGATCGAGTCCAACGCTTGCTCACCCAGGTGGCTCCCTAGCCCCATTGTTACGTGCCGACCTCCAAAACCTGCTCGATCGGAATTTCCTAACCAACTTTCCGGATGTGGGGGAGGGCTAGGGGTATGTAGAAGTGGTAGATGCACCCTGATTTCAACTCCCTAACCTGCTGGCGTGGGTTAGGGATTTTTTTTTGCGCAATTCCAGATCCTCACGCCTCAATTCACTCAATAGCCCTCTGTCTGAATTTCAGTCCGATCGAGACAACCAAGCTTTTTCGAGACCGATCGCCCCAAGCTATAGCCCCGGCCAAACTCCCCTTAAATCCCCTTAAATTCCCTTAAAATAGTTGCCAATCGGCATTGGATAAACGCTTTAGCTGTTCCAGACGCTGGGTAAAGTAATAGGCATCCAGACGACTGTATTGGTGCATCATCAAGCTTTGTAAGTTAATTGCCCACATCCATAGATGGGCTGCTTGGGTCAGCGGTTGTAACAACTCCAACTCCATGGGGTCAAGGGGTTGCACACTGCCATAGCCCCCCAAAAAAGACTCCCGCACGCGCCGATTCATCCCCGTCCGAATGGCCACCTGCCAAAACTTTGCCACATCAAACGCCCGCCACCCCGGCCCACACTGATCAAAGTCAAACAATGTGGCTTGACTTTCCGTTGTGAAATGGGCATTGCCACTGTGGGGATCGCCCCAACAAATACTCCAAAAGGGAGACTCTTGAGGTAAAAGTTTAAGTTTTTGGTGAATCTGACTGACCTGGTGTTGCAGATAGTGAAGATCCTGGGATCGCCGATTCAAAAAAGGAACGATCGTCTCGACAGATTGATCCAATAGATGGGACAAATCCAGGGCTTTACGTCCATATTGGGTCTGAAATTCCAGTCCTGCGCCATGGATTTGGGCTAAAATTTGCCCCATTCGATAACTTTGGTTGCTATTGAGGTCACCGAGGGGAATAGCACCGGGTGCATAGATAAACAAGGCTGCATAACGCCTCCCCTCCGGGGCTTCTAGCTCAACGGCAAGCTGACCCTGACGAGTCCGCAGAGGATAGGCAACAGGGATACGGCGGCGCTGAAGAAAGTCTAAAAATTCTAGCTCAAAGTAGGTCTCCGACTTCGATCGCCACTGGGTATGGGAAATTCTCAAAATATAGTAGTTAGCCTTCGTCTCAACTCGATAAATATCACTCAGACCTCGGTTCCAAAACTGACAGCATTGAACCGTACCCAGGTCGTAAAGGGGCAACACCTGCTCGGTAAGGGCTTCGCAGGAAAGCGTAGAGTAAAGAACAGGGAAAACCTGACGGGCGACCATGGGCTGCTCCCAAGTGAGAGGGTGAGGGGGCTAGGCAAAAAAATAGGGGTGAATCCCTGATATTGTCTCAAGTTTTGGGGCTGTATGCTGATAATGTTATCAACCCTGGATGACATCCGGGCACCTTGATGAAGGGCAACTCAAGGGCAATGTCGGGATCATCACCCTAAAAACGCAAAAAGCGCCCCCCCGAAGGAGGACGCTTTCGTTTAGCTTACGCTAGAAGAGTTTTGACACTCAACTCACTCGCAAGACTTAGCCGATGATGGAAGGAGCCTTCACAGCAGCCAGGTCAAGGGGGAAGTTGTGAGCGTTGCGCTCGTGCATCACTTCAAAACCGAGGTTGGCGCGGTTCAGCAC
>JAYKJG010000455.1:0-10245 GCA_035286285.1 Prochlorothrix sp.
GAGCGCCCCTCCGGTTCAGGACAGGGACGATCGGCGATCGGGGGAAGCACGGGATAAAATAGAGACGGTCTTCATTCGTCAATCCCCGCTGCCCATGGCCTTTTCCTCCATTATCCGCACCCTAACCCAAGCCCCTCTGACCTTGGATTTACGGCAACGATTGGCCCATTACGGCCATTTGCGGCTAACAGGAGCTAGTCGCCTGCCCAAGGGGATTGTTGTCAGTGGTTTGGCGCAGGCAGAGGAGCGGCCTCTGTGTGTAGTGACGGCGACCTTGGAAGAAGCGGGCCGCTGGGCGACGCAATTGGAAGCTATGGGCTGGAGTACAGTTCATTTTTACCCAACCTCGGAATCTTCGCCCTACGAACCCTTTGATCCAGAGTCAGAAATGGTGTGGGGGCAGTTGCAGGTTCTGGCGGATTTGGTCAGCTTTGAGGGTGTGGAGAAGCTGGCGATCGTCACCACAGAGCGAGCGCTTCAGCCCCACTTGCCGCCAGTTGAACACTTTGGGGCGCAGTGCCTGACCCTCGCGAAGGGGATGGAGTTGAGTTTGAAGGAGATTAGCGATCGCATTACGGCGCTGGGCTACGAGCGGGTGTCGATCGTGGAGACGGAGGGGCAGTGGAGTCGGCGGGGGGATATTGTTGATGTGTTTCCGGTGGCGGCGGAGTTGCCCGTGCGGTTGGAGTGGTTTGGGGATGAGTTGGAGAAGATGCGGGAGTTGGACCCCAGCACCCAGCGATCGCTGGATGCCATTACCCGCTTGACCTTAACCCCGACCCATTACAGTCCCCTGATTCGGGGGGAGTTGTTGAAGCAGGAAGGGGCAGGTTTAGATCTGGGCGCTTATTTTGAGGCGGAAGATCTAGAGAAATTGAAGGAAGGGCAGGAAATTGATGGCCTCCGGCGGCTGTTGGGCTTAGCCTATCCAGAACCGGCTTCATTGCTGAATTATCTGCCGGATAATACCTTAGTGGTGCTGGATGAGCGGGAGCAGTGTCAGGGCCACAGCGATCGCTGGGTGGAGCATGTGACAGAGCAGTGGCAGGGGTTGGCGGTGGCGGTGCCCTGTTTGCACCGGGACTTTCAGGCCAGCTTGGTGCTGTTGGAGCGCTTTGCTACGGTGCAGTTGGGTCAACTTCAGGAGGATGTGGCCAAAACCACGACGACCCTGGGGCAATTGACCGTAGATGCGAAGAATACCGTCGATCGCAGCCTCGATCGGCCCTATCACCTCAATTTAGCCAGTCGTCCCTTTCCCGCCATTCCCCACCAATTTGGCAAAATGGCAGAGGCCATTCGGGAGGAGCGCGATCGGCGCTTTGGCATTTGGCTGTTTTCGGCCCAGCCGTCGCGGACGGTGGCTTTGCTGCAAGAGCATGACTGTCCGGCCCAATTTGTGCCCAATCCCCGCGATTATCCAGCGATCGACAAGCTCCAAGTTCAGCATATCCCCACGGCGATTAAATACTCTGGTTTGGCGGAGCTAGAGGGCTTTATCTTGCCCACATTTCGATTGGTGGTGGTGACCGATCGGGAGTTTTTTGGGCAGCACAGTTTGGCTAGCCCCAGCTATGTCCGCAAGCGGCGGCGGGCTACCTCCAAGCAGGTGGATCTCGACAAGCTGCGGCCCGGTGACTATGTGGCCCACCGCAACCATGGGGTAGGGCGGTTTGTGAAGCTGGATAGCCTGAGCGTCAATGGGGAAACGCGGGAATATTTGGTGCTGAAGTATGCCGATGGGCTGCTGCGGGTGTCGGTGGATCAGATGGGGGCACTGTCGCGGTTTCGGGGCAGTGGGGGCCGTGCGCCGGAGCTAAATAAGCTGACGGGGAAAGCTTGGGAAAAAACCAAGGCAAGGGCCAAAAAAGCAATTCAAAAGGTGGCTGTAGACCTGCTGAAGCTCTATGCCCAGCGCAGTAAACAGACGGGGTTTGCCTTTCCCCTCGATCAACCTTGGCAGCAGGAGTTGGAGGATTCCTTTCCCTACCAGGCAACCCCAGACCAGTTGAAGGCAGTGCAGGATGTGAAGTTGGATATGGAGAGCGATCGGCCTATGGATCGCTTGGTCTGTGGCGATGTGGGCTTTGGCAAAACGGAAGTGGCCGTGCGGGCGATCTTTAAGGCGGTTACCTCCGGTAAACAATGCGCTTTGCTGGCTCCCACCACGATTTTGACCCAACAGCACTACCACACCCTCAAGGAACGCTTTGCCCCCTATCCGATCCAGGTGGGTCTGCTGAACCGCTTCCGCACTGCTTCCGAGCGCCGGGACATTCTCCAGCGCCTGGAGACGGGGGAGTTGGATATTGTGGTGGGAACCCATCAGATTTTGGGGAAAGCGGTGACTTTTAAGGACTTGGGGCTGCTGGTGGTGGATGAAGAACAGCGCTTTGGGGTGAACCAGAAGGAGAAGATTAAGGCGCTGAAGACGGAAGTGGATGTGCTGACCTTAAGTGCAACTCCGATTCCCCGAACCCTTTATATGTCCCTGTCTGGGGTGCGGGAAATGAGCCTGATTACAACTCCACCGCCGTCCCGCCGTCCCATTCAGACCCATTTAGCTTCCTTTGACTTTGAAACGGTGCGATCGGCGATTTCCCAGGAACTCGATCGGGGGGGGCAGGTTTTCTATGTGGTGCCCCGTGTGGAGGGCATCGAGAGTTTAGCGGCGAAAATTCAAGAGATGATCCCCAGTGCGCGGATGGCAGTGGCCCATGGCCAGATGGATGAGTCGGAACTGGAGGCAACCATGCTAGCGTTTAGCAGTGGGGAGGCGGATGTCATGGTCTGTACGACCATTATTGAGTCGGGGCTAGATATTCCCCGCGTCAATACGATTTTAGTGGAAGATGCCCAGTATTTTGGGCTGTCGCAGTTGTATCAATTGCGGGGGCGGGTGGGCCGTGCAGGGATTCAGGCCCATGCTTGGCTGTTCTATCCCAGCCGGGAGAAATTGACGGATAAGGCCCGGAAACGGTTGCAGGCCATTCAGGAGTTTGCGCAGTTGGGGTCGGGCTATCAGTTGGCGATGCGGGATATGGAGATTCGCGGGGTGGGGAATCTGCTGGGGGTGGAGCAGTCGGGCCAGATGGAGGCGATCGGCTTTGACTTGTATATGGAGATGCTAGAGGAGGCAATTCAGGAGATTCGGGGCCAGGAGATTCCTAAGGTCCAGGAAACCCAGATTGATCTCAATGTTACGGCCTTTATCCCAGGGGATTACATTCGGGATGCGGATGCCAAGATGAGTGCTTATCGGGCGGTGGCGACGGCGAAGACGACAGCAGATTTGGCGGACATTGCAACGAATTGGGTCGATCGCTATGGTAAAATCCCAGCCCCAGCGCTGCAAATGCTGAAAATCATGGAATTAAAGCAGGTGGCGAAGGCGGTGGGCTTTTCGCGCATTAAGCCGGAGGGTCAGCATGTGGTCTTGGAAACGCCGATGGAGGAACCGGCTTGGAACTTGCTGAAGGCCAAGTTGCGCCAAAGTGTACAGAGTCGTTTTGTCTATTCGCCCGGTAAGGTGACGGTGCGGGGCATGGGGGTGTTTAAGGTGGCGCAGCAGGTTGATTCCCTGATTGAGTGGTTCCAGACCATGCAGGGGGCGTTGGAGCAAGGGAACTCGGATGCGGCCTAGAGGGAGAAGCCCAGACCTGTTACTATAAACAAAGATCAAGATTGAGTTGAATGACTTTTGGGTCGATTTAATCCATAGGGCACCTTTAAAGAACTCAAATTGTGGTTTAAGGGCCAACACCAACAGTCGGGCCGTGGGGGGTAATCTCGTTCCCTCCCTGCACTGAGGTCACCTGTCGCAGTGAATGCCCGGTTGGGAAAAACGGTCTTCTGCCTTGGTCTTCCCTTCCGGCTCATTCCCAGAGGTACCCTAACGATTTTGTATCGCTATTGCACGCTAGGACGATCGTGGTGAGAATGCGCATTTCTCTTCGTGTCGTTTTTCTTTTCCTGTATTTAATCCCCGTTTCGGGTGGAATGGCTCTGATTTCACTGCTGGGTTACTATGGTGGCCAGCATGAGAAGGAACAGCTTGCTCGGCAGTTTTTGTCGATGACGGCGACTCAAGTTCAGCAACAGACAGAGCAGCAAGTTGTCGCGGCACAGCGGGTGTTGGCCCTGAACCATCAGCAGTTGGAAGCGGGAACGGTGCCCTGGAATGATTTGCCCGCTTTGGAGCGGCACTTTCTGGCGCAAACGTCTCTCTTGCAGCCCCGGATGCTGTTGGGGTTTGCCAGTGAGTCTGGGGAGTATATTGCGTCGGGGCAGCGGGGAACGGTGGGCCAGGGGAAAACTGAGGGGGAAATGGGCACGATTTTGGGCGAACGATCGCAGGCGACCCAGAATCTGACCCGGTGGTTTGCGGTGACGGCGAAGGGCGATCGATTGGGGGTGATTCCAGAGGTGTTTCCAGCGGATCCGCGCAGTTATGAGTGGTATAAAAAGGCACAACAAACCGATGGGGAAGTGTGGAGCGTGGATACCCCAGGGGTAACCGTGGGAGGAGTTCAAACCCGTGGAGAACTGGAGGGAGTGCTAGTCACTGAACCAACCCGATCGCGGTTAACCCTGTCCCAAAGGGTCACCTATCAGGGGCAGTCGCGGGGGGTTGTGCGGCTGAGTTTTGTGTTGGTTGATTTGCTCCAACTGTTTCAATCTTGGTCTAGGGTGCCGCCGCTTCAGGTGATCGTGGTGGGGCAGGAGGAGCAGCAAATTGGGGCAGTTTTGGCCCAAACCCAGATTAACCTCGCCGATCGGGGCAGTTCTAGCCTTGATCTAACGTCTACTGTTGCTGAACAGCCCTTACCATTGCCTCCGGTGGAGGAAGTTTTGGCTTCCTTGAGCCAAGATGCTAGCTTTCAAAGGTTTCTAACCGAGACCCAGGGTCCAGATGCCTCTTGGTTTGGTGACTTAACGGGTGTTTTTTCGGTCTCTCCAGGCCGATCGAGCCGATCTGTCGAGGATTACTTTGTTCAAGTCAAGCGCAGCGCCGCTCTGTCTGATCTGCTTGCCCCTAGGTCTCAATTGTCTTCTTGGTTGGTGATCACCGTTGTCCCGCAAAAGGCAGGGCTAGCACCTGCATCGGGCCAAGCTATCCCGGACTGGGCTTTGTCCCCTCCTTTAGTGTGGGGCTTGGTTGCGTCGGGATGTTTTTTGCTGTTGAATCTGTGGATTTTTCGCCAAATGATGCAGGCTTTTGCCAGTTTGCGGCAGTCTAGCCAAGATTTGACAGAGGGAAAGCCTGCCCGTGCCCATGCTGGGCTGCTGTCGTCCCCCATTGGGGAATTGGCCGATTTTGTTCAAGCTTTTGAAACAATGGTGGCTCAGGTGAACTCCCAAAAGGTGATCTTAGCGGAGGAGGTGACGAGCAAAACGGCTGCTTTGATGCAGTCCCAGTCCCAATTGGGCAGGATTCTGGAAACGGCTACGGCCTGTATTGGCCATTTCCAGTTTCGTGTCGATAATTCTGTTGAATGTGAGTATGTTTCGCCCCGATCGCTGGAATTGTTTGGCTATACTCCAGCGGAAATGATGCCAAGGGCAGAGGTTTGGACCAGTCACATTGAGCCAGAGGACTTCCAAGCTGTTTTGCTGCCTTCCTTTGCTAAAATCCATGCCGTGAAGGATAAGCCGCTCTCCCAGGTGTTGCGCTATCGTTTTCACCACCGGGATGGGTCGTTGCGCTGGATTTTGTCCTATTGCTGGAGCCAGTGGAGTGCGGTGCATCAGTACTGGGAATGTACGGTGGTGGCGACGGATATTACAGAGGTGGAGCAGTTAAAGCTAGGGCTGCAACAGAAGGGGGCACTGTTTAAGTCTCTGTTTGATCAGTCCCAGTGGGGGATTTTGTTTCGGGCCAAGGCGGTGGAATTTCGGGATCAAGGCTTTGTTAACCGTCGATTTTGTCAGCTATTGGGCTATTCTGAGGCGGATCTGCTGAAAATCCCCTATGAGCAGATTGTGGCAGCGGAGGATTTCGACAAGATCCAACGGCTGTTACTGGCGATGGAGACAGAGGGGATTAAAAGTGGCCAAGTGGAGGTGCAGTTAGTCCGAAAGGATGGCCAGTGCTTCTGGACGCGGCTAACCTTCGATCAATTGCAGCATATTCCTGGTTTCCCCGATTTTCAGGTGGTTTTCTGTGAGGATATTCGCGATCGCAAGGCAGCGGAGGTAGCCCTACAGCAGGCCAAGGAGGTTGCGGAGGCTGCCGATCGGGCCAAGGGACTCTTTATTGCCAGTATGAGCCACGAACTGCGATCGCCCTTGAATGCCATTTTAGGGTTTGCCCGTCTGATTCAGCAGGATAACCGGGTGCCAGAGCCACAGCGGGAAAATGCAGCGATTATTGACAGTAGCGGCGAGCATTTGCTGCATTTGATTAACCAGATCCTCAGCTTGGCCAAGCTGGAGAATGGGCCAGTGGCCCTAGAGCCAAGGGCTATTAATCTGCATAAATTGGTACAGGAAGTTCAGAAGCTGCTCCAGGTGAAGGTTAAGGCGAAGCAATTGGAGCTTCAGGTTGAAATCCAGCCAGAGGTGCCTGTCTACGCTGTTTTAGATGAAATGAAGCTGCGGCAGGTCTTAATTAACCTGTTGGACAATGCCGTTAAGTTTACCGATCGGGGTCAAATTCTTCTGCGGGTGGAATTTGGCCCCCAGCCGACTGAGGCATTGGGAGAAGCGGCATGGGCTGACAAACCCCAGCCGGAACAGCCTAAACGGCTCTTTTTTACGGTTCAGGATACGGGGATGGGTATTGCGCCGGAGGAGCAGCCGCTGCTGTTCCAAGCTTTCCGCCAAACCCGCAGTGGCCAAGCCCAGGCGATCGGCACGGGTCTCGGTCTCGCCATCAGTGCGCAACTCGTCCAGACTATGGGGGGTAAAATCACGGTGGAGAGCCTGCGCTACCATGGCAGCAGCTTCCGGTTTAATTTGCCCTGGGTTCAGGTCAGTGCTGACCAGAAACAGCAGGTCGATGCCCGCAAAATCATTCTCAACCGTAAGGTGATCGGGCTAGTGGACGATCAGCCGGTCTATCGGGTGCTGATTGTGGATGATGGGCCGGTTAACCGGCGTTTGCTGCTCCATCTGCTGCGGGTTTTGCCCTGGGAGTTCCGGGAAGCCAGCAACGGGCAAGAAGCGGTGGAGATTTGGCAAACGTGGCAACCTCAGGTGATTTTCATGGATCTCCAGATGCCGATTATGGATGGTTTTACGGCAGTTCGGCGGATTCGGAGCCAGGAGCAGCAGTCTGGGGGGGATAGCTTCCTTAATCCCGTTGATAGCCCCTTGGCAGTTCAAGCAAACCCCCTGAGTGCCCCTAGTTTCACGGATAGTTCTGGCGACGGCAGTACCGACAGTACCGGCAGTACCGACGATGGTACTACTACTGGGAACCCCAGTTTTGGTGCTGCTCCCCACTCCACTGCTGAGGATCAAGGTGCCGAGGATCAAGATGCTGGCGATCGAACCAGCCCGCAAGCCCTGGAACGGACCCTGATTATTGCCCTTTCCGCCACGGATCTCAGTCAGGAGCCAGAAATTTGGCAAGCGGCGGGATACGATCGCTACATCACAAAACCCTTCCAACTGGATGTATTATTCCAAACGCTCCAGGAAACCTTGGATTTGCACTACCGCTATCGGGAAGTCTAGGGAAAATGCCCGAAATCAAGCGGGTAGCTCAACAGAGACCGATCCCGATCGCAGCACTCTCCAGCCTTGGTCCTGCCACTGGACCACGGTCGAAGCTTGGCCCGATCCAGCGGACAGCCCCGCACCGGGGTCAACAACGGCCACTTGGGGAAAGGCTTGGGCGATCGAGGCTAAATCCGTGAGGGCAGGTTCCCCCGATCGGTTGGCGCTGGTGGTGGCGAGGGGGCCGGTTTGCTGGAGGATGGCGCGGGCGAGGTCATGGTTGGGGACGCGCAGGCCCAGGGTGGACGGGTTTTCGGGGTTGAGGGCTGCGGCCCAGGGTTGACCGGCGGGACCGACGGGCAGGACAAAGGTTACGGCTCCGGGCCAGTATTGCTGCATAAGCTGCTGCCATTGGTCGAGAATCTCCGGTTTAACCCTTGTTTTATCGATGTAGGGCCAAAGATCATCGGTATTTGCCCCCATAAGAATTAAAGGTTTGTGGGTCGATCGGTGTTTGGCTTGGAAGAGATCAGCGGCGCGATCGGGGCGAATGGCGAGGGCCGGAAGGGTATCGGTGGGAAAACTGACCAGCGATCCCCCTTGGGCAAGTTGGATCAGTTGGGGAGGGGTCTGAAAAACAGTGGGATTTTGGGCCATAGTGGGTTAACTGTTGGGGAAAGGGGGAGTGATAACGGTGCTGAGGAATCTGTGTGCTGTGGAACTCAGGCTGCGATAAGCTGGAGCGCTAAAATTCTTGATTCCTTTAACGATTATGAAGTAATACCAAGTCATTATGAAGTAATCGCAATTTTTAATGAAGTTCTGATTTTCCAGGCCCAGAGGATTTATGGTAAGTAAACTAATCTGCCTTTCCCCTAAACCCTAAAATGCGATAGACTATCTACCCTCATCCTCTTTCTCAGTCCTGACTCCTGTTGCCGTTTTTTGCTCCGCCTACCATAGGGTTACTGCCGTGGCTACTCAAACAGAACCGATCGCTGCTCCCGTTGCGCACGATCATCTGAACCGTCAAATAATCGTAATTTTAGACTTTGGCTCTCAATATTCTGAGCTAATTGCCCGCCGTATCCGGGAAACTCAAGTTTACTCTGAGGTGCTTTCCTATAGAACTACGGCTGACCATCTGCGCAAGCTCAACCCAAAGGGCATTATTCTCTCCGGTGGTCCGAACTCCGTTTATGATCCGGGTGCGCCCCACTGTGACCCTGAGATTTGGCAACTGGGCATCCCGATTTTGGGGGTGTGTTATGGAATGCAACTGATGGTGCAGCAGTTGGGGGGCCAGGTAGAGCGGGCAAAACTGGCAGAATATGGCAAAGCTGCCCTTTATATTACGGATCCGACGGATTTGCTGACCAATGTAGAGGAAGCCTCTACGATGTGGATGAGCCATGGGGATTCGGTGACGCAGTTGCCCGAAGGCTTTGCAGTTTTGGCCCATACCACTAACACGCCCTGTGCGGCGATCGCCGATCACGATCGCTCCTTCTATGGCGTGCAGTTCCACCCAGAGGTGGTGCATTCCGTGGGTGGGATGGCGATGATTCGCAATTTTGTCTATCACATTTGTGAGTGTGAGCCGACTTGGACTACGGAAGCCTTTGTGGAAGAGGCGATTCGGGAAGTGCGGGCTAAGGTGGGGGATAAGCGGGTGTTGCTGGCGCTGTCGGGGGGGGTGGACTCTTCGACCTTGGCCTTTTTGTTGCACCAGGCGATCGGGGACCAACTGACCTGTATGTTTATTGACCAGGGCTTTATGCGCAAGTATGAACCGGAGCGCCTGGTTAAGCTCTTTAAGGAGCAATTCCATATTAATGTGGAGTATATCAATGCGCGGGAGCGGTTTTTGACCCAAATTGATGGCATCACGGATCCAGAGGAGAAGCGCAAGCGGATCGGCCATGAGTTTATCAAGGTCTTTGAAGAAGAGTCCCGGCGCTTGGGTCCGTTTGATTATCTAGCCCAAGGCACGCTCTATCCCGATGTGATTGAGTCGGCGGATACCAATGTGGACCCCAAAACCGGGGAGCGGGTGGCGGTGAAGATTAAGAGCCACCACAATGTGGGCGGTTTGCCGAAGGATCTCTGTTTTAAGCTGGTGGAGCCGCTGCGGCGCTTGTTTAAGGATGAGGTGCGCAAGGTGGGCCGATCGGTGGGACTGCCGGAGGAAATCGTCAATCGCCATCCATTCCCTGGTCCTGGCCTTGCCATTCGGATTCTAGGCGAGGTAACGGCGGAGCGGCTCAATATTTTGCGGGATGCGGATTATATTGTGCGGCAGGAGATTAACCAGCGGGGTCTATACCATGATTTTTGGCAGGCGTTTGCGGTGTTGTTGCCGGTGCGCAGTGTGGGGGTGATGGGGGATCAGCGAACCTATGCTCACCCGATCGTGTTGCGGCTGATTACCAGTGAAGACGGCATGACGGCGGACTGGTCGCGGGTGGATTATGATCTGCTGGAGACGATTTCTAACCGCATTGTCAATGAGGTGAAGGGGGTGAACCGGGTGGTCTATGACATTACCTCGAAGCCACCGGGCACGATCGAGTGGGAGTAGGG
>JAYKJG010000456.1:0-4261 GCA_035286285.1 Prochlorothrix sp.
CCGGTCAGGGGACAAGGGACGGACTAAAGGACGGACTAAAGTCCGCACTACGAGACTTTTGGGACCGGTCAGGGGACAAGGGGCGGACTAAAGGACGGACTAAAGTCCGCACTACGAGACTTTTGGGACCGGTCAGGGGACAAGGGGCGGACCAAAGGACGGACTAAAGTCCGCACTACGAGACTTTTGGGACCGGAGGCACACATTCGACCTCCCAGCCGATCCTGCGCCGAGGGGGAAGACTTAGGCTAAGGTTATGCTGGTCCCCTCGTAGAGGTTGCTATGTCTTCCCCGACCCATCCTTCCGGTGCCCCCCTGTCCCCGGTTTCCTGCCCCCCCTTTCCCCAGCAACGTTGGCAACGTCAAACCCTCAAGGCTTCAGAGTCCCATGGGCTACAGGCCAAACCGGCAACGGAGCCGAGAACTGTGGCGGCGATCGGGGGCCATAGTAAAGAGGATGGCAAGGCCTATGGTGAGGGTCAGGGTTGTGGGGATTTAGAGGGTCCAGACTTAGGGCGGGCTGATTTAGCGGTAGGTAACCCCGATCGCTCCCGTTTAGACAGCATTACCGGCGCTTTGGGCCTTCTGCCCCCGGTCGTTGAAGTCCTGCGCAATCGGGGTCTAGAGTCCATCGCGGCGATCGAAGCCTTCCTCGATCCCGATCGCCTAGAATTACCGGATCCGGCGACGGAATTTGAAGACCTAGCCCTCAGCGTTCAATTACTGGCGACGGCAGTGACCCAGGGCCAGAAAATTGCCATCTGCGGCGACTACGATGCCGATGGCATGACCAGTACTGCCTTGCTCATGCGGGCACTCCGGGGTTTGGGCGGGATCGTTGATTATGCCATTCCCAGCCGAATGCAAGAAGGCTACGGCATTAATGAGCGCATTGTCGAAGAATTTCACGCCGAGGGGGTTAGCCTGGTCCTAACGGTGGATAACGGCATTGCAGCCTATGGACCGATCGCCAGAGCGCGGGAGTTGGGCCTCAGGGTAATTGTGACCGATCACCACGATCTGCCGCCCCTGTTGCCCCCCGCCGACGGGATCCTCAACCCCAAATTACTGCCAGAAACCTCGGTTTATCGGGGTTTAGCGGGGGTAGGCGTGGCCTATATTTTGGCCGTCGCCCTGACGGATTCCCTCGGCCAGTCCCCAGCCCAAGCCCAGGTTTTGATGCAACCGCTGCTGGAGTTGTTCACCCTGGGGACGATCGCCGACCTTGCGCCCTTGGTGGGCGTTAATCGCTGCTGGGTGAAGCAGGGATTGAATTTACTGGCCCGATCGCGGATTTTGGGCATTCAAACCCTCATCCAGGCAGCGGGCATTCAGGTCGCCGAAGGAGAACAACTCACCCTCAATCAGGCCAGGAATTCCCCCCCCTCCGGCGTAAATGCCAGGAATACCCCGATCCAGGCCCAGGCCCAAACCCTAAAACCAGAGGATATCGGCTTTCGCCTAGGACCACGGATTAATGCGATCGGTCGCATTGGCGATCCCCAGGTGGTGATTGAGCTACTGATTACAGAGGAGGTAGAAACGGCGCAGCAGCGGGCGGCAGAGTGCGAAGCAGCCAATAACCAACGCAAAAAGCTCTGTGAGGAGATTGAACAGGCGGCGATCGCCCTGGCAGAACAGCAGCGATCGCAGTTGGTCGATCGGCGGGTGCTGGTGGTGGTCGGCGAGCATTGGCACCATGGGGTCATCGGCATTGTCGCTTCGCGGCTGGTGGAGCGCTATGGGGTGCCGGTGTTTATTGCCACGGGGGAAGATGCGGCGGGGGAGCAGATTCGCGGCTCAGCGCGGGGGATTCCAGAGTTTCATGTGGCGGAAGCCCTAGACTATTGCACGGATTTGCTGGAAAAACATGGCGGACACCGGGCCGCCGGGGGATTTTCCCTCAAAGGGTCTAATTTGGAGGCATTTCACCAGCGCTTGATTGCCTTTGCCCATCAGTGTCTGGCCCCAGAGCATCTAAAACCTTTGGTGGAGGTGGATACGGCGCTGAGTTTGGCAGACATTGACGGGGAGTTGTTCCACCAAATCGATCGGCTCCATCCCTGGGGCATTGGCAACCCTGAGCCTGTTTTTTGGAGCGAGAAGGTGCGGGTGCTGGAACAGCGGCAAATTGGCCAGAATAAGACCCATTTAAAGCTCACCCTAGGGGTCGAGTTGGGGGCAGAACTGATCAGCATTAAGGCCGTTGCATGGCGCTGGGGGGAGTATTATCCCCTGCCGGAGTGGGTGGATGTGGCCTATCGGCTGCGGGAAAATGAGTGGCGGGGCCAGGTGACGATCGAGCTAGAGTTAGTCGGCCTGCGACTCCCCCAGGGTAGCGAAATTAGCAGCTATTCCGGCTCAATCCTTCAGAACCCGTCCCCATCCCCAGAAACTTTATTGGTTCCTCCCTCAGCCCCAGATTCACCCCCAGCCCCAGATCCGCCCCCAGCCCCCATGCCCGGTCAGCAGACCCCAACGGTGAGCTTTAGCTACGGCGATCGGCCCTATTCCTGTGCCGTGTACGATCAAGATGGCCGCCAAGAACTGCGGATTCGCAACGGCCAAGGCCAGGTTTTGGCGGTGCAGGAGGGGCAAACGGTGGGGTTATTGGGGACCGATCGGGCTTCAGCGCGATCGGTCAATGTCCAAGAGCCATTTTTCTACGATTTAATCCAGCAAGCTGTACATGCAATTCAAACCCAGCTTTAAGCTCACGCTGCTGCCCTAACTCTGCTGCTAGACCCATGAAAACGCTCTATCTTCTCCGCCATGGCGCAACGGACTGGAACGCCACCGGACGGCTAAACTCCACCACTGACCTGGACCTCAGCGATCGGGGTCGCCAAGACATCCTCGCCCTTGCGCCCCGCATCCAAACCCTAGGGCTAAACCAAGTCTTTTGCTCCCCCCGCCGTCGCGCCTTGAGAACCGCTGAGTTACTGGGGCTAGGGGCGACGGTGACCCTCGACGATCGGCTGCGGGAGATGGATTTTGGCTGTTTTGAGGGGAAAACGCCCCAGGAACTGGCCCAGGATCCAGCCTTCCCGCAGTGGTACCGGGAACAGGATCCGATCGTGCCGCCCAGTGTCGAACCCTTTGAGGCTGTGGCCGATCGGGCAGGAGCATTTTTAGCGGATATTGGCCAGTTACCGGCGGGGCAGTATTTGGCGATCGCCCATGGGGGCTTATTGCGGATTTTGCTGTGTCAGGGTGTGCTGGGGATTCCGGCCACGGCCTACCGGCGGCTGAAACTGGACAACGGCAAACTGGCGGCGATCGTCTGGGAAGGCGATTTGGTGCGCCTTGCGGGGTTTAACTGGACCCCATAACTGGACCCCATAACTGGACCCCATAACTGAACTCAATGACTGAACTAAACGAGGGTATTTCGGCGCATTTTCTGCCAAAGATCTTGGTATTGGGCCAAAGTTTCTGGCGGTAAGGGGTTAATGAACTCACAGCGATCGAAGACTTCTTGGGGTGGAACCAGAATATGACTTTGGCTCACGGTACTGGGATCGACCCCAGTGCCTAGGGGCGAGGTTCCCTTACCTAGTTCAGCGAATTTAGGCGCAATTTTGGGATCCCAGCAAAAATTAATCCATTCATTGAGGGTCACTTGATCTCCCGCCGCCGTTCGAGGCCGGACCCACAGATCAGCCCAGAGAGCCGTACCACTGGGGGGAAAAACCAGGCGGATCTTGCGATCGTAGGCCAGCAACGGTAACAGATCCGTGGACCAACCCACCGCGATCGCCGCATCCCCCAGTAACAACGGCTGAAGATAGGTATTGGAGCTATAAAACTTAACCTGCTGCTGTAATTGCGCTAACTTTGTGGTAAAACCTGGGATTTTATCCGGATTAGGTTGATTATAGGAATAACCTAAAGACTTCGCCACCAGCCCCATCACCTCACGGGCATGGTCGGGCAACAGCAGGCGATCGCGCACCTCCTCGCGCCAGAGATCGTCCCAATCCTGCGGCTCCCAGCCCCACTGCTGGGTTTGATCCTGCCGATAGGCAATCACCGTACTGCCCCAGCGGTAAGGCACCGCCCACAGTTGACCCGTCGCACTGGGGAACCCCTCCCCGTCCCGTCGCCCCAGATTCCGCCAAAATTCCGGCATCCAGGCCCAACTGAGCCATGGCTCTCCCTCCCCCGGCTCCGGAAATGGCTGGATGACCCCTTGGCGCACCGCTGCCGGTAACCAAGCATCCCCCAAGCTGACCAAATCGGCGACGGTATCCGGTTGGCG
>JAYKJG010000457.1:0-9485 GCA_035286285.1 Prochlorothrix sp.
CGCAGGGGCTGTTGGAGGAGTTGCGTCCGGGGTTTTATGGGGAGGCGCTGCGATCGTGGCAGGAGAGCGGGAATCAGGATGGTTTTTTGCTCCGGGGGGAGGCGTTGGAACAGGCGGAAGGGTGGGCCAAGGGGAAGCGGCTGAGTGAGGAGGATGAGGAGTTTTTGCGCCTGAGCCGGGAGGGGATGGTGCGGGAGATGCAGCAGCGGCTGGCGGCGGAGGAGGAGGCGAAGGTAATTTTACAAAACGCACATGATCATGCAGAACTCCAACTAGCTAAAGCGCAGCAAGATGTAGACAGGGCAACCCAAGAAACGGATCGTTTACGGCAACTGGGTGTTCGAGTCAGTACTATAACCCTGGCTATTGCGGCGGTAGCAGTAGCAATAACTGTATACACCTTACAAGAAGCACAACAAGTGCGACGATTAGCAGACGAGGCTGAGGAAGAGCGACTGACATCAGTGCAGCAGCAGCAAGCAACATTAGCTGAACTCGAACAAAGCTTAGCTGATCTTGAGAAAGTTCAACAAGATGCTGCCTTCAGAGAACAAGAGGCAGAGCTTAAGGTAAGTACGGCAAGGTCAGAACGTGACAGAGTTGCAGCAGAGAAAGTTCAAGAAGAAGCACTGCGAGAGCAAATACAGATAGATTTAGAGCAAGCCCAGATCGACTTAACGGCGACTGAGAGTCGCAGTCGTGACCTTATTCAGGATCGTGCGGGCTTGGAGGCAGCAATCCAAGCCAATCAAGAACAGCTTCAACGCTTGCAGGCACAAGTTCAAGCAGCGCAGAATGAAAAGTTAACCATAGAAGAGGACTTAGCAACAACCCGGTCATCTGTCAATACTGATTTAGATACAATAATCAAACTTTTTGATAGAATCATTATTGGCATGGAGCTATTCCCTCGTAGACAAGAGATAGATCCTGTCGCAAAAAGTATAATTCTTGCTTACGAGCAGATCTATTCGGCTCGCAGTAAAGTCGTAACTGAACAAGAAGGATCCACTGGCTTAGATCTAAATTCTAGAAGTAGTAGTTCTGATGTTGAAATTAACTTTGAGTGTCTCAGAAATGTTGAAGGTACTCCCACTACTTATGTGCGGTACTATTCTTCCGAGGGCGTATTCAATCGAGCAGTTATTCAGTGGAAATCTGAGACCTACAATGAGTTTGGCTACTCACCCGTTAGGAACTGTTTAATTGTGTCTAGACGCTTTCACTACTTCTACAGCTTAGGAAAGCTAAGCAATGTAGGTGCTCGTTATCACAATGACAATAATGTAGTGTGCATATTATCTACGGATGATCAAACCTGCGAAGATGTACTGTTTCAAGTTGAGCCAGAGGAAAGTGCAAATGCTATTCTTCAACAAATCTTTTCTATAGTTGGTGGTAGTGATATTCCAGCAGTGACTTTATAATGATTTGGCTTTCCTGGGTTTACGGTGAGAGGTTAGGCTTATTATTCCTCGATTCCCGTTACAGTCAGGGTTTAGTCAATGCACCCAGTGAAAATATGTATCACTAGGCACATTCTCAACCATAGACCCAAGAGAGCTGATTATTTTTCTTGTGTATGGTTTTCAATATTCTCTAAGCCTTCATCACATGAACTACGAAGAGTGTCATAGTCTTCACCACTATTATCTAAAATTTCTCCGGAGTCATGATCCGTATTTCGGTTAATATGGTTTTCACACACTTGATCAGTTTTTGTTGAAGAGTCCATAGGAGGAAATAGAGGATAAACTGATTCATGGTTGTGAAGGTTATTGAACAAGCGCAGTTGTGCTTCAAGATCAATAGCTAAGAATTCATCACCACCGAGTGTGATAAAAGTACCTTGTCGAACAGCTATCGCAAGTTCTTCAAGAACGATATTGGGATTTTCTCCTAGTGGTAAAGTGATGAGTAAACCACCACATCGGGTTGAATCAGGATCAGGGGTAGTACAGATAACTGGATACCAGACACCGGAATTAGACTGGACATAAGTAGGTATTAAGTATCTTAATTGATTAGCTTCATTAAATGCCTGAAACCTTTGACTTACTTCAATACAACGAGTACGTTCTGACCAGCCGGATCTTGAAAAGTAATTACTTTGCCAACGAATTAAGGGTATATTCTGTGTCCCACCATCAAGCCGAGCATAAGTTGTAGGGATTCCTTCTGGACTCAGTAAACACTCGTATGTTACATCTGTATCACTTGCTACATGTGTATCACTGATCAAAAGACTCTCGGTACTGAAAGGGGAGTCTTCACCCAGATCGGTGGGTTGAGCTAGTACTCTTGCAATACTGAGGCTCAATGTGGCTTCACAAAAAATGATGACTGATACAAGTTGTTTTATAAGCTTTTGGCAGTTCATAGCCCTATAGCGTAGCAAAGCATTTCCAGAATAACACGGAATTTGAGAGTAAGGAGGTTGGGCAGTCAGGGACCATCTCACTTTGGACAGGCCAGGGGCTTATCTCACAAAATCTTCACTGTGGGATAGTCGGATCGACTGTCCATTGGCAAAAGTGAGATGCACCCCCCTGATCTCTATCCCGTGACGATAGGATCTGAAGCCGTTGGTGAGTCCCTTGCCATAGCTCATACAACACACTCCACTCAAAAAAATCGATCGCATCCCCCAAAGTCCCCGCCAAAAACTGCTCCTGAAACATCGCCGAAGTCCAGGGATATTTGGCCTCATAGACCCGCAGCCCTTCCGCCAACTCCTCCAGCTTTGCCGTCAGCCGCTCCCGTTCCAAGCTAATAATCTTATCCAGCGATCGAACCAGCAACTCACTGCCACCCCCCGATCGGGAAAACTCCTGCAAAACCCGTAACCTGTCCAATACAGCTTGGCTCATCGTCCAACCTCCCTCAAAAATCACCAGTCGTTTCAGTATAATCCGCCCCAGCGATCGCGGGGATCCGCGCCCTCCAGTCCGGCCAAAACCCCTTCACCCCCCAAGTTCTCCAAGACCTCCGGCCTGAAATCACCGCTCTCGAAGAGCAGCGCACCCACAATCCAGAACCTCCAATAAGGCATGATGCAAAAACTCCTTACTGGCAGGATCCGACTCCCATGAGCGCAAAAGACCTTTTTCATAACGCCGTCCGGAACGGCCTCGAAAAAGACCAGTGGCACATCTCCCATGACCCCCTTGAACTGGAATGGGAAGAAATAAAAGTCAAAATCGACCTCGCCGCCGAACGCCTGATCGCCGCCGATCGTGGAGAAGACAAAATCGCCGTCGCAATCAAAAGCTTCATCAGCCCCTCCCCCATCAGCGACTTCCACACCGCCCTGGGGCAGTACTTAAACTATAAAATTATGCTGGATGCCCAAGAAGAAAACCGAACGCTCTACCTCGCCGTTCCCCTAGAAGCCTATAAAACCTTCTTCCAAAGCCGCTTCGCCCAAACCGCGATCGGCCTGCACCAGATCAACCTCTTAGTCTATAACCCCGTCACCGAGGAGATTGTGGAATGGATAAACTAGACCACTACCGCACCTGCATCCAGAACTTAAAGGATTTATGAAAACCAGGTTGAAGATTGTATCGGAAACCACAGAAAATGTAATGAGATTTATTCTTTAGACGCACAATAAGCCCTTATGATCAAGGCAATCTATGGTAGCGATCCCAGGAGGCAAGCGATGAGTGACTTCCATGATTTCCTAAAGCGTCAGTGTGCCCATGTAGCGATCGGTGAATTCAAACCCGGAAAGTTTGCTGAAGCCCAGAAACTCTACGAAGAAGCCGTCAAAACCTACGGCTACGGCTTTAAGGGGGCTTATCTGCTCCAGGAGCAAGGTACAAACCGGGGGATATCGATAATTTTTTGGGAAAGCGTTGAGGATATGGGCGAGAACCAAGGTGAGGTTCACGATGCCATTTTACGGAAGATGGCCCCGCTGTTCACCCAACTGCCCACCAATGCCCTCTATGAAGTCGTCTACGAAAAGCAGGCCCAGCCCCTAACAGCGGTCTAGATTGCACAGCGGCAAGCATTTCCTGCTCATTTCCCCAGAAACCTCTGAACAGCAGTCCTAGGGGCGGGTTTCTCCTCCGGATCCTGCTCTCTTGCAGTTACTCCCCCAAACCCGCCCGCTTACTTTGCCCTAAAACCCACCCCCTCCATCATCGCTGGGTAACCGAGATTCCGGCAAGGGAGGGCAGATTGGGTTAAGTTTGGGGTAGGGAGTTCGAGGTTGTTGGGGCAACCTGCCCCTAGGGGGCTTGGGGGGAGGGTTTTGGGTGTTTCGAGGGGGTGGGCGCGTCTGAGTCCCCGGTGGCGGGGGTGGTTTGGAGGGCTTGGGGGCTGCGATAGCTGGCAACGCGCAGATTAAGCTGGCCCTGTTCTGGATTGTGGCTAAAAACAAAGCTTCCCCGCACCGTTTCGCCGCTGGAGAGGGACTCTAGCTGCTGCTCCCCCGTCTCTGGCTCATCGTCCCCCGTCCGCAGTTCCGCCATAATCTGAATTGCCTCGGCGCTTTCTCCCCCCACATTGGTCACTCGAAAGGGCACATAATAGCTCCCTTCCACCTCGCGAAAGGGCGAAAGTAGCTCAGCTTTGAGAATCGGGGGTTGATTTTGGGTGACTAAACCGGCATAGAGAATTAAACCGACCAAAACCAGCAAAATACAACTGGCTAGGGTGAAGGTAAACCAGCGTAGGGACGATCGGGTGGGGGGGGTGGAAGGGGGAGTTAAAGACACGCAGGGGAAAGGTGAGGGCGGGAAATGCAGGCGGTGGGGCAAGGACTCTCGTTCTGACCACGACCTAGGATCTGGTGTTAGGCCGTTCAAATTTTAGCTTAAGTTCTAGGGGCCTATGGGGTTTGCTGACGGCTCTGAAGCGATCGCTGAAGCTATATCTGACGCTACAGAGGGCCATCTTAACCTGTGTGGGGCGTGCCTGCCTAAACGATAATCCGACCGGCGGCCCCCCCGATCGAGGCCGGTAACCCCAAAACAACGGTGTAACTGAGCCACTTTTGCCAGGGATCGCTCAGGCCGACCTTATGGAAAAAGCAGAGCATGGCCACGGCAGCGCCGAGGGAAATGAGATAGGCGATGACGGTTTCGCTGAAGGGTTGCTGAAACAGTCCCCGTTGGTGTTGGCGTTCGTCTTGGTTGGGGAAGCCCGCGACAAAGACGATCGTGTAGGACATGGCCAAGGAGGCCGCAACAATCAGCAGGAGCCAAAGGGTCGGGATATCCGTCGCTAGGATGGTGATTTCGTCCGTTGGGGCGATATTAAAGGCAATAATAAAAGCCCCCAGCAGGGTTGCATCTAGATCTGCTAAGGTTTCGCCCAGATCCAGACGTTGGGACCAGTTGGGATCGATCGCGGGTTCGATCGGGGTGTCACTGGGTTCGATCGCGGGTTCACCGGGTTCGATCGCAACAGCAGGCGGGGGCAAAGGCAGGGACAGGCGACGATCGCCCTCCAAGATCGACGCAGCCAGCGCCGCCCCAAAGGAAAAGGGAATCGCTTCAAAGACAATTTTGCCCAGGCTTTCCAGCAGCGGCGTATCCCCAGTGATGCGGCGCAGCAAGAATAGGGACAGGGTGGCACAGACAATGCCAACGCCGAGGACTTCGATCGCATCCATGGCACCGGCACACAACGTCGGGCGTTGGTGTCGCCGCAGTCCTTCGGCCTGAAGCATTAGGAAAACAATGATCCAACCAATGGCCACTGCGCCCAACAACCAAGACGGGCGAGTAATGGCCCCGATCGACCACAGTTCCACGGTGTAGAGTAGGGGCACCCCAAACAGAAAGCCCCCTGCGGCCCGCCGCAGCAAATAGCGCAAATCCTGTTGCCATTGCATGGAAAAAACCTCCCACTCATCCGGTCACCTTCTCCAGTGTGCCACTTGCCCCAGACCCCTTCACCCCCGTTTAGGGACGATCGGACTGCGGCGGGGGCCGATCGCCACGATCGAGCAGGCTAGGGCTAGCTTGATACCACTGGTACCAGGCAGAAGAACTGCGAATCGCCAACCACAGCAGAATCAAGGCCAACACTCCCCCCTCCCTCGGTGCCCCAAAGGCCAAAAACACCAAAGCAACACAGAGCAAGTCTTCCCCCAAGGTCAGCCAGGGCGGCAGTCCCCGCAGCCGGTAAAACCAGCCCGTTTTCACCAAATACAGCACTAAAGCCAGCATTCCCCCCACCCCCGCCAAAATCCCCAGCAACCAAGCCGCTACGTCCCGATTCGTGGCCACGGCGATCGCCAAAATGGCCCCCGCCAGCGGACTAAAGAACAGTTGGATCATCTGCTGGAGCCGTTGGCCCAAGAGGGTTTTGGAGGCGAGAACTTCAAAAATAGACCAACTGACCAAGGCACCAAAGGCCGGGTTGGACTGCAAAACACCCAACAGCGGGAGCCGATCGCCGGGGGTGCCTTGCTGGATCAACACCACCGCCAACAAGGGCAACGCCACCCGCATTCCCCCCGCTGCGGCTGCTGAGAGTGTGGCCAGAATATCAATCAGACTGTTGCTAAGCTGGGAGAAGGGCACAGTGGTTGCAGAATAGAGACCTTGAGAAGGCTGGGGCACGGTGTGCGCCGGAGCAAGACGAGTCCACGGATACAGCCCTCGCCGCCAGAATAGGGGAAGATAGAAACACCAGGGCAAGCTGAGATGGTTAAAATCAATATCGTTAAAACTATCGTTTAAAACCTATCCGTTCGATCGAACAGGACTGGGGAAAAACCGCACAACAGGCACCGCGAACAGGTCCATCCCCTTGTAGACGGGCCAGAGGGGCTATCCCACCCAAGCGGGTGTTGTGGGAGAGCCGGACCGGCGGTCCAAGCGCGATCGGGGGATACACCCATCGGGCTGACTTAACCATACAAGGAAAACCATGGCAGAACGCAAACCCCCCTTGTCCACGCCGCTGTATCTACCATGGCCCTCGTATGGCATGGCCCTCTGTGCAGTTTTTTGAGGAGCCTACCGTTGCTTTTCTCCAGCAAAATCTTCCGAGGGCTACCCCTTAAAACCGCGACCTGATTAAAACCGCGACCTGAACCGCGCCTTGCCTCACGAACCCCCTCGACTCCCTTCACCCCGCCCCCCCACCCATGCCCTTATCTCCCTCTGTGCCCACCAAAGCCGAGCTGCGCCGTCATCTCCTGCACCAGCGCCAAGCCTTGGACCCCTATCGCTGGCTCGATCGTAGCCATCGCCTCTGTCAGCACCTGCGCCGTAGCCCCCAGTTCCACCACGCCCAAACCGTGCTGGGCTACTGGAGTTTTCGCCACGAACCCGACCTTAGCTCCCTGTGGACCCTGCCCAAGCGCTGGGGCTTGCCCCGCTGTGTCGGTCCCGATCTGGTCTGGCACCGCTGGAGTTTGGGCCAGCCCTTAACCCAGGATCGCTATGGCATTTGGAGTCCCGAAGCCACCGCCCCCCTGCTCGACCCCAAAACCGTCGATCTGGTTCTGGTGCCCTGTGTTGCCTGCGATCGCCAGGGCTATCGTCTGGGCTATGGGGGGGGCTTTTACGATCGCCTCCTCAGCAAGGCTCCCTGGAATCAAGTGGTTACGCTGGGGATTTTGTTTGCCGACCACCTCCAAGACACCTTGCCCCATGATCCGTGGGATCGCCCCCTGACGGGAGTCTGTACTGAAGCGGGGATCGAGTGGTATCAGCCCCCACAACAGACCGCACAGGAGTAAGTTGAGTTTGGGTTCTATGCACCACACCACGCTGCTCCAAGACACCGCGATCGTCACCGCCGCCCAAATGCAGGCGATCGAAAGCCGAGTCTTTGCCGCAGGAATGCCCGTCGCCGCCCTCATGGAAAAGGTCGCAGGGCTAATCAGTCGCCAGGTTCAGGGGCGCTATCCCCGATCGCAGTGGCCTAGGGTTGGGGTTTTGGCAGGACCGGGACACAACGGCGGGGATGCTTGGGTTGTGGCGCGGGAGTTGCACTTGGCCGGGTACGAGGTCGGTGTTTGGTCCCCCTTGACCCGGCTCAAACCCCTGACCGCAGCCCACAGCGCCTATGGCCAAAGCTTAGGCATTGCCGTGGTGGAGCAGATCGAAGCCCTAGGACAGCGGGATTGGTGGCTGGATGGGCTGTTTGGCTTTGGCTTGGAGCGGCCCTTAACGGGAGCCATAGCGGCGGGGGTCGATTGGCTCAATGGCCAAACCCTAGGCCAGACCGATCGCCCAACTCCCTGGACGGCCTCAACTCACCCCAGCGGCACCGCTACCCCCGTCATCAGCATTGATCTGCCGTCGGGCTTGCACACCGACACCGGGCGCATCCTGGGAACCGCAGTCCGCGCCACGGAAACCCTCTGTTTGGGACTGTGGAAACGGGGGGCACTGGAAGAAACAGCCCTGGAGAGCTTGGGAACCGTGACCCATCTGCCCTTTGGGCTACCGGAGGCCGATATTGCGGCTATTGTGGGGGAAACTCCGGCTTGGCAACGCCTAACTCCAGAAATTGCCCGATCGGCGCTCCCCCTCGCAATTCCAGCCACCAGTCACAAATACCGTCGGGGCCAAGTTTTGCTGGTTGTGGGATCCCAACGCTACCGGGGCGCGGCCCTACTGGCGGGGATGGGGGCGCGGGCGAGTGGGGTGGGCATGGTCTCGATCGCGGCTCCAGCGGCCCTTCAGGGGCAACTTTCCGGGCAATTGCCCGAAGGCTTGGTCATTCCCTGCCCAGAGGACTCCGAGGGCGCAATACGCCAGTTTCCGGCCAGTTTGGATCTCAGTCGGTTTGATGCGATCGTCTTTGGCCCCGGTTTAACGATCGCCGCCGCCCAAGCCCTCCTCCCCTGGGTTCTACCCCAGCGCTGCCCCCTCTTACTGGATGCCGATGGCCTCACTGCCCTGGCCCAATCCGGTGAGATCAGCCCAATCCTCCAGTCCCGATCGGCCCTAACCGTCCTCACTCCCCACTGGGGCGAATTTCGGCGACTTTTCCCCGATCTTAGTCTCGATAGCCCTAGCTTGACCCTAGCAGAGCGGGCAACCCAAGCAGCAGCCCAAAGCGGGGCCGTGGTGGTTTTGAAGGGGGCCAGAACGGCGATCGCCCAGCCCCCAGGCGTAACCCCAGGCCAGACCCAAAACGTAACCTGGATTAATGGCGACAGTACGCCTGCCCTAGCACGGGGAGGCAGTGGGGATGTGTTGGCGGGGCTGATGGGGGGGCTAATGGCGATCGCCCAAGCCCAGGGAGAGGATGCAGCAGCACAGGTTAAAGCAGCGGTCTGGTGGCATTCCCAGGCTGGGATCCAACTGGCCCAGCGCCGATCGGTCCTCGGCGTAGATGCATGGCACCTCAGCCAGGAACTGCCCTACGTTCTTGCTCCCCGCCGCCTCTAATACCAAATCCGTTGAGCCTGAAACAGAATAAACGGGTAGGGGTCGTGCCCCTGTGCCGACCCTCTGACCGCCAAATACAGGGGCAACCACGGGGGGTTTGCCCCTACGCGATCG
>JAYKJG010000458.1:0-6964 GCA_035286285.1 Prochlorothrix sp.
GAATGCCGTGAGCGGGGTAATTGAGTGGGATAATTTGTAGGCTCACCTTGACACAGTTCTTATTCATGGGGAGTGTGAAGGCGGCGCGATCGAGGTCTCAACCTAGTTATGGATTAACAGAGCCACGTCTTAACCGAGCGACGTAACCAGCACTAGCCTCAGCCTCATCGACCCCCATCCTCGTTTCCCTGAGTCCTAGAGAGGCTGGGCACCCTCCCTATCCTCCCATTATTGTCAACGCTGCAATGCCACTGCATAAATCCCTGCGCCGTACCAAAATTGTCGCCACGATCGGCCCTGCCACGAGTAAACCCGATGTGCTCAAAGCTCTCATTGAAGCGGGAGCCACCACGCTACGCCTCAACTTTTCCCATGGCACCCATGACGATCACCAGCGCAGTATCCGCCTCATTCGTCAGATTTCCTTTGAACTGAACCAACCGGTGGGGATTTTGCAGGATCTCCAAGGCCCCAAGATTCGCCTCGGTAAATATGAGGCTGGACCGATCGTCCTTGCCAAAGGAGATCCCTACACCCTCACGAGTAACCCCATCCCCTGTACCCAAACTGAAGGGTGTGTGAGCTATGACAAGCTTGCAGAGGAGGTGCCAGAGGGTGCAACGATTTTGCTGGATGATGGCCGTGTAGAAATGCAGGTGGAGACGGTCGATCGGGCGGCGAAAGCACTCCATTGCCGGGTGGTGGTGGGCGGCAAGCTCTCCAATAACAAGGGGGTCAACTTCCCTGGGGTCTACTTGTCGATTAAAGCCCTCACCGACAAAGACCGCAAAGACCTCGTGTTTGGTTTGGATCAAGGGGTAGACTGGGTTGCCCTGAGCTTTGTCCGCAACCCCCAGGATGTGCTGGAAATTAAGGAACTGATCTCTGGTGCCGGGAAACAGGTGCCGGTGATTGCCAAGATTGAGAAGCATGAGGCGATCGAGCAAATGGAGGCCGTTCTGTCCCTCTGTGATGGGGTGATGGTGGCGCGGGGTGACTTGGGGGTTGAGTTACCCGCTGAGGATGTGCCCATTTTGCAAAAGCGGCTGATTGCGACGGCCCGGAGTTTAGCGATCCCAGTGATTACGGCAACTCAGATGCTAGACAGCATGGTGAGCAATGCCCGCGCCACACGGGCGGAAATCTCCGACGTGGCCAATGCCATTTTGGATGGTACCGATGCGGTGATGCTGTCCAATGAAACAGCGGTGGGCGAGTATCCGGTGGAGGCTGTGGCGACCATGGCTCGGATTGCCACCCGCATTGAGCAGGAGCAGGCGATCGCCAATACCCCCCCCATGAAGGTGCGATCGATTCCCCATGCCATCAGTGAAGCCGTGGGCACGATCGCCACCCAACTGGATGCCGCCGCCATTATGACCATGACCAAAACCGGCGCAACGGCCCGTAATGTCTCCAAGTTTCGCCCCATTACCCCAATTTTAGCCGTAACCCCCCATGTCGATGTGGCCCGCCAATTGCAACTGGCTTGGGGTGTGAAACCGCTCCTGGTCTTGGATCTGCCCTCCACGGGCCAGACCTTCCAGGCCGCCCTCAATGTTGCCCAGGAAAAGGCTCTGTTAACGGCTGGGGATCTGGTGGTGATGACCGCCGGGACTCTGCAAGGGGTTTCGGGTTCCACGGATTTGATTAAGGTGGAACTGGTCACCTCGGTATTGGGCCAGGGCGTTGGCATTGGTCAGGGATCGGTCAGTGGTCGCGCCCGGATTGCCCACAACGCCCTAGATATCCATGGCTTTAATCCGGGGGAAATTCTGGTTGTGCCCCAAACCTCGGTGGACTATATCGAGGTCATCCGCAAGGCGGGCGGCATTATTACAGAAGAGGATAGCCTCACCAGCCATGCCGCTGTGATTGGTCTGCGGTTGGGCATCCCCGTGATTGTGGGGGTTGAAAATGCAACCCGATCGATCCGCGAGGGGCTGCTGCTGACCCTGGATGTGCAGCGAGGCGTTGTCTATTCAGGGGCGGGGAGTGCAGAGCGCACGGATGATATTCTGACCCGTCCCTAGGGGGTTGGGGTGGGGCACTTTGGGGTTCACCCTGGGGTTCATCCTGAGGTTCACTCTGGGCTTTGGCTGCTTTCAGCAGAAGTTCTCTCCCACCTGTCCCCCCAATGAGATATCCTTAACCAAAGTCCCCAAGCGACTGTTCCAGACTGTTAGCATGGGGATTTTGGCCTTTAACGACGGACCACAACAGCGTTAGATTTCCGATCGGGTTTGTTAATCCGTGCACTGAAGCTTAGAAGCACTCGCTGGGAGTTTCCCAGCCTCGCCAAGGCCCAAACATTTGGCCCAGCAGGATCGGTCCCTCGGATCGATCTAAATCTGAGCCTTCCAGGGCTGTTGTTTGCGGGAGTGGTCAAAAGTTTTCGGGGTGGGGGGTCTACTGTTGTCAGTCTCCGATAAGATATTTAAGAAAAGCACTCGTTGCTATATTGAGGAGGAAAACATTATGGCTGGAGGCAGTACAGGGGAACGTCCCTTTGCCGATATCGTGACCAGTGTTCGCTACTGGATTATCCACAGCATTACCATTCCTGCGCTGTTTTTAGCAGGCTGGTTATTTGTGAGCACTGGCTTAGCCTACGATGCCTTCGGTACCCCCCGTCCCAATGAGTATTACGCTCAGGACGCGATTAAGGCTCCCGTGGTGTCCGATCGCTACGAAGCAAAGCAGCAGATCGAAGAGTTTCTGAACCAGTAGTTTTTGCAAGTTTTAGATAATCCCTATGGCAGGTCGTAATCTCAATCAGCCCATTACTTATCCTATTTTTACGGTGCGGTGGCTCGCCGTACACACCTTAGCCGTCCCCACGGTCTTCTTCCTCGGCGCGATCGCCGCCATGCAGTTCATTCAGCGTTAATTTACCCATGGACAAATCTCCTAATCCCAATAGCCAACCGGTTGAACTGAACCGCACCTCTTTCTTTTTGGGTCTTCTCCTAATCTTCGTATTAGGGATTCTGTTTTCCAGCTACTTCTTTAACTAGAGGATTTTAAGACCATGGCAGACGCTAAGATTCCCCTTTGGATTGTTGGAACGATCGCAGTTACCGGCGCACTGACCGTCGTCGGTATCTTCTTCTACGGTGCTTACGTGGGTGTTGGTTCTGGCATGTAGGTTCTCCTAGGGCCAGTTTTTCAGACGATCGTCTGCCGATTGTTGCAGCGACGTTGTTCAAAAACGCCACACTTCAATAGACTGAACCGGGATCTAGAGGGCTGTTTCCCCAGGAAATGACCACTCTCAGATCTTAAAAATGGTGGAATGACCGTGCTCGATGTAATGCGCTAGGTTCCACCATTTTGTTTTTTTGTGTGTATCCCCCTTTCGCGCATGGACAGCCGAGATGGCTATCCACCATAACCCCTTGGGTGAGATGAGCCTCTTCAGACCCACAACCGGGGCACCCACGGGGGGATTGTGTCCCTACCGACGGGGTGCATCTGCCAAAGTGCAATGGACCCTGCAATGGACCCTCTGGGTCTCCCTTACCCCTAGCCCCTCTCCCAGGACGGGAGAGGGAGGGGAGCAAGATCGCTCCTAAGAAGGGAGCTTAGGAGGCTAAGGCCGCAGCGGACGATCGCCGCTTGGTGGTGCGGTTGGGGAACTCGGCGCGGGGATCCGGCTGGGGTGCTCCGGTGTTGGCTGCATGACTGGCAGCATTTTGGGCCGGTGTTTTGGGGGCCGGTGTTTTGGGGGTGGGTGTATTGGGAGTAGGTGTATTGGGAGTGGAAGGGTTAGGGGTGGGGGTGGACCGGCTTGGTCCCATGGAGGCGGCTGACCCCTGGGCAACCGGCGTTTCTACGGGTTGGATCATGACAATGACCAAGGGGCGGCTTTTCAACTCGCGCCGGAGCCGTTGCTGAAGACCCCGTTCAATTTGGGACTGAATCCCCATCCAGTCAATTTCGTGGACTCCGGTGCCATTGCTGTGGGCTTGGTGGAAGTCGATGCTGCGCTCCTTCAGGACCATTTCAATCTCGCGGGTTGCCCAGGTGGTCATCCGCTGGCGATCGCCCGCCAAAATCACCCCGCGACACTGAACCTCCGGGGGCTGGACCAATTGGCCCTGCTGATTAATCAGCGTCATCACGGTAACCATGCCATCCTCGGCCAGTTGCTGCCGCTCCTTGAGGACGTGATCATCAACCATGCCCACCCGCGAGGTATCCACCAGGGCAATTCCGGCGTGAACCCGATCGGTCTTGCGAATACTGTCAGGGCTTAGCTCGACCACATCGCCATTGTCGATAATCACCATGTTTTCGGCGGGAACGCCCATGCTCTGGGCTGTTTTGGCATGTTGCACCAGCATCCGATGCTCACCGTGGACGGGCAGGAAGAATTTGGGGCGGGTCAGGGCGATCATCAGCTTTTGATCTTCCTGGCACCCGTGGCCTGAGACATGGACTCCCTTGTTGCGGCCATAGACCACATGGGCACCCTGGCGCATGATTAAGTCGATCGTGTTGACAACGGCGATCGTATTGCCCGGAATGGGGTTAGCGGAAAAGACCACGGTATCGCCCGCTTTAATCTTGACATCCCGATGTGCGCCCTTGGCAATGCGGGTGAGGGCTGCGAGGGGTTCCCCCTGGGATCCCGTGGTTAAGATCAGAAGCTTATTTTCAGGAATGTCGCGAATTTGGCGCAAAGAAAGGAATAGCTCATCTTTGCAGCGAATATAGCCGAGGGTACGGGCATGGTCGATGACATTCAGCATCGATCGGCCCAAAACCGCGACCGATCGGCCATGTTTCTCGGCCAGTTGCAGCAGCATATTAACCCGGTGGACCGACGAAGCAAAGGTGGTAACCAACAGACGAGCGGGGGCTTCGGCAAAGACGCGATCGAGGTTGGGCCACACCGACTTTTCTGAAGGGGTAAAGCCAGGGGTTTCCGAGTTGGTGGAGTCGCTCATGAGGCAGAGCACCCCTTCCTCGCCGTATTGGGCCAGCCGCTGGAAGTCAAAATGCTCCCCATCCACGGGGGTATGGTCAACCTTAAAGTCACCGCTGTGGATGACAACTCCAATGGGGGTCCGAATGGCAACGGTGAAGCTATCGGCAATGGAGTGGGTATTGCGAATAAATTCCACCTCAAAGAACTTGCCCAGCCGCACCACATCGCGAGGTAACACATTTTTCAAGGTGGTACGCTTCAGGGCACCGGCTTCCTCCAGTTTGCCTTTGAGCAGAGCCATGGCGAGGCGAGGGCCGTAGATGACGGGAATATCAAATTGCTTGAGGTGGAAGGCAATGCCCCCAATATGATCCTCGTGGCCGTGGGTCACGATCATGCCCTGAATTTTATGGGCATTTTCCCGCAGGTAGGTCACATCGGGCAAAACGATATTGACCCCGTGCATTCCATCGGTGGGAAACCCAAGCCCTGCATCCAGCAGAATGATCTCATCTTGATATTCAAAGACGCAGGTATTCTTACCGATTTCGTGGAGACCACCGAGGGGAATCACTTTGAGGGTGGCTTGTGTTTGAGATTTAGTCATGTAACTCCTGTGAACTGTTGAAAAATGAAGGTGTAAAGCTAGGAATCGAAAAGGAACAGAGGGAAAAAGCAAAAACTGGCCTACGATCGGGCTATGAAGCGAGTCAGGACAGGGGGACGTAGGAATCCCGGCTTAAGCCTGCAAGGGCTGGGAGGTGAGGGGGGCAGGCTGCGGTTCAGGGCGGGGGCGGCTGTACCCGTGGGCCATGGGGGTTGAATGCTTAGGTTACAGGTCGATCGCGCTCCAGCCGTACAGCCCAATGCCTGTCTCAAGGCCAAGGCCAAGATGGTCCAGATCAAGACCGGGGGATAGGGGGTGCTGCCTGACCTGGGGGCGGCTGGCTCAGAGGCTCTACAGAGGGCCAGTTAGGGGGTCTGCCCCAGGCAGGCGATCACGGCGATCACTTGGGCTGCTGGGATGGTCCCGCTGCGGTTGGCCCTTGGCCCGGTTGCCCTCCCTTTGGCTCTTGCTCAAGGCATGGCGGCTCTTGCTCAGGGCATGGCGGCTCCCAAACTGGGCGGGTGCTGGGGGAGGCCGCTGCAAGGGTGACATGTTCCCGCTGGCATGGCCCAACTCCTGGCAGTCCAGGCAACCTTGTCAACACAGCGAAGGTTGACCCTGGCTGCGGAAACGCTGTTCCTCAATACCGAGGGGGCCAGGGGCTTGGGGGGGAGGATGGTAGTGGGAGGGGTTGTGGGGGGTTAAGGGCCAAATCGTGCGAATCAATCGTGTCAATAAAGTAAGGGGGGAAAACTAGCAGCTTGAGGGGGGTTGGGTTAGGGGAAACTTCGGGGAGGGAAACTTCAGAGTGAGATAGGGGTTTATATAAGCTTGGGCTTAGGGTTCAAGCCAATAGATAGGAGGGAATATAAGTTGATGTATAGGGAACTTAGACCCGCACGGGGCTGCTTGGGGCAAGGGCTGGGCCGGATTTAAGACGGGAGGAAACCCCGTGGGTTCTGGATCGGGATTTTGGGTTTGGTTGCGGGAATGCTACCGGAAGCATAACCGAAGAGGGGGATGCTTTGCACCAAGGGTAACCGAAGGGGGATGCTTTGCACAGGGTTTGTTGTGGTCAAAGCACTACCCTTGGAGTTTACAAGACTTTAGCAGTAATTCCGGTAAAAGGGGAGAAGGTCAAGATAAGTTTCCGTTAAATCCCCTTAAATTACGTGCGCTATCCCCAGTTTTAGCGGGAGAGTTTCCCTAGGGTTAGGGCACCCTGGGCACTCTGAACCATTGACGCGGCTCCCGTTCATGGCAAGGGCTTGTGCTTTGGGGATCCCCACGACCCTGGATCGGGTGCATTTCACTTTGGAACCCTCGGCCTAGGGTAGGGGTCGCGCCCCCGTGCCGACCCTCTTAGCGGCCCAAAACCGGGGCAACCACGGGGGGATTGCCCCTACCGACTGGGTGAATCTGCC
>JAYKJG010000459.1:0-3281 GCA_035286285.1 Prochlorothrix sp.
CCAGTGCCCCCTCGTCTATGCCACGGACTGGAATTAAGATGGAAACGGGCTGGGGAGTAAACTGTGGCAGTGTGCGGCGACGGCTAAAAAAAGACCAAGTTGCCAGGGCAGATGCACCATAAAAGCCTAGGGAGGTGCAAATTAAGCCTAATAATAGAATCTGTAACAGGGTTTGGGCAGACAGTGGCAAAGACATGGGTAAAAAGAGCGGGGCTAACAGCATCATCCTATCGTAATGGGGATGCGAGTTCGAGGTTGTCGGGGTGGGGGTGGCCTCTCCCGTGGCAGGGGGTCGAAGTAGTGCTAGGTTATAAGCTGATGCAACCCTTGTCTTGGGAACAGTGTGCACCATGGGCATTTCCATTCGCACCTTTATTACCGTCCCTTTTGTTGTTCTGACCCTGTTACCGGCTGGGTTGGTGGGAACCCTCGCCTATCGCAATAGCCAAGCAGCGGTGGAAGAGTTAGCGGAAACCCTGATGGGGCAAGTGTCCGATCGCGTGCGGCAGCAATTGCGCACCTATCTGGCTACGTCGCACTTTATTAATCAATCTACGGCCCGATCGATCGCGGCGGGGACGCTTGACCCTAACCAACCCCGCAGCCTGGAACAGCATTTTTTGCAACAGTTTGAAGCTGCTTTTGCCAGTAGCCCGATCGCTACAGACCCCAGCCTCTCCCCTGTCTTACCGTTGTCTGGCACCCCTGATCCTGCCGCTGCCCCAGATTCTGCCTCGACTTCTGCCCCAGATTCTGCCTCAACGCCCGCCTTAACTTCTGCCTCAACCGCTGCCCTAACTTCTGCCTCAACGCCCGCCTCGACTTCTGCCTCAACCGCTGCCCTAACTTCTGCCTTAACCGCTGCCCCAACTTTTGCCCCAGATTCTGCCTCAACGCCCGTCCCAGATTTTGCCTCAACTCCCGCCGCTCCCCCGGTCCCAGCCCGCTCCCCCGTGCAGTCCGGTCCCCAGCACCATGCCTGGAGCCGCTCCCTCAATCACCTCTATTTGGGCGCGGCAACGGGTACCTTTTCCGGGGTGGAATATCGTCCTGTTGTGCTGGAAGATCGGGCTGGAGCCTGGACTTTAGCAGTTTCTCGCGCTGATGCTTCGACCCAGAATTTTTTGCGGCAATATGCGGTTAATGCCCCAGGTCAGATTTCCACAACTCCCCTCGACCCACCCCCACCTCAGCCCTACGACCCTCGCCAACGGCTGTGGTACCAAACGGGTCTGAAGCTAGCGGAGCGGAACTTGGCCCAGGGGACTGACGTAGGGGGCTGGAGTCCGCCCTATTGCGATGAATCGACGGGAACCCCGGTGATTACGGCGATACAGCCTGTAATTCGCCAAGGGGAGGTCTTGGGCGTGTTGGGAGGAGATTTTTTGTTTTCGGATGTGCGGGACTTTTTGCGGGAGGTTTTGGCGCAACTGAAGATGGGGGAAGGGACGATCGGGGAGGAGGGGCGAATTTTTGTGGTGGCGCAGGATGGCACGTTGTTGGCCAGTTCCCAGCAGGTGGAAGGAACCTGTGACCCTAGTCAGGCGGGTGCTTTGGCCTTGACCCAAGCGGCTACGGTTGAGGATCCGATGATTCGTGAGCTTGTGAACCTCCCTGTGCAGGAAACGACGGATTCCCCAGGACTTTACCCGCTCTATCGCCGAGGGGACTGGTTTTGGACCCGCTGGGAGTTTAAGGAGTCCTATGGTCTTCAGGGACAGGTTTATATTGTGATTCCCCGCAGCTATTTTATGGCGACGATCGATCGGGGCAACCAAATCACTTTAATGCTCTGTGTGCTGGCGGTGGCGCTGTCTTTGGGGTCTAGTTTGGCCATGGCGGCTCGGATTATTCGCCCTGTGGAGCAGTTGGAGCAAGCGACCCAGCGCCTGGTAATGACGGTGAACCAAGGGGGGGAACCCCAAACTTTGCTTTTAGACAAGAACCCCTTTGAGTTGTACCACTTGGGCCAAACCTTTGAGTCGATGTCTGTGCAGTTGCGGGATACGTTTATTGCCTTTAGCCACTTTGTGCCGTCTAATTTCCTGGATTTATTGGGCTATCGCCAACCCAGTGAGGTGAGTATCGGCGATAGTAAGTCTTTGGCGATGACGGTTTTGTTTTCTGATATTCGCTCTTTTACTAAACTCAGTGAGACTCTGACCGCTGCGGAGACCTTTCAGTTTATCAATGACTACCTGAGCCACATGGAACCGGCGATTTCCCAAAATAAGGGCTTTATTGATAAATACATTGGGGATGCGATTATGGCGCTGTTTGAGGGGGAAAATAACCCCGATCGGGCGGTTTCTGCGGGTTTAGCGATGCTGGAGAAGTTGGGGGCGTACAATGGCGATCGTGCCCAGTCCCAGCTTGACCCCATCAAGATCGGCATTGGCATCCACACGGGCCAAATTATCCTAGGAACCGTTGGGGGCGAAAATCGCTGGGATACGACGGTGATGGGCAGTGATGTGAACCGGGCCTCTAGGGTTGAGGGTTTAACGAAGGAATTTAAGGTTTCGCTGATGATTACCCAGGCAACACTGGATCAGTTGCAGCACAGTTACGCCCACCGTCATCTCGGTTCGGCAAAGGTGCGGGGTGTGGAAGAGGCGGTGGATATCTACGAAGTTTATGCAGGGGATCCGCCCGCCTTGGTTGCCTATAAAACGGCGACTTTGGCCCAATTTGAGGCGGGGGTGCGGGCCTATCAACAGCAGGACTACCGGGCGGCGCGGGAGCAGTTCGATCGGGTGCTGGCTCAACTGCCGATCGGCGGAGACTTTGAGGATGGACCGGCGCAGTTTTACTGCGATCGCTGCCAGGAGCATCTATCCGGCGATTTGGGCGAATGGGCGCGATCGCTGGATGCGATTACCTAGGGGTTGAGGCCCAAGGGGGGCGGGGACACGGGCGATCGGGTGAGGGCCGGATTCATGGCTGGGGGGTAGGGAATGCGTTTGTGGTGGAATTGCTGCCAGATTTGAACAAAAACTCCGGCTATCTTGTCCAGTTCCTCTTGTTTTAGACCTGAATCAACCAACTGGTGATCCTGCCAGCGCCCCCGAATAATTTTGCGCACCATGGCGAGGGCTGCTTCGGGGGTGGCATCCTTGAGCGATCGTAGGGCCGCCTCACAGGAGTCTGCCAGCATGACAATGCCGGTTTCGCGGGACTGGGGAATGGGGCCGGGATAGCGGAAGTCGCTTTCCTGGAGGGGATACTGCTCTGGGTTTTCCTGGTGGTATTTTTGGGCTTGGTGATAGAAATAGGCGATC
>JAYKJG010000460.1:0-5163 GCA_035286285.1 Prochlorothrix sp.
ACAGAAACCGGGGATCTGTGACTTAGAGACAATTCTGCTGGGAGTCGAGAACCCCGGTTTCTCTGGCAGGGGTTGTTGATTGGCTGGCTTCGGTTGAGAAGAAACCGGGGTTATAACCCGCAGATTCCCGGTTTCTCTGGTGGATGTACTGCATCAACTTCGGTTACAGGCGAGAGAAAAGACGATAGCGAGACCGCCGAAGGTGCCAGATCGCCGGGAGGTGTCCCAATACCCCAGAGCCATCTAGGGTTAGCTCATCATAGGACAACCATTCTTGTGAATGCCCATTTTTCCAACCTACGACCTCGCCAAATTTCTCACGTTTTCCGCACTTCCCATAAATCTCCTTCTGGACACTGAAACCATAACGCCCTTGACTAGCCTGTACCCAAAGCTGGTCAATGGTTTTGAGGTCAGCACGGGGAAACTTGAGCAGCAGCTTTTTATCGTAGATTTTCGACCATTCACAGGTTCCCATAACCTTTTCCATCAGCTTCTGAGTTTCCTGATCTGCCTCACGCCACCGCCGAGCTTTAAGCAAGTCTCGTAACCGTATGTAGCTTACCCCCTTCTCTGAAATAAGGGGTACAGCGTCTATTTTCTGTAATCGGGACTGTTCTGCTTGGCGAATCCGCTGATTTTCTGCCTCCATTCGTTTCTTTTCATCTGTTAGCTGCCGTATAGCCTCTTTCTTACGTTCCTCTGCTGCTTTTTCCTTAGCTGCTTGTTCTTTTGCCGCTTTTTCTTTTGCTGCCTTTTCCTTAGCTGCCTTTTCCTTGGCTGCTTCCCGTTGCCGTTGTAGTTCTTCCTCAAACAATGTAATTCGCTCTTGTTGCATAGCCTGTAACTGTTCCAACAATGGAGTTACATATTCCCCCACAACTTCCATGGGCAAGCCCCAATAAGCTCCTCCTAGCCGCAATTCTCCATAGGGGCTTGGCCCATCTAGCACACCATACAAATCGAGCAAATAACAGGCTACTACCTTTTGCATGGCAATCACCCAATCGCAGATTACCCCGTAGAGATCAGAATCAGAAAGATCTGCCCCCGCTTGTTGACGCACTTGGCTAGCTAACTGATTCCAAGGTAGCTCTAGATCGAAGCAGCCGTCTAATACATCTGCACTAGCCATGCCCCACATTTGATAATGCAAATAAACCCGCTGTTGAGTCATTTTGCTGTAAGCCATGAAGCAGGGAATATGGGGAATGATAGCCTTGAGTTGAGCCGCATTCGTATCAAAAACATTGTCATCTGCAAAGAATCGGCTATAAAACTGAATGTCCTGGCTGAAGGCTTGGCTGGCAAAAATCCGCATCTGGCTCTCCAACTCCCCCGCCAACTCCGTGCGGAAGTACTTAGGACAGCCCTCGGTCACTTGCATTTTGGCACAAACGAACAGGGGACGATCGCCCGCTAACCTTTCCAACTCCTGACGGCTAAAAATTGTTGGCAAATGACGCAGATCCCAAGCCGCTTGGATTTGCTCCTTTTGAGCCTTTTCCCGTTTCTGCTGTAACTCTCGTTGTGTTGACACCATGATTGCTGTTAGCTGTGCCTTGAGAGCCATTTCCTCCCTGCGTAGCTCAAGTTGAGCCTGAGCAATTTCTTGCTGTTGAGCGAGCCGTGTTCCTTCAATTTGTGCCTGTAGTGCTAACTCTTGCCTCTTCAGGTCGTTCGCTCTCTGCTGAGCTTTAGCTAACTTTCCCTGGGCATCCGTTAGCTGCTGTAAGGCTGATTGGTTCTGGGCTAAGGCTAAAGCCGTGCTTGCATCCTGCGGCTGTAGCTTTTGCCGCTTTTTACGGCTGGATCCCTTAGAGTAGCGATCGATCGCCTTATTGAGCAATTTCTCCGCTATAGAAGCAACTATAGGAGTAATAGCAATCAGAGTCGCAGCAGGCACAACCATGATGAGTGTTCTCCGTGGTGTAGGGGGTATAACGATCGATCTAGCGCAATACCCCTTATCCTAACCCAAAGCCCAATCCCTGCTATGCCTAGATCCCCTGCATTGGGCACGAAGACCGCGCCCCTACGGAACCCATGGATGGCGGGGGTAGGGGTCGGGTTTTCCGACCCTCTTGGGGGATTTGTCGGTTTGTTGCAAAAATCCTGCATTGGGCACGAAGACCGCGCCCCTACGGAAGATTTGGACCATCTGTGCTTAACATTGCGTTACGTTTTCCCAATCCTTTGTCCAGTCCCGTCGCTTTGACCTATAAGAGTAAAAGAGCCAGAGTATATAGTGCTAGATAGTGATGGGGACAGTGACCCCTTGTCTGGTTGTCCTCTTGCCCCTCGCCCACCGCCGAATTTGCTGAAGACCTATGCCAACCCTCGTCATCGTTGAATCTCCCACCAAAGCGCGGACCATCCGCAACTATCTCCCCAAAGGGTACCGGGTCGAGGCTTCCATGGGTCACGTACGGGACTTGCCCCAATCCGCCAGTGATATTCCCGCCGCTATTAAAAAGGAGAAATGGGCCTCCCTAGGGGTGAACGTAGAGGAGAACTTTCAACCCTGCTACATCATCCCCAAGGACAAAAGGAAGGTCGTCAAAGACCTCAAAGAAGCCCTGAAAGAGGCCGACGAGCTAATCCTAGCCACCGACGAAGACCGCGAGGGGGAAAGCATTAGCTGGCACCTCCAAGACCTGCTCAAGCCCAAGGTGCCCATCAAGCGCATGGTCTTCCATGAGATCACCCAGGAGGCAATTCAGGCGGCGATCGCCAACTGCCGCACCGTAGACGATCGCCTTGTCCATGCCCAGGAAACCCGCCGCATCCTCGATCGCCTCGTGGGCTATACCCTGTCGCCCTTGTTGTGGAAAAAAATCGCCGGGGGGCTGTCCGCCGGTCGGGTTCAGTCCGTGGCCGTGCGCCTGTTGGTGCAGCGGGAGCGATCGCGGCGGGCCTTCCGCAAGGGCAGCTACTGGGACTTAAAGGCGCTGCTGGCCATGGATCCCAAGCAGATCAAGGCAACGAGCTTTGAGGCCAAGTTAGTGAGCTTGGGCGATCGCAAGGTGGCCCAGGGCAGCGATTTTGACGAGGCCACGGGGCAGATTGCCGCTGGTCGCAACGTGATTTTGCTCAACCAGGACGAGGCGGAGACCCTGCGCGATCGGCTGCGGCAACAGACTTGGACGATCGCCAGCCTCGACGAGCGGCCCAACACCCGCAAACCCGCCCCCCCCTTTACAACTTCGACCCTCCAGCAGGAAGCCAACCGCAAACTCGGCCTCTCGGCCCGCCGCACCATGCAAGTGGCCCAAAGCCTCTATGAACGGGGCTACATCACCTATATGCGGACGGATTCGGTCCATTTGTCCGCCCAGGCCATCACCGCCGCCCGCGCCTGTGTCGAACAAAAATATGGCCCCGAATACCTCAGCCCCAAGCCCCGCCAATACACCACCAAAAGCAAAAACGCCCAGGAAGCCCACGAAGCAATCCGCCCCGCCGGAAGCCAGTTCCGCACGCCCCAGGAAACGGGCCTCAGTGATCAGGAGTTCCGCCTTTATGACTTGATCTGGAAGCGGACGGTGGCCTGTCAGATGGCCGATGCCCGCCAAACCCTGATTACGGTGCAAATTCAGGTGGAAGAGGCGACGTTTCGGGCCAGCGGTAAGCGCATCGACTTTCCCGGCTTTTTCCGGGCCTATGTGGAAGGGTCCGACGATCCCGATGCAGCCCTGGAAAATCAGGAGGTTTTGCTGCCGCCCATGGCCGTGGGCGATCGGCCCAGTTGCCAGGATCTAACGGCGATCGGCCACGAAACCCAGCCCCCCGCCCGCTTTACGGAAGCTTCCCTGGTTAAAGCCCTGGAAAGCGAGGGCATTGGTCGCCCCAGCACCTACGCCAGCATTATTGGTACGATTCTCGATCGCGACTATGCCCACCTCCAGGGCAACGCCCTCGCCCCCACCTTCACCGCCTTTGCCGTCACCGAGTTCCTAGAAAAGCACTTCCCCGATCTCGTCGATACCCGCTTCACCGCCCGCATGGAGCAAACCCTCGACGACATTTCCATGGGCGAAACGGAATGGTTGCCCTACTTGCAAAGCTTCTACAACGGCGACCAAGGCTTAGCCAACCAGGTCAAAACCCGCGAAGACCAGATCGACCCCACGGAAGCCCGCACCATCACCCTCGATGACCTCGCCGCCAAGATCCGCATTGGCCGCTATGGTGCATATTTGGAAGCGGAAGCCGAAGAAGGGTCGGTTCGGGCCTCAATCCCCAAGGATGTCACGCCTGCCGACCTGGATGATGATCAAGTCAGTCTTTTGCTGCGCCAGAAGACCGAAGGTCCAGATCAGTTGGGCATCCATCCGGAAACGGGCCAGCCCATCTATCGCCTGATGGGGCCGTATGGTCCCTATGTTCAGTTAGGGGATGAGGGCGAGGAAGAAGACAGCAGCGAGAGTAATGCCAAGAAACAGGCCAAGGCAAAGCCCAAACGGGCCTCTTTACCCAAAGGAGTCACCCTAGACAACGTAACCCTCGACCAAGCAGTGGGTCTGCTGGCCCTGCCGCGCCTGTTGGGGGATCACCCTGACACTGGCGGCAAGGTTGAGGCCGGTTTGGGCCGCTTTGGCCCCTATGTCGTCCACAGCCACGGTAAAGACAAGGATTTTCGCTCCCTCAAGACCAGCGATGATGTTCTGACGGTGGATCTCCCCCGTGCCCTAGAACTGCTGTCCCAACCCAAGCGGGGCAAGGGCAGCAATAAATCGGCTAAAACTCCCCTCCGGGAAATGGGTCCGCACCCGGTGGATCGGGAACCCGTGAGCATCTACGATGGCCCCTATGGTCCCTATGTTAAGCACGGTAAGGTTAATGCCTCGCTGCCGGAGGGGGTGGAACCGGCGGATTTGACCATGGAGCAGGCGATCGAGGCGCTAGCGGCTAAGGCGGGGTCGAAAGGGTCCGCTAAAGGGGCCGCCAAGGGGGGCGCTAAGGCCCAAACCAAAACTCAAACCCAGAAAACTGCGGCGAAGTCGAGTGCCAAGGCCAGCACCAAGGCCAGCACAAAATCTAGCTCTAAGGCCAGTAAATCCAGCAAATCCAGCAAGTCTAAGGGCGCTGCTACTACCACACCCCTGCCCCCGCCGTTTCTCGAACCCTCTCCCCTCGATCCTGCCTTCACTAACCCACCCT
>JAYKJG010000461.1:0-6390 GCA_035286285.1 Prochlorothrix sp.
GTTTGGGGATTTGGCGATCGTGCCTTTGGCGAATTTGCCCCGATCGGTGGAACCCCTCCAACGCCTGCAAGGGGCTGCCCGCCTGATCTTGAGCTAGGGAATGGGGAAAGCCAATGGGGGCAGTTCACTGGCGCAGGTCTGCCCCCCATCCCCCGGCCCCTTCTTCGGGTGCATTTCACTTTTGCCAAGAGGCGGACTAAAGTCCGCACTACGAGCCTGCGGACTAAAGTCCGCACTACGATAGGGGCTGGGTTGCTCTAAAGGGTGCATCTCCCTTTAGGTTGTTGTGTTGTCCGGGGCACAGATTAGCTCTTGGATAATCACCGTGAGATCGGTGAGTTCATCCAGATCGAGCAGACCTTGGAAGTCCTTAATGTCGGTTTGCATCCGCATCACGATCGAAGACATTAATTTGACATTACTCTCCACCGCATTGGGTTGATAGTTTTCCAGGGCTTCCATGATCGAGAAGTTGCCATCGGCTGCTGCTGCACTAATGGCGCTGGCAACGCTTGCTTCTAGCTTGCCCTCATCCACCAGGGTTTTAGAGCTTCCTGGGGCAAGGGCAAAGGCGGCTTGGCGCACGACGGCTTCCCCAAAAAAGCTGGTCAGAAAGCGATCGAGGAGCGCTGGATTAATCTCAACACTTTGGGACAGTGCCTCGGCCACGGGCATATCCACCGCCGATGAGAAACTATTGATCAAATCCATGACTTGATCGTCCCCCAGGGCAGATTCTGTACAAAAAAGCTGGTCTAGCCCAGCGGATACATCTTCTGCTGAAATTTCTACGCCCGCGATCGCCTGAAGATCCTGCACATCCTCTTCCAATCGCTTTTGCAGTTTGCTAAACCGCTGGACATCCACTTGGATATTGTCTGGCTCGTAGGCTTGCAGCACTTCCAAGATGGAAATTTTACCGTCCGAGGCAGCTTGGTCAAAGGCATCTCGGTAGGCTTGCCAAACTTCCGGCTTTGCGCCATTGGTGGGATCGAGAACTAAGGAAAGTTCCTGGGCAATCACTTCCCCAACATAACTGCTAAGGAACCGATCGACTAAGGGAGCATTAACCTCTGAAACCTGGGCAAAGAACTTGCGAATTTCTGGCTCTTCCAAGTCTGCAACGCCTGAGATCAGATCTAACAGCAGTTGCAAGTCCTCTGTCTTTTTCCCTTCATTGACAAAGGCTTCCAAAGCGTCCATCGTCAGCGGACCATCGAGGAGAAAGCTGGGCTTGAGTTCAATGGTTTCCAGGGCACGCACCGGAGACGGGGCTAGGGCTAGGGTTCCGCTCAGGGCTGCTACGGTTAGACCGATCGCCGATCCCTTGACCCACTGCCGCAGTTGATCAGTAGCCCTGAATCCGGCGACGTGGGCTAGGGTTTCGCTGAGGTGCAAAACGGGGAGACAGTTCAAACCAAGGGTCATGGTCGGTTCCTCTGTAGATGGGGTCAAGGGAGGGAATATCAAGGGAAACCTATTAATGCCAGTCAGAGCTTTACAGGTTGGGTAAAGCTGCTCGAATGGTCTCTAAAAGCTGACGAATTACCGGTAAATCTTGTGCCCGCTGGCCAGCTAGCCCTTGGGCTTCTTGGTATTGCACATAGCGCTCCAAAGCAGGGTAGGCTTCTTGCCACCGTTCTAGCTCATAGAGCAACAGCCCCCGATCGCGGTGTTCCTGGGGACGTTGGGGATCGAGGAGGAGCAACTGCTCCACGGTGCGCAGGGCTGGAGCAAGGGAGCCTGTTTTAATGTAAATCACTTTTAAGTTCAGTAGCATCCGGCCTAGGAAATGGCGGTGGCCAACGGGAGCTAAATCGTGGGGTTGGAGTTCAATGGAGTCACCGTAGATCGATCGCAGCCGCGCCTCACAGTCCTGGGGAAACAGAATTTCCCCTTGATGGAAGGGATCGACGTAAATTTCCAGGTCCGGTCCCTGGGGGCGGAGCAAAAAATGACCGGGCATTCCAATGCCTTCCAGGGGAAAGTTGAGGCGTTGGGCAACGGCCCAGTAAACGAGGGAGAGGGTGATGGGAATCCCAGTGCGGCGTTCCAAAACCTCTGGCAGGTAACTATTGCGGGGATCGTAGTAATTTTCGGTATTGCCCTGGAAGCCCCATTTTCCAAATAAATGTTCGTTAATGACCTTCAGCCAGCGCATGGGGTAGCGTTCTTGGGGCAGGTGAGGGGCAATGCTGGCGGCCATTTCATCCAGCAGCGTTGTGCAAAAGCTGAGGTCTCGATCGGGGTCGGCTTCCTGGGCAATGCAAAGGGCTGCTTCGACGAGATCAATGCGATCGTCGGGCTGCTGGAGCAGGGTGGCAAGGCGCTGGCGAGGGTGGCTGATCATGTGGGGTTCTCCACGGGGAGAGGCTCGGAGACATCCGAGGCCGGATCACAGCGAATTTCCAACATAAAGCCGTCGGGGTCAAAGAAATAAATGCCGCGTCCGGTGGGGCGGGTCACAGGTCCGTGATCGAGGGGGACTTGGAAGGCGTGGAGGGTGGCGACGGCGCGATCGAAGGCCACTGGATCAATGTCAAAGGCAAAATGGTGGGCGCGGGTAAAGGCGTGTTGGGGGTCGGGGTGGGGTGGCTGAAGATCGGGTTCGTGGAACAGATCCAAAATGGTGCCATCGGGCAGGCGAAAGTTGGCGACCCGTCCGTCAGCAACTAAAGCGCTGAGGGTACTGGGAATTTCCTCACCCCGCAGTTCATGGAGGCCCAGGACTTGACCGTAAAAATGACGCGATCGCCCCAAATCGGCCACATTCAAGGCGATATGGTGGATGCCCCGCAGCAGACCGGCTAGGGTTGCAGGTTTAGGCGGAGTCGAGCAGAGGTGGGGGCGAGCAGGGGGAACAGCCGTGGGGGGCTGAGGTTCAGCAGACGTTAGCAAGGGAACTGGGGGATGGGACATAGCTACCCAGGGAGGCGAACACTGGCGAACACTAACTATATGGCAAACCTGATTGACTGACAAAAGTGGGTCAAACTTAGGCGCAGCGGGTGGGTCAGGAAACCTGACCCCTACAATTCCAAAGGTTTTGTAGGGGCGGGGTTTTCGCGCCCCCGCAGAATTTTTTGTCAGTCAACCAGATGGCGAACACTATATATAAGTGTAAAGGAATAGAGGGAGGGCACCTCAAGGAAGGGGGACGATCGACGAAGCCGCCCGTCACAACCCCGATTCCGCTGTGGCCATGGCTGCTGACGCTGCCCACTGCCCATGGCCTGCCTCCAGTATAAACAGATCCGGCTGGGTCCACCCTTGGCCTGGGTCCACCTACGTAGTTTGGGGATTAGCTCCGATCGTCCACGGAGGAGTTGGGTAACGGTCTTCTGTATTGCTGTCCATAGGCGGAGAAGCCCTGTTGGATGACTCCGTATAAACACTGTGATGAGACCACTTATTTAAAGAGTCTGTAAAGTCTGTAGATTCACGGTGACAACGCTGAAAAGACCTGAGTAGAATACGGACATATAAGTCGCCCCCAATTCTTCATACCCTACGGACGTTCCCAATCATGCTAAAGCAGACCTTCGCCACCGCTGCCTCCCTCACTGTTGCCTTTACCGCTATTGCCGGTTCCGCTGAAGCAGCAACCGTTCACGGTTCGGTTTCCTTTAGTGGGCTTTCTGGGGGTACCACTGCTATCAACCCCTTTTCTGACACCCTATCTTTCCTGAGTGTTGGTGTTAACAGTGGCAAAGGTAGCTTTACAGGGGTTGGCGTTTCTTCTATCTCTAGCCTTGTTCTGTCCCGCCTGTTTGTGACTGATGGGAATAACGCTGACAAAGTGACCAGTGCTTCCTATAGCTACGCGGCGCTCCCGGCTTTCATTCAATTTACCAATGGCATTACCTTTAACCTTGACGCAGGTTCTCTGGACCGCACTCGCAAAGCAGTGACGGGCTTGACAACCGTCTTTGAATTTGGTGCCCTGAGCGGAACCTTTGTCAACGCTAGTGGCAGCACCCTCGGTCTTGGGTCTGTAGTTGCAACCCTCTCCTCGAACCCAACCATGCTTAGCTCTAGCTACTCCCTCTCCATTGCTGCTGTACCTGTACCTGAGCCTCTGACCATTCTGGGTACGCTGACTGCTGCGGGCTTGGGTCTGGGTCTGAAAAAGAAATTTGAGCAAGAAGAAGCCTAAGCTTTAGGCCATAGCATCAAAGACCAGGGTAGTGTTATTCAGCACTACCCTCTTTTTTTGTCTATCGGCGTTTTGCCGCCTTAGTGTTGTTTCATGGCACGGGCTATCTCCCGCTTGTCTTGCTTTTCCTTGAGGCTTTCGCGCTTGTCGTGGAGCTTTTTCCCTTTGCCAAGGCCGATCGAGACCTTAATCCAGCCTTTGCTGAAATACATTTTTAAGGGCACCATCGTCAGTCCCTTTTGTTCCACTTTCCCCAGGAGTTTGCGGATTTCTTCCCGGTGTAGCAAAAGTTTTCGGACCCGTAGGGGGTCGTGGTTAAAGTGGGAGCCAGAGTGGTCATAGGGGGAAATATGGATGTTGTGCAGCCAAACTTCCCCATTTTTAACCAGAACAAAGCCGTCGCGGATATTGACCCGCCCTGCCCGAATTGACTTCACCTCGGTGCCCAGCAGTTCAATTCCGGCCTCGTAGCTTTCCAGAATTTCGTACTGAAACCGAGCATAACGGTTGTCACTAATAATCTTTTGTCCGCTGCCTTTACCGGAGGCAGTACTGTTCTTTTTTGCGGCCATTGTGCTGCTCCAAAGGTTTTGGCGTGGGTAGGCTATTATAGCGAACTTCTCTGCCCCCTGCGGGTTTTGAGACAAGGTTCACAAAGCATTGCGCTCCCAGAAGATCCCGTCTTGGTAACCCTGGATGCGCCGATCGAGCTTGGCCCGTTGCAGCCGCTTCAAGGCCCAGCAGCAATACTCTAAATTGTGCTCAATGCCGACAAAGGCCCGATCGAGCTTTTGGGCGACCACGGCGGTGGTACCGCTGCCCAAGAACGGATCGAAGACTACATCCCCCGGATTGGAACTGGCCAGAATGAGCTTGGCGATGAGCTTTTCGGGTTTCTGGGTGGGATGATCTGTATTTTCCGGCATGGACCAGAAGGGCACACTGATATCGGTCCAGAGGTTGGAGGGGTGGGTGCGGCGAAAGTTGCCCTGGGTTTCCGGTTGCCAGTCTTTGGGTTGGCCCTCTGGGTTGCGATAGGGCGCAACAACGCGACGTTTTAGCTTAACAGCTTCCACATTAAAGGTGTAGTCCTGGGAAACGGTGCAAAACCAAATATCTTCGCTGTTATTCTTCCAGTTTGTTTGCGCTCCCCGTCCCTTGTCTCGCTCCCAGGTAATGCGGTTGCGCACCTGAAAGGTTTGCTCCAATAGGGGGGCAATGAGGAGCGAGGTTTTCCAGTCTGCACAAATGTAGAGGCTGGCTTGGGGTTTGAGGGTGGGCTGCACACAGGCTAGGATTTCCGCAAACCAGGACTGGTAGACTTGGCGGGACTTGGCTTTGAAGGTGTGGCCGTTGTAGTTTTTGGCGAGGTTATAGGGGGGGTCCAGGATGAGCAGATCGACGAAGGCCGGGGGGAGATAGGCTGCGGCGCTCAAGCTATCCTGGTGCAGAATGTGATTTTGGATGGTGTCTAGGGAAGTGGGGGCGGTGAGGGTGAGCAGTTGGGAGGAGAGGGTGGCTTGCTCGGTGGGGGAGCAGGTGAGGGTTCGGTTCTGGGAAGCACGGAGTTTCATGGTGATCAAGGGAGTGAGGGGAAAGGGGGGCTGGTTACTCCCAATCTTCCCGCAGACGAATGACTACAGTTTGGTTGGGTTCAATGACCTGCATGGAGGGGGTAAAGAGGTAGCCGGTTGCGGCTCCAGCGGCGGCACCCCCCAGGGCACCCAGTCCCCCGCCGATGACGGCTCCAGCGGCAGCGCCTACACCGGAGCCAACGCTAATGCTGCGGCCCAGGTTTTGGCGATCGCTGCGGATGGGGTCTGAACTGGCGACTAGGCTCCGGTTGCCTTTGTTTAGGGCAACGGCCTGGGCAATAAACCGCGTGCCCCGTAGCCCTTGCTCGAAGCGGCCAATGACTTGGCTCCCGGCGGGTAAAATCAGCCGGTTAAAGGAGTCGATGACATCTTCCTCAACGATTAGAACTTCTTGAACCATATTGCCTTGGTCGAGGATGAGGGGAGTGGACCCGGTGTAGCGCAGTTTAATTTCGCTGTCTTTGGGCAGCAAGATGTTGGGTTTGGGGGTGCTGGCGGTTTGGGCGGGGCTGGATTGATAGGGACTGTCGAAGGGGCCGGTGGGAACTACGGTGAGGGGGACGGTTTGCAGGCCGCTGGGAGCGGTGGGGCTGGGTGAGGCGGGGCTGGGGACGGTGGGGGGAAGGGGTGTGGTGGCCG
>JAYKJG010000462.1:0-3735 GCA_035286285.1 Prochlorothrix sp.
AGGGCGGGCACGGGGGCACCGCCCCTACGGATGAAGGGTTGCGTTGGGCCGAAACCGGGCGGGCACGGGGGCACCGTCCCTACGGGTGAATGTTTCGGGTGGGGCGAACAAGGGCGGGCACGGGGGCACCGCCCCTACGGGTGAATGTTTCGGGTGGGGCGAACACGGGCGGGCACGGGGGCACCGCCCCTACGGGTGAATGTTTCGGTTGGGGCGATCGGGGATGAACAAGGGCGGGCACGGGGGCACCGCCCCTACGGATGAAGGGTTGCGTTGGGCCGAAACCGGGCGGGCACGGGGGCACCGCCCCTACCGGGGATCGGGGATTAATAAGGGCGGCGGGGGAGGCCACCTTGTAGGATGGCGAGGTCGGCTGCGTCTAGCTCGACGGGGGTGCCGTTGCGGATGAGTTCGATAAAATCTTCGTTGGGGACCATAATGCAGAGCAGATACAGCCGCCGATCGCTGGTGTTCTGAATCCCATGGTTGCCGTTGGGCGGCACAAGGATACTGTCGCCGGTTTTGAGGGTCACGGCTTTGCCGTCACAGAAGGCCATCCCTTCCCCATGGAGGACAAAGAACATTTCGGCGGCTTGGGGATGGCGATGGCGGGGGGTTTTGCCCCCTGGCTCAAAGATTTCGACGCAGACGGCTAGGGAAATGTCGGCGTGGGAGGGGTCAAAGAGGATGGCGATGCGGTTTTTGTCTTCGGGGCTGATGCGATAGGCCCGATAGTTGGGGGGGGATTGGAGGATGGGGATCATGCAGTTGGCCGGAGAGGGGCCGATCGGGAGGCTGCTGTCTGGCGGGGCGGCAGGGGGCTGGCGATAGGGGGGGGATTGGGCGAGGGGCGGGGTGAGCGGCGGGGCGAGGGGCGGGGCGATCGAACTCGTGGTTGGGGGATACACCATGGTTAATCTCAAAACCTTTGCTAGAACAATCGGTAGGATGAGTCACTGGCCTGTCCAACACTGGCCTGTCCAAAGTGAGACATACCCCCCTTGGACGCTCTAGTCTTAGTGTGGCGAATCATCGCGGGGTTCCCTAAGTTTTTTTGTTAAAAAACAACACTCTCTCCACAAAAGTTCATATTTTAAGGGGGAGCCTCTCATTTTGGGTGGATTGCACGTTTGCCAAGGGACAGCCGAGACGGCCATCCCACACAAGCTTTTGGGGTGGGCAGCCCCCGGCCTGTCCAACGTGGAATGCACCCCTGATTTTGGACCCGTTTATTGTCTGGCCGATCGTGCCGCCTCGCTATGGTCAATCTCTCTTTCCAGCCCTATGCCTTGTCCCTTGGCCAACAAATTGAATTTTTCAACCGCCTCAGCACGGGGTTGGGAGCGGGCCTGTCCCTCGCCCAAAGTTTGTCCCTCGCCAGCGACGGCAGACCCCGATCGGCCTTGGGCCAACTGAGCCAACGCTTGGGCCAGGGTGTGAATCAGGGGCAAACCCTGGGGGAAGCCCTGGCCCAGGAGCAGCCTGCCCCTTTTTCCCCGTGGGTGATGGCCTTGCTGGGGATGGCGGAGTATAGCGGCGCGTTGGATGTGCTCTCGCGGCGACTGGTGGCAATTCTGGAAACCCAAAAGCGCCATGATGCGCTCCAACGATCGGCGCTCCAATCGCTCCTGCTGTGCGTGGCGGGGTTAGCGGCCCTGGTGGCGACCTTGGGGCGCTGGAATTTTGCGCTGACGGGGCTGTGGATTTTGGCCTTGGTGGGGGGGGCGCTGGCGGTGATGGTGTTGCCCGGTTGCCATGGGGTGCGCCTGAAGTTGCCGGTGCTGAAGGGGATTCTCCAAACCCGCGCCTTGGCTTATTTAGGGCAGTTGTCGCTGCCCTTGGCCTGTGGGGTGCCGATCGGCAAAGCTTTAGAGCTAATTTTGCCCCATATCCCCGATCCAACGCTACAAGGGATGGTCAAGACTTGCAGGGCTGGGGTCGATCGGGGCAAGACTTTAACGGAGGTGTTTGAGGGGCGGTTGCCGCCAACGGCGGTGCAGTATGTGCGGACGGGGGAAGCAGCGGGGGAGTTGGATGAGATGTTGGCGCGGTTGGGGCTGTTCTATGGGGAGCAGTTGGAGGGGCGGTTACAGCGGGCGATCGGGGTGTTGCGGCCTTTAAGTTTGTTGGGAGGTGGGGCGATTGTTTTATCCTTGGGATTGGGGTTGTTGGATACCTTGTTCAAGGCTCTGCCCGGTTAGGTTCCCCGTTCCGACGCGACACCCTTCGCGATAACTTTAAGCTGTCACATTTAAGCTGTCAGGGTGCATTTCACTTTGGAACCCTCGGCCTAGGGTAGGGGTCGCGCCCCCGTGCCGACCCTCTTAGCGGCCCAAAACCGAGGCAACCACGGGGGGATTGCCCCTACCGACTGGGTGAATCTGCCAAAGTGAAATGGACCCATCTGTCACATTTAACCTGTCGTATTTAACCTGTCATTTGCTCCAGTCACCCTTACCGCCATGGTTCTACCCTTGTCCCTCCGTGCCCCACTTGCTGCGCTCAAATTGCCCCGTCGCCGCCTTTTGCAACTGGCTGGGGCGATCGTGGCCGGAAGTTTAATCACTGCCTGTGGGGTCAGCCCTGCCCCCGAATCCCCCAAGGCTGACCCAGACTCCAACACCCGCCTCGACTCCATCACCTTTGGCACCAACTGGTACGCCCAAGCTGAGCATGGGGGCTTTTACCAAGCGGTGGCTGAGGGCATTTACGAGTCCTATGGGCTAGAGGTGACGATCGCCATGGGTGGCCCCCAGGTCAATGGGACACAGCTTTTGATGGGGGAGGCGGTGGACTTTTTTATGGGTCAGAGCGCCGATGCGATTCGGGCTGTGGTGGAGGGCATCCCCAAGGTGACGGTGGCGGCCATCTTCCAAAAGGATCCCCAGGTTTTGCTAGCTCACCCCGATCAGGGCATCGAAACCCTGGCGGATTTGAAGGGGCGGCCTATTTTTGTCTCGACGATGGCCAATGTGACCTATTGGCCCCTGCTGAAGGCTGAATATGGCTTAGATGACGGTCAGAAGCGTCCTTATAATTTCACTGTTGGGCCGTTTTTGCTGGATAAAACCGCTGTACAACAGGGGTATTTGAGTTCTGAACCGTTGATGGTGCAGCAGGAGGGTGGTTTTGAGCCGTTGGTCTTTTTGTTGGCGGATATGGCCAATTATTCGCCCTATGCAACGACGATCGAGGCCCGCCGCGAGTTCGTGGAAACGAATCCCGATTTAGTGCAGCGGTTTGTCACAGCCTCGATCGCCGGTTGGTACAGCTATCTCAATAATCCTGAACCAGCCCACGCCTTGATTAAAGAAGCCAATCCCGCCATGACAGACACCCAATTGGCCTATGGTTACGAAAAAATGCAGGAATATGGCCTGCTGACTTCGGGGGATGCGGAAACGCTAGGAATTGGGGCAATGACGGACGATCGCTGGCAGCAGTTTTTCCAGTCGATGGTTGATGTTGGGGTTTATCCGCCGGAAACCGATGTCAGCCAAGCCTATACCTTGGAATTCGTCAATCAAGGCGTACCCACGCCAGGATCTTAGGAGGCTAGTCCTGCACGGCGGAAATACACGATCCCTTTCCCTGGACAGCCAACCCACCCCTAATACCAAATCCGACTAATCTCGATTCGTTTTGGTAGGGGCAATCCCCCCGTGGTTGCCCCTGTATTTGGCGGTCAGAGGGTCGGCACAGGGGCACGACCCCTACCCGTTTATTCTGTTTCAG
>JAYKJG010000463.1:0-3550 GCA_035286285.1 Prochlorothrix sp.
CATAATAGGAGTCTGGAAGCGCTCTTGTACCGTTCTGAGTTGCAAGGGAGCAGGTCTTCTTTGCGCCATAAACTAGCAATAAGCTGTCAATTTAGGCTGTGGGGGTGAGGTCTCGGCACCACCTGACTAATCTGACAGATCCTCAGTTCTCAAATCCCAGTTTAGGAGTTTGATCCATGACGATGCTCTGGAGTCTCGAAGCTGCCCTCGCTGAGGGTCGCGCCCTCAAAATTATTAGTGGCCTCACCAACTTTGATGCCGATCGCGTTGCGATGGTGGTCCAAGCCGCCGATCGGGGCGGAGCGACCTTTGTAGACATCGCGGCTGATCCGGCCCTTGTCCGTCTGGCTCGCCAACTAACCCGTTTACCCATTTGTGTGTCTGCCGTTGAACCGGAGCAATTTTTACCGGCAGTTGCAGCAGGGGCCGACCTGATTGAAATTGGTAACTTTGATGCGTTTTATGCCCAGGGTCGCCGTTTTGAGGCTCCTGAAGTGCTAGAGCTAACCCGGCGGACGCGGGCGTTACTCCCTGAAATTACCCTTTCGGTCACGGTTCCCCACATTTTGAGCCTGACGGAACAAGCCACCCTGGCGGAAGACCTCGTGGCTGCTGGAGCAGATATTATTCAAACCGAAGGCGGCACCAGTAGCCAACCGACCCATTCGGGGACGTTAGGGCTAATTGAAAAGGCTGCGCCCACCTTGGCGGCGGCGGCGGAAATTTCGCGGGCGGTGGAAGTGCCGGTGCTGTGTGCGTCCGGTTTGTCGAGTGTGACGGCTCCGATGGCGATCGCGGCGGGGGCTTCTGGTGTGGGCATTGGTTCTGCGGTGAACCGCCTCAGCAGCGTGGTGGAAATGTTGGCTGTGGTTCAAAGCTTGGTGGAGTCGCTGCAACTGGTGGCCTACCCCAGTCAATGCTCCTAAATTACAGGTCTAAGTCTATTTTAGATCGGTGCTAAATCTGCTTAAAGGGAGACTGGGGGCGGGAACTCAGCGAATCACGCTCCCATGCTGACAACTGCGGCTTAACAGCAGCTTCAGTACCTTAAACCTGTGAATTTTCTAAACTTAAGCCATCCCTCAGAGACGTAAGCTTCAACGTCTCTTTTTTATTGGGATTTATTAGGATTTTTGGGGTGTGCCCTGGGGCGGCTGGGTTTGGGGGGAGAGGACAGGGAGAAGAAGAGAATGGGGTTAGCCTTGGTTGAGTTGGTTGAGGGCGATCGTGAGGTCGGCGGTGAGGCTTTGGGTGGCTTGTTTGGAGGGGGTGCGATCGTAGGCTTGGGTATTGAGGGGCTTGCCAATTTTGAGGGTGACTTCACAGCCGCGCTGCACTTGGGGATCGCTGTAGTGGATGGCGATCGGCACCAAGCTAACATTCATATTTTCGGCTTGGGCGGCTTGGAGGGCCATGTGGGCGGGACCGGGCTTGAGGGGATGCACGGTGCCGTCGCGGAAGATATCCCCTTCGGGAAAGACCACCATCATCAGTTGTCGCCGCAGCAGTTCTACGCCCCGACGAATGCTCGATCGGCCCGGTTTTTGGGTATTGACGGGGAACCCTCCTAGGCGCTTGACCCACCACCCTTGGAAGCCTTCCATTTCGTTGGCGGAGACCATGAAGTACAAATCGCGCCCGGTGACCCAGCGGCCTGTTGCATAGGGCACAATGACGGCATCCCAGCGGGAGCGGTGGGTGGGGGTGAGGAGGACTGCGCCTTGGCGGGGGAGGTTTTCTTGGCCGGTAATGTGGATTTTGGAGAACTGGAACGGCAGGACGAAGCGGGGCACAACTTGGTAGGCCAAGCTGGAGACCCACGGGCAGACGCGGGTGCGGGTTGTGGGAGTGGGGGTTGCGGGAAAGGCGGCGCGGGAGGGGGGGCTGACGAGGGAGGGCAGTGAGAAGGTCATGGGAAATGCGGCTTCAAAATGACACGGGAACGATAACCCCAAAGTTGCGGTGCTGACCCCGTGGAGGTTACTGTCTCTAGGCTAGGGGCTTGGGGGTTTGCCTGTGCTGCGATCGTTGACAGTTCCCGAATTGGTCGGGATTGCCTAGGGCAGTAGGGCAGAAATGAGCGTACTGGGTACTCTGGGGAGCTTCTCATGGGACTGGACCCAGAGCGTCTGGAAGACGTTCCCAGGCTCTGGGTGGGAACGAGGGAGGTGCTGTAGTGCTTGGAGGATTGTGATGGGACTGGAGGATTGTGATGGGACTAATATTGAGGTGGGCATCTCGATTAATTGGGTCGGTTCGACTGCGCTCACCGACCTAAGCCTGATGGTGCCGTGGCTATTGCTGCTAAAACCTGGATTTTTCGAGGTGCCCAGGTGTATGTGAGGTGTATGTGAGACATATTTGAGGTGTATTGGGGGGGGAAATGTTTTACTTGGGCTGTGCGGTGTGGGCCTACCGGCCTTGGGTGGGTGAGTTTTATCCGCCCCAGAGTCAGAGTCGGGATTTTTTGAGTTTGTATAGCGATCGGCTAACGGCTGTGGAAGGCAACACAACCTTTTACTCAGTTCCCGATCCGACAACAGTACAGCGCTGGGTTGAGCAAACTCCAGCAGACTTTCAATTTTGCCTTAAACTGCCCCAAACCTGCACTCATCAAGGCGCTTTAATGCCTTATTTACCCCAGACAGTAGCCTTTGTCGATCGTATAGCTCCTCTGGGTTCTCGCCTTGGCCCCCTGTTTGCCCAACTGCCCCCCAGCTATGGACCGGAGAGGATCAAGGATTTGCGAGAGTTTGTCGCGGCTTTTCCCCACGATCGAGGGACTTTAGCCATAGAAGTACGGCATTTGGGCTGGTTTACGGCACAGGGGCGCAGCTTATTGCAGGAGTGCCTCCAGCCCTGGGGAGTGGGGCAGGTGGTGTTAGATACACGACCCCTGTATGAGTCTGGCTTACCGGGTGATCCCCAGGCCCAGTCCCAGCGCCGTAAACCCCAAGTGCCAGTTTACTGCGATCGCACGGCTAATTTCACGATCGTGCGCTTTATCAGCCACCCTGAAGCTGCGGTGAATTCTCGTTTTCTGCGCCAGTGGGTCCAGCAGGTGCGGGTTTGGTTAGCGCAGGGGGTTGCAGTCTATTTCTTTGTCCATTGTCCGGAGGAGGGGCGATCGCCCGGTTTGGCGCGACGGTTTCAGGCGATGTTGACAACTGCTGCGGTGCCCGTGCCGCCGCTACCCTGGAACCAAATTCCCCAATCGGATCAGCAGTTGACGCTCTTTTGAGGCTGGCTCAGGTACGGTATGCAGAATTTATAGGGGTGTTCTATTCCTTTTGAAGGTAGGCGGGGTAGACTGGAGGCCAATTTTTAGCAGCTTATTTTTAGCGGACAGCCAGTCCGGCTATCCCATAACACCCTCTTGGGTGGGATAAGCCCCTGGCCCGTCTCAAGGGAGATGGACCCTGTAAGGGTGCATTTCACTTTGGAACCCTCGGCCTAGGGTAGGGGTCGCGCCCCCGTGCCGACCCTCTTAGCGGCCCAAAACCGGGGCAACCACGGGGGGATTGCCCCTACCGACTGGGTGAATCTGCCA
>JAYKJG010000464.1:0-11611 GCA_035286285.1 Prochlorothrix sp.
GAAAGTTTTAGCTATCTCTACACCGAGGAGGGGCGCTGTATTGATTTGTCCTATATGAATAAACCGCCAGAGCCTCGGCTGGTGACCCAGTTGATGAGTGCGTTGCAAGCGATCGGGGTGGGGGTGGCCAAAAAGTCCTGTGCCGACGCGGAAGAAGGGGCGGTTCTCTATGGTTACTATGAAGTTGAGGCTAATGAGATGGTGTTGTGTGTCAACAATACCAAGGACAACAGCCCAGCCATGACCAATACCTTGGTCCATGAGTCTTGGCATACGGTGCAGGACTGTGCGGCGGGGCTGGACAATGGCGAAACGGTGGCGATTTTTGCGGGGGATACGATGGATCAGTTTGAGACCGTTGTGAGTGGCCTCAGTGTTTCTGACATTACGACGTTGCTGGCCCTGTACCCAGAGGAGCAACTGGTGACTGAAGCGGAGGCCCGCTATATGGAGAACTATCCCAGCCAGGTTTTGGAAGCGTTGGCGGTTTGTGCAACGGTATCGGCAAAGCCCCAGACCTAGGCGTAAGGTTTACACCCAGTTGTGGGAGTGTCTTGCGTCCCTCGCGGGCAAAATGCTTGCCTTTGCAAGGGCGGGGAAGTTTCCGCCCTGTTCCCCGTGCGATCGTCCCTGGTGTCCTGGCCCTACCCTAAAGACGCTTGCAATCCCAAAAAAGCTTGTAATCCCACGCCTCTACCCCTATCCCACTCCCTAAGTCCATGAATCACCGCTTTTGTGCTTCGACCTTGGCTAGCCTGGGGCTAACCGCTTGCAGTTGGCTGGCTGCTACCTTGGTCGCTTCCCCCTTGGTCCTTGCTCAAACCAAAACTCTAGGCCAGCTAGAGACAAGACTGTGGGACCAGATTTGTTTTCAGAATTGGTCGATGGCCGCGACCACAGCGCAGCAGATTACGGCCCTCAAGACCCTCACCGCAGCGCAGCGATCGTACTATACCGACCTGCACTACTACCTGGGGTTGTTGCAGTTGAATGTGTCTTTGGAGGAGCCGGAGGTGTTGCGATCGCCCCAGTGTGTGGCCCGTGGGGTTCGGGTGATGGTTCCGGCGATCGGCTCAACTTTGCCGGATGGTACATTAGGCGGGCCTATGCTGGGTCATTCTATCCCTAGCGACTCTATGCTCAGCAGTCCTGTCTCTAGCGATGCTATCTTGAGCAACCCCATTCTCAGCAGCCCCATCCTCAGCAGCCCCATCCTCAGCAGCCCTGCATTGGCTCGTCCTGAAGTGGGGGGTTCTGGTTCCGATCGTCGCCCTTTGGACTGGGATGAGGCGGTAGAGAAGCACAAAAACCAAATGATGCGGGAGGCGCAGTAAACTCCCATCGGGTAGGGGTCGCGCCCCGGTGGCTCCCCTCTGGGCGACCAAAAACCGGGGCAACCACGGGGGGATTGCCCCTACAATCGACAAATTTGTGGGCTAGCCGTCCCGTTACAGGGTGTCGCGGCGCTTTTGGGACCAGACGCGGGTGGGCATTCCCCAGACGTAGATAAAGCCTTCCGCTGCCTTGTGATCAAAGGTGTCTTCAGCGCCGTAGGTGGCTAAATCCATGGAATAGAGGGAATTAGCCGACTTGCGACCGGCCACAGTGCAATTGCCCTTAAAGAGCTTCATGCGCACGGTGCCCGTCACCTGTTCTTGGGTTTTTTGGACAAAGGCATCCAGCGCCTCTTTGAGGGGGCTGAACCAAAGGCCGTTGTAAATCATTTGGGCGTAGGTGCGTTCAATGCCCTGCTTGTACTGGGTGACATCTGCGGTCAGGGTCAGGCTTTCGAGGTCGCGGTGGGCATCAATCAGCACCAGTAAGCCAGGGGTTTCATAGATTTCCCGCGATTTAATGCCCACTAGGCGGTTTTCGATCATATCGATGCGGCCCACCCCGTTACGGCCTGCGGCTTCGTTAACCCGCTCCATGAGGGTGACGGGATCCAGTGCTTCTCCGTTGACGCTGATGGGCAGACCCTTTTCAAAGCCTAATTCTAGATACTCTGGCTCGTTGGGGGCATCGGCGATCGATCGGGTCATCGTATAAATATCATCCGTCGGTTCGTTCCAGGGATCCTCCAGGGGACCGGCTTCCACGGCGCGACCGAGCAGGTTGGAATCGATGCTGTAGGGGGAAGACTTTTTGACGGGGGCGGGAATGCCAAAGCGCTCGCCATAGGCGATCGTCTCCTCGCGGCTCATGCCCCACTCCCGCGCGGGAGCCAACACTTTAATATTGGGATTCAGGGCAGCAATGGACACGTCAAAGCGCACCTGATCATTACCTTTACCGGTGCAACCGTGGGCCACGGCATCCGCGCCGTACTGCTCCGCTGCATCCACCAGCAGCTTGGCAATGAGGGGACGGGCCAGCGCTGTAGACAGGGGATAGCGGTTTTCGTAGAGGGCGTTGGCCTGGAGAGCCGGAAAGGCATAATTTGCCACGAAACTGGCCTGGGCGTTCTCCACCAAGGAAATAGACGCGCCAGAGTCCAGCGCCTTTTGCTTGACTGGCTCTAGCTCTGCGCCCTGTCCTAGGTCAGCGGCCAAAGTAATGACCTCTTCTACCCCCCACTCTTCCTTGAGGTAAGGGATACAGACGGAGGTATCCACACCGCCCGAATATGCCAACACAACCTTCTTTGCGCGACCCATGGTCTTGATTCCTGTCGATGGTATAGGGTTTGCCGAAACGCTGGGCCACAGGAGTTTTTCCCCGCGAGGGGGGCGAGATTCCTGAACCTTGGCCAGCCCTTCAAGTTTTTGTTTGGGACAATGGCCCAAAAGCTCATTAGACCAAGATTGCAGGGGGGTCTGCAAGGGGAGATGTCAGGATTTTGTAAAATTTGTTACGAATTTGGCTGACGACACCAGCATCAAAGCAGTGGCCTGACCGGCTTGACGATGCAGAGAAAGTCTGAGCAGTAGATTACAATTGCAGGAAACAGCCCTGCCTAGATTCCTGTTCCTGTCTTTTCCCCTTTTCCCCCATAACTGTGACCCAAACCTCTGCCGCTCCCTCTTCATTCCGGACTTTGGTGACGATCTCTGTCCTGGCAACCCTTGGTGGTGCCAGTTTTGGTTTCTTGATCCGGAGCCAGCCGGATATTTTGCCCAACGCTGGGCTGTTGCAACGGGAGCAGAGTTTTCCCGATCGAAGTTGGCCAGGGGAGAGCATGACGGATTTAGACACATCTTCGGAGCAGCTTTGGTTTGATTCGCCCCGATCGACGGATTATGACGGTGGCGCTGCCCTAGAGGGGTATGGTGCCGAGGAGTATAGCTACCCAGAGGGTTACGCCGAGAGTGAGCCAGAGGGCTATCCGGGGGCCGATGGGGGGGTAGAGTCTGAGTTTGTGGGGGAAGAGGGCGGTGAGGCTGGGGAGGGCGATGGGGAGTTCCAAGGGGGAACCGAGGACTATGGCGAACCGGCGGCGGATTCCTGGCAGGATCCCAATGTAGCGCCTGTACCGGAGGGGGGGGCTGAGGTAGCGCCGGATCTGGAGGTTGCCCCCAGCCCTGAGCAGGATCTGCCCGCCTTATCGGAGCCAGAACCCGCACCCGCACCCCCTGAGGCTGCGCCGATCGACAGCAGTTCCGGCAGTGGCTCTCCGTCCGGACCGAGCAGCACGGCCCCCCAGGCTACGGAACCCGCTGCTCTCCGCACTCTGTCCCAAGTCCCTGTGCTGTTGGAGGGGGGACGCAGTGGGGCAAAGTCCTAACTGAAAAAGTCCTAACTGCAATCAAGGGCGATCGGGCAAGCACACTCGGTCATCGGGGCAGTCATGGGGGGATTGTCCCGATCGCAGCGGTTCCAACTGAGGCGGTTCCAACTGAAGCGGTTCCTCCTTTGTCTAGATAACCCAGACCCATGACCTCTACCCTCGCCCTGTCTACCCCGATCGCCCCCTGGGGTGCTTTGCTCCAAGGCGCACTCCACCGCAACCGTTCCCAGCCCCACAGCCGTTTTGTTCAGCTTGCCACTGTGGACCGGGCGGGTCGGCCCCATTGTCGCACGGTGGTCTTTCGGGGTCTCTGGCACTCTCCAAGCTATCCCGCCCCAGGCAGTCAGGCAATGATTCAGCCTGTAATCCAGCCAACGCAGCCTGTAATCCAGCCTGTAATCCAGCCAACGCAGCCTGTAATCCAGCCAACGCAGTCTGACTCTGGCCCCGTTTTGCAATTTGTGACCGATCGCCGCAGTGAGAAAATAACTGATCTCAGCCATAGCCCGATCGTCGAAATTTGTTGGTATTTTGCCAAAACCCGTGAGCAGTTCAGGATTAGCGGTGCGATCGCGGTGGTTACTGCCGAAAGCCCCGACCCGATCGGCCAAGGCCAGCGCCACCACCTTTGGCACAATTTGTCCGATGCCGCTCGGCTTCAGTTTGCATGGCCCGATCCCGGCCAACCCCGATCGCCCCAAGAAGCCTTTACCCCGCCCGCCCCTGATCCCCTCCAGCCTTTAGAAAATTTCTGTATCCTGCTCCTGACTCCGTACCAGATTGATTACCTCAGCCTGAGGGGCAATCCTCAGGATCGGTATCTTTATCAGCGATCGATCGCCCCTCCCCACACCTGGACAGCCCAGACGGTAAATCCCTAACACAACCAGGACTAACTTGCTTCAAATTAGCTCTGATTCTTCCCTAAATTGGAATTATCAACACTTTGACCGGTTTATTGTAGCGCCTCGCGCTTTTGCCTTAACTCTCACGCTCACGTTACACCCCCTGGAATTGACCCCCTGTTTTGACCGGCTGCGATCCGGTTCAGCCCATGCCCCCTAGGAACTATAAAAATTAGGGGTTACTTGTGTCCTCGAACGACCTTCATCTGTCATGCTGAGCATCACTGCTAGATAGAAACCTTGCCGGACACTCATCTACACGGCGCATCCCGTCCGGTTCGCCCCCCCATCCCGCTACCCCCTATCACCATGGTTTCCCTGCTGAGCCGCATCCCCTTGTTTGCCGATCGCAAAGTTCGGTTACGTACTACCCTGTTTGTGCCCTTTGTGCTCCAAATTACCGGAGCGGTGGCCCTGGTGGGCTGGCTGTCCCTGCGCAGTGGAACTGCTGCCGTCAATGATTTGGCCCGACAACTCCAAACTCGCCTCACCCAACACGTCACCGATCAAGTCAGCACCTACATCGCCAACCCCCACCGCATCAACCAGATGAACCTTTACGCCCTAGAGCGGGAACTGCTGGATTGGAAGCAGCCAGATGCAGCCAAAACCTACCTGTGGCAACAGGCGTTAATCGAAGAATCGGTGGGCTATGTGGGCTTTGCCAGTGCGGAAGGTCAATATTTGCGGGTGGGCTGGATTAATCGCCTTGCGGAAGACCGTAACCTCGAAATTGCTTTTCAAAGTGAGGTTGGGGGCGGCACCCTCAGCTATTACCGCCTCAACTCCGATGCTACCCCTCAACTCGACGATTGGGGCGCACTGGGCACCCAGGTTTTTGAGTATGATGTGCGGGTTCGGCCTTTCTATACGGTGGCGGAAACCCTCAATCGGGCGGCCTGGAGCGAGATTTATGTCAATGTTATTTATCCTATCCTGCAAATTAACGCCTCACAGCCCTACTATGGCCCCGATGGTGAATTTGCGGGGATTGTGACCTGTCAACTGGGCCTAGAGCAAATTGGTCAGTTTCTTCAGTCTTTGGAGGGACTCAAGAATGGCCAGATTTATATTATTGAGCGATCGGGCAACTTAGTTGCCTCTTCCCTGAAGGAAGTCCAGCTTTTGGAGTTTGATCAGTTTGGGCAGTTTCGTCAGGAAAATGTTCCCAACCGGGACAAAATGCAGGCAGAAAACTCCAATATTAGCGTTAAATTTAACCGAATCCCCGCCACTAAAAGCCAAGGTAAGTTAATCCAAGCCAGTGCGCAGTTTCTCCAGGAAACCTTTGGGGACTTCCAGGCCATCACCACAGAGCAGCAATTAGACTTTCAACTGGATGGGGAGCGTCAGTATCTGCAAGTTTCGCCCTTTCGGGATAGCTATGGTCTCGATTGGCTAATTGTTGTGGCGGTGCCTGAGTCGGATTTCATGGCGGAAATCGACAGAAACCGCCAAGTTACGCTGATTCTCTGCCTGTTGACCTTTGCAACGGTGGTTAATACCTGTTTCATCACCTCCCGCTGGATCACTCGCCCTATTCGCCGTTTGTCTGACGTTGTGGTGGACTTTGCCAGGGGAGACTTTAGCAAACGGGGCACTTCTAGCATTATTTTGGAGGTGGATCGGCTTTCTACGTCCTTCAATACCATGGCGGATGAACTCCAAGAGCTAATTGAGGATTTGGATCAGCGCGTGAAGGAGCGCACGGCGGAACTGAGCAAGGAACAGGAGCGATCGCAGACGCTTTTGCTCAATATTCTGCCCCAAAAGCTGGTGGAGCAACTGAAGGATTCTTCTGAAGTGCCCGCAGAGTTTTTCCCCCAGGCTACGATTCTTTTTGCCGATTTGGTTGGCTTTACCCAACTGGCGAAGGAGTTAGAGGCGCGGCAACTGGTGGGTACCCTCAATGCTGTCTTTTCGGCCTTCGATCGCTTCACTGAGCAGTATGGCCTCGAAAAAATCAAGACGATCGGCGATGCCTATATGGTGGCGGGCGGCTTGCCGGAACCCACGCCCAACCATGCAGCGGCGATCGCCGAGATGGCCCTTGCGATCTGCGATTACATGGCGGAGTTCCCTGTTGCGACCGATCACCCCCTCCAAGTCCGCATTGGCATCAACAGCGGCCCGGTGCTGGCGGGGGTTATTGGCCAGAAGAAGTTTATCTATGACCTTTGGGGGGATGCGGTCAATGTGGCGGCGCGGATGGAGTCCCATGGGGAGGCGGGCAAAATTCAGGTGACGGCCAGTACCTATGAGTTGCTCAAGGATGCCTATGTGCTGGAGGAGCGAGGGGTGGTTAATATCAAGGGCTGCGGTGAGATGACGACCTACTGGCTGATTGGCAGGCAGACACGTTCCACGACAGACTAAGATCCTAGAGTTATAGAGTACAATGGTGGGTTTGTCTTCTTTGTTGCTTGAGTACACAGGGCCATGAGCACTAAGCCACCTACCTCACAAACTTGGATTGTCATTGTCAATAATCAAGCTGACTGGGAACGTATTACTCAAGAGCAATGGTACCGCATCCCCACTAGCAGCGTCAGTAAACGGCTTGCGCAACGGTGGCCTCCGGACTGGTTGGGGTTTTATCACACTAAGGTGTTTCGGGACATGGCTTATCAAATTCGCTATTACAGCCGTGTGGTAGGAATTGAGGAAGTTAGTCGTCAAGACTTATTCCCCTATGAGTTACCCGGTGCCAAATCCCGCAAACGCTATTACAAGCTGAGTGTAGAGCCACTGCAAACTTTGCCCCACCCTATTCTTAGCCGTCGTCGCCGTCGCCTAGTTTTTATCCCTACAACCCATAGCAAGCTCCTTTCAGCCATCGAAATCAACGACTTAATTGATGAAAGTCCTCTAGAAGATCGGCTCTGGGCAGAGCTAAGGCGGCTCGAAATAGCGGCAGAGCGTCAGGAAGTAGTCCAGACTGGATCAAGGTCTTATTTTCTCGATTTCGCTATTTATTGCGCTAAGGGGAATCTGAATGTTGAAACAGATGGTGATACTTGGCACAACAACTCCAAACAGGTGGAATCCGATAAATTACGAGATAATGCACTGGCAGTCAAAGGCTGGCATACTTTGCGATTTACGACTGAGCACGTTTGCGAGAAGATGGCCAGTTACTGTTTGCCGACGATCACAGATAAAATTAATGAGCTGGGTGGCCTTGGAACTGAAGGAAAGCTCTTGCTCCAGGTTACCCATCCTCCTGCTGAGGGCCAAGCAGAGCAACTGAACTTATTCAATTTATGAGGCAGCGTAACCATCCACGGCACTCATATACCCTTTGAGCTATTACCCTTAATAACTCTAGGAGGCCTTCAGAGCTTAGAATGCTAGTTTTTGGTTAAAACAAAGACGCTGCCCTCATTGCCCCGGACAATGCGCAGGTTCTCATCTAGATAAGTCACATCAATCCAGCCCTGGCGATCGCCCGTTTGGAGCTTGATATCCAACGCCAAAAAGCGCCGATCGGTCTGCAATTGCTCAATCCATTGGCTGGGATCTTGATAGCCCAGAATAGGCCGCAGCCCTACCACAAAGCGCTCGAACCCGATCGTCAGCCGCTGGTTTGTTGCTACCTCAAACCGCGCCGCCACACTGATCAAGCCCCCCGGAAATGGGCTGGCATTGAGATTGGCAATATTGAAAACCTGCTGGGTTTGGACCCGGATGCATTGATAAACCTGGCCCAATTGCAGCAGGGGCAGGCGATCGGTCCCCAGCAACTCGCGACTGGTGGTATAGAGCAAGCGCCAGTCTCCCTCCAGCAGCTTAGGGTTGCGGGTGGGGTTGCGGGTGGGGTTGCGTTGTTCCACCTGGACAATGCGATCGGCAATGAGGGCTTTCTGGGCCGCAGAGGAGAATAACCCCCGGTTTTGCCCCGCCAAGGTCTCCAACAGTTGAGTTTTCGCAAGGGAATTAGCCATAGTCTTGAGGAGCCTAGTCGCGATCGAATCAGTATTGCCCACCCTACTACTGTACGCCCAATCTGCCATCCCGATCCGTTGCTCCCAATCTGCTATCCCTAATCTGCTATCCCAATCTGCTCCCCCTAATCTGCTACAAGGGACCACCCCCGTGCCACAATGGATCGGCTCGTCTGGATTGGCTCAATTGTTATAGTCCCTTTCCTCCCAACTGATCGCGTGAGGTTGCCCCATGAATCCCGTTACCCTGGACCCTAACACCTGGCTTATTGATGGTAGCGACAACTACCTACTCGGCATTCGCCACACGGGCCAAGTTTTATTTGAAGAGCAGTCTCCTTATCAGCTCGTGCGGGTTTATGACACCCTGGATTTTGGCAAAATGCTGGCTGTAGACAGCCTGGTTATGTGTACTGAAAAAGATGAAGCGGCTTACCATGAAATGCTCATCCATGTGCCGATGCTGGCCCACGGTGCCGTTAAAGAGGTGCTGATTATTGGGGGAGGCGATGGGGGGAGTGTGCGGGAAGTTGTGCGCCACCCCCAGGTCGATCGGGTCACGATGGTGGAGATTGACGAAGTAGTGGTGCGGGCTTCCCAGGAATTCCTGCCCAGCTTGGCCAAGGACTTCAATCACCCCAAGTTGAAGCTGATTATTGACGATGGCATTGCCTTTATGGAACAGGCTCCCGATGCTAGCTTTGATCTAATCGTGATCGACTCTTCGGATCCCGTTGGTCCTGCGGAGGGACTGTTTACCCCTGCTTTTTATCAGCAGGTTTATCGCTGTCTGAAGCCCCAAGGGGTGATGACGGTGCAAAGTGAGTCTCCTTCCTTCAATCAACCTGCTTTTACGGCGCTACACCAGTGCTTAAAGCAGATTTTTGGCCCGGAGCAAACCCATTGCTATCTCACGATTATTCCCACCTATCCTACGGGCATTTGGAGCTTTAATTACTGCACTAAGGGCGGTAGCCATCCGTTTAAGGACTGCGATCGGGCTGCTGCGGCTACTTTTGCCGAAACCCACAATCTCCAGTACTACAACCCCGATATTCACGAAGCTGCCTTCCAATTGCCCACGTTTATCCGCGCTATGCTCCAGTAGCGCCCCTGGTTGGCGGCCACAAAATTCTGCTTTGGGCGCGAAGACCGCGATTCTGTCTAGGGCGCGAAAACCGCGATTCTGTCTAGGGCGCGAAAACCGCGCCCCTACAAGACTGTGGGGGAGCGTAGGGGTCAGGTTTTCTGACCCGCCCTTGCGCCTAGGGTTGACTGATCTGGACTGACGGAAGGCTCCTGATGTCTGAGGGATTAGCCGCCGCTGCCGAGGACAACTAAGCCGACTAAGGTGGCGCTATTCCAGAGGCTGTGGAGCAGCATGGGGGCAAGGAGGTTTTGGGTGCGGCGGTAAACGTAGCCGAGGACCATACCGAGGACTAGGAGGGGCAGGACTTCCGAGAGGCTGAGGTGAGCGACGGAGAAAATTAAGGCGCTGAGGCCGATCGACCCCCAATTGGAGAAATAACGGGTTAAGGAAGCCAGTAAAAAGCCCCGGAAGACAAATTCCTCAAAGAGGGGGGCGGCGATCGCGGCAGTGATGAAAAAGCACGCCAAGGCTAGGGAATCCTTATTTTCTAGGGCCAAGGAGAGGATGGGGTTACTACCGCCCTGTCCCTGCCAAATTTTCTGGTTAATGAGGGCGGTTAGGGTCACCAGCGGCAGCGCCATCAAATAGCCCCCCACTCCCCAAACTAGCCAGTTATTGCGCCAGTCCAGCCGAAACCAACCGGGCGGCAGGGGCCAGTAGGGTTTGACGGATTGGTACAGCACGATCGTCACGCCGATCGCCATGGCCACATAGACCAACAAAACATAGATGGCCTTGGCCCGCAGATCATTGGCGGGATCGGTCAAGGTTGGCACCTGTTTGAGAATTTGCAGCAGAATCGGCGCTAAAAACTGACTGACGACCACCTGGCCCACAAAGAAAAAGCCCACGATCATCACTTGCCAGGTAATTTCGCCATTCCAGGGCACAAACCAAGGGGAGCGGGGTGAGGGGGTTTCTGGGTCTGGGGCACGATCGGCTGTGGCGCTGTTGGGGTCTGGGGCGATCGCGGGGGTTGAGGGGGAAGCGGGGCCGATCGAACCGGACGCGATCGAAGCTTGGCCGATCGAACCGGACGCGATCGACGATGTAGCTAAGCCCGACTCCTCAGATTCCCCCGGAAACGCGGTGCCCTGCTGGATTGCCCGGAACCCCAGCACCAACACCAACACCCCCCCCACCAGTCCCCCGCCCAAGGGCAACACACTCACCGCCAGCAGCTTGAGCAAGGCAGCTTCCGCAGCGGCTTCCTGTTGCTCTTGGAGCAGGATCAAGGCTTGGGACCGTTGCTGGAGGCTATAGAGGCGCTGGAGGGCTTGATTTTGGAACCAGCCTGTTAAATCCTGCTGAATTTGGCTTTCAGCGGTGGGCAAAATGCGCGGCGGAGTGGCCCATAAGCCTGCCAAGACCTGAGCCGTTACACTATAGGGGGCTGTGGGGCCAGCCTGTTGGAGCGTCTGCCAGTGGTCTAGGGCCGCTGTTGGGTTATCCTGGAGCGCCTCCAGCAGACCTTGCTTGAGGGTGACCTCTTCCGCCCAATTTTTGCCCAAACTGGCCACCTGCTCCGGGTTGGTTTGTTGGAGCTTGAGCAGGGCATCGCGGGCTTCTTGGTATTGCTGGAGCGCCGTCGATCGGGGAGCTTCGCCCACAACCTGCTGCCGCAGCAACGCCACGGATTCCTCGTCGCCATCCCCCTGCCATTCACTGGCAGCTAAGAGCAAGTTGGTTTGGTACAGTTCTAAGCGACCCTGAACTTGGGGCTGGTTAAAGCTGGCCAGGAGGGAACTGCCCAGTAACAGGAGGGCAAAGAGGCTCAGAAACCACAAAAGAACGCGCTTAGGGGTCATGGGCATGGTGTGGTGGACCGTAAGGGATTGCAGGGTTGTGAGGTATTGTAGGGCACCTACAGGGGCAAGATAACCTT
>JAYKJG010000465.1:0-3478 GCA_035286285.1 Prochlorothrix sp.
CCACCCCCACCCCGATCGCTTGCAACGCACTCATCAACTGGGTCACCAGCCGAGGCTCTGGCGGTTTATTCATATAGGACAAATCAATACAGCGCCCCTCCTCGGTGTAGAGATAGCTAAAACTTTCACAGGGGTTAAGCTGTTTGTTGAGCAGTTGAGCGGGACGTTTAGCGAGGGGTTGAGACCAGGGCTGACTGAGGGATCGCCCTAGGGCAGGGTTGAGGGGGGCGATCGGGTCCGCAGCTTGGGCTGCAACGGGCACCATCAAGAGCACTGCAACGGATGCCGCCAACGTCCCAAAGCCTTGCCACGCCAGGAACACACTCACAAAGGGCAGAGTTTTCATAGCATTATTGGGTGATGGGGAAAGCCTCTGACTTCAGCCACGCCTGCAACGGTTGCTCAACCCAATTGCCCACCAAAAATGGCTCAAAAAAGGTGCTCAATACAGCGGCAACAGAACACGATCGGGCGCTGGTACTGTCATCTATTGCCATCTTAGGTCTATTTTTTCGTCCCTGTCCAGCCCTAGATTCTCGCAGGCAGAACCCAGCACAACCTCCATCTAGCACTACAATAGGGAGCGGGCTAGGAAGCTCTACCTAACCTACCCCGATAACGGCATATACAACGGCATACCTAACGGCACGAGTAGTCATGGCACAGATCAAAACTCGCACTGAACCAATGGTGCTCAACATGGGGCCACACCACCCCTCCATGCACGGCGTTCTTCGGTTGATTGTTACCCTGGATGGTGAAAACGTCATCGACTGCGAGCCAGTCATCGGCTATCTCCATCGAGGCATGGAAAAAATTGCCGAAAGCCGCACGACGGTCATGTATGTGCCCTACGTGAGCCGCTGGGACTATGCAGCGGGCATGTTTAACGAAGCCATCACCGTCAATGCCCCGGAGCAATTGGCGGATATCCCCATCCCCAAGCGGGCCAGCTACATCCGCGTGATCATGCTGGAGCTAAACCGCATCGCCAACCATCTCCTCTGGCTTGGCCCCTTCTTGGCCGATGTCGGTGCCCAAACTCCCTTTTTCTACATCTTTCGGGAACGGGAGATGATCTATGACCTTTGGGAAGCCGCCACAGGGGCACGGTTAATTAATAACAACTACTTCCGGGTGGGGGGCGTTGCGGTGGATCTGCCCTACGGCTGGGTCGATAAGTGTGAGGACTTCTGCGACTACTTTGGCCCGAAAATTGACGAATACGAGAAACTCATCACCAATAACCCCATTTTCCGCCGCCGGGTTGAAGGCTTAGGCACCATTACCCGCGAAGAAGCCCTGAACTGGGGGTTGTCGGGTCCCATGCTGCGGGCCTCTGGGGTCAAGTGGGATCTGCGCAAGGTAGACCACTACGAGTCCTACGACGATTTTGACTGGGATGTTGCCTGGGCGACGGAAGGAGACTGTTTTGCCCGCTATCAGGTCCGAATTCAGGAAATGCGGGAATCTTTGAAGATTCTGCGCCAAGCCCTGGCGAATCTGCCCGGTGGTCCCTATGAAAATCTGGAAGCCAAGCGAATGATGGAGGGCAAAAAGTCCGAGTGGTATGGCTTTGATTACCAGTACATTGGTAAAAAAGTCGCCCCCACCTTCAAAATCCCAGCAGGAGAGCACTATGTGCGCCTAGAGGCCGGTAAGGGAGAGCTAGGGGTCTTTATCCAGGGCAATGATGATATCTTCCCCTGGCGCTTTAAGGTTCGTGCCCCGGATTTCAATAACCTTCAGGTGCTGTCGAGCATTCTGCGGGGGGTGAAGGTGGCCGATATTGTGGCAATTCTGGGCAGTATCGATGTGATTATGGGATCTGTCGATCGCTAACGATCGTCGATCGGGAAATGCTGCGGGCTAGCTGTTTAGTCCCTTGGTTTCAGGGTAGGTTTGTCTTGCCTGCCCTGCGGCTGGGCCAAGGTTTTAGGGTATCCTAAAGCTATCCCAATGGACAACGCCGCCCTCGATCGAAAAACGGGTTGGGTTGGTTGACGGGTAGTCTGGTGATCGTTGCTGCCTTGGGAGTTCTTCCTGTGAGAAACCTAGCCTATGTTGCTTGATCATCGCTATGCAGTTCTAGAATCCTTAGGGGCGGGTGGCTTTGGAGAAGCCTTTTTAGCCGAAGACACCCAAATGCCGTCTCGGCGGCGCTGTGTCATTAAGAAACTCCACCCCCAAAGCCAAGACCCCCAAGTCTTTGCCCTCATTCGAGACCGCTTCCAGCGGGAAGCAGCAACCCTGGAGGATTTGGGGAAACATGACCAAATTCCAACGCTCTACGCTTACTTTGAAGAACAGGGTCACTTTTACCTGTCCCAAGAACTGATCGAGGGCGAGACCCTCACCCAATACATGCAGCAGCATGGCCCCCAGAGCGAGGCTTTTGTGCGTGACCTTTTGCGAAATCTGCTGGAAGTTCTCCAGTTTGTCCACAGCAAAAAGATTATTCACCGAGATCTTAACCCCAATAACATCATGCTTCGGGCACGGGATCGCAAGCCCGTTTTAATTGACTTTGGGGCGGTGAAGGAACTAATGAGCAGTACGGTCAGTACTGCGGGTGGGGTTACCCCGTCGATCGTCATTGGGACACCGGGCTTTATGTCCTCAGAGCAAGCCGCCGGTCGTCCTGTTTTTAGTAGCGATCTCTATGCCGTGGCCCTGACGGCCATCTATATGTTGACGGGACGACTGCCCCAGGACTTGGAAACTGAGTACAACACTGGGGAAGTCCTCTGGAGCCATCACTGTCCCCAGCTTAGCCCGACCTTGACGGCCATCTTAAAGCGGGCGATCGACCCCAATCCAACCCAGCGCTATAGCAATACTAGCCAGTTCCAGGCCGCCCTACTCCAAGGTATGGTGGATCCTCAACCCCTAGATTCCCCGCCCCCCCTTGATTCGACCCCTGGCACACCCCAAGGTGGCTCAGCCCAGAAAACGGTGATGTCCCCTGCCCCGACGGCCCCAGTCAAAACCCGTGCCGTAGCTGCCCCACCCCCCTCGACCCAGGGCACAACCCAGGGATCCTATATCGCACCGCCCCCACCCCCACCCGCCCCCAAGGGGGGAGACTGGCTGAAAACCTTGGTGATTGCGGCCGCGATCGTGGGGTCGGTCCTGACGGGTTTCTGGATGCTCAGCCAATCTAATACCCCGGATTCTGCTGGCTCTGTTAGCTCCACTGAGTCTGCTGAGTCTGCTAGTTCTACCGACGCTGCTGAGTCCGACCCGATCGCCAGCCCAATCCCCGAAGTCTCCCCCACCCCGGATCCAACTCCGCCCCCCACGCCAGACCCAACTCCCCCACCCCCCACGCCCACCCCAACTAGCACCCCTAGCCCGATCGAGTCCGCAGGCCAGTCTTCCTCCTCGGCCAACCCCTACCAAGACCAGGTTGATGCCCAGCTAGAGATAGCCCGTCTGGCTTTGGGTTTAGACGATTACAGTTCGAGCCATAACAACT
>JAYKJG010000466.1:0-10070 GCA_035286285.1 Prochlorothrix sp.
ATCACCCACGATCGACGACCAGCGATAGACTACCAAATCTGGATCATACCCCTCTAGAATTTGGTAGTGTTGGGCTAAAAAGTCCTGGAGTAGGACTTGCTCCGGTGAGCGATCGGGAAAGAAATAGGGGTTATTCGATCGGCCAATAATCAGCCAAGGGGATTGGGCGATGATTTTCTGGAGTTCGCCCAGCGGCGAGGCTTGATCGCCATACCAGGATTGCAACAGGAAGGGCTTATTGATGTTGCTGGGGTGGGTGAGGGAGGGGAGAACGGGGTAGGTGTGGTTGAGCCAGTAGGCCAGGTGATAGGTTTGGAGCCAGACCGGGCGACGATCGGGATTTTCCTGGGCTAAAACGTCGGCAACTTTGAGGGAAAGTCCATAGTTCGGGTTGCCGGTTTGGGTCCAGTGGGTGATCACGGTTTGAGCCTGTAAACCTTGGTGAATCAACATCACAAGGCAAACCAAACCAAGGGCGAGGCGTTTCCAGAGGGTTTTGTGATCGAGAATTTGGGCGATCGGTTCCGCCATTAACAAACTGAGCAAAAAAGCGAATTGCAGATTGTAATGGCCATAAAAAACCCCTGTTCTCAGGATTGAAACTTCAATGCTCAGCAGACCCAGCCAAAGCAGGGGATAAAAATGACGGGTTTCGGGTCGGGTTTCGGGTCTAGTCTCTGGTCTTCTCTCTAGGGTTAGGCTTAGCTGCATTACGCGATCGCTAACGCATCCTGCGGGAACTGGGTTAAACCCCTGGGATTTAGGCTTATTTCTCAGGAATGCTAGCCCCTGATGGCTCAAACACAGGAGGATAAACCAATTCAACATGAGTAAGGCGATCGAGTCCTTGCTCATCAAAAAGGTGTTCACCAGTTGCTGAATGAAAACCCACAGGAGGCTAGACTGCTCCCTAGAAAAGCTCAAAGCAGCTTGAATCATCCCTTGGTTGAGGCTGGTTAAGTTTCCCGTCAAGAAATAGGGCAAACCTAAGGCAAGGGCCACGGTGGTGATGCCAAGGCCAAATACAGCACTCTGCCGCAGTCGATCGCCCAAGGGTTCCTGAGACCTCCAGAATATAGAAAAGAGCAAGTAAATGCTGACTAAGAAGGAGAAATAGGCCAAATTGAGGCGAATTAAGGGGGTTATGGCCAGGGTAACGCCCAGCCAGAACCAGGTGCGATCGGTGCGGGGGGCAGAGATCCACAGGGTAACGGTGCAAGCCAGGGGAAAGAGGGCGAGGTGTTCTGACATCACGGCTTGTCCCCCAGCACCTAGGTTCAGCAAGGCAATGCAGGTCAGACCGGCGATCGTGGCCCTGCGGGAATCCCAGTAGCGCCGCACATTGAGGTAGCTCATCAACGCGAGGCAGGCAACCAAGAGACTACCGATTAGTCTTAATCGAAATAGAGAGTTTTGAGCTAAAAAAGCAAGTCCAGCGAAGCCATACCAGAGAAAAGGAGCTTTAACATCCAAAAGGAAGGTATAGGGGAGGTGACCATCCAGGACAGACTGGCCCAACAGCATAAAAGTATGCTCATCCCAATCAATATCAGCCTTAAAAAAGTAGGGCAGACGGGTCAGCAGCGCAACACCGAGGAACAAGAGAAAAGCGTTGAATCGGGAGGCAGGAGCCTTAAAGACCATGAATTAAGTTGATAAGATTAGGGTCATCCTCAGTTTCCCATGAAGATTGAGCCAGAAAACTGGGCATTACTGATATAGCGATCCTTGGGGGGTTCTGAAGACCGTATTGACTGACAAAACTGGCTCAAACCGAGGCGCAGTGGGCGGGTCAGAAAACCTGACCCCTACCGTCCTGACGCGCTTGTAGGGGCGCGGTTTTCGCGCCCCAGGCGGCATCTTTTGTCAGGTAGTCTGTTCGATCGGGTTGTCTAGAGTGAACTAGCGCAGTTTTCGCGCCCCAGGCGGCATCTTTTGTCAGTCAATCAGTCTGAATACTTCTCACCCCCAGCCACCCGCTCTCTCAGAGAGAAGGAAGCAAAAGAGTTCCGAATTATTCTAGGATGGCGATATCAGGGATGAAAAGATGGCAGTGGGTTATGACAACGGGTTATGAGGATGGAGCAGACCCTAGCCAGAATGGATCAACTTGCACTAACCTTGCACCGTAGCCGTGGGGAGAGCGTCCATGATTTATCTGTTACGACGAGCCAGTAATGTCGCGATCGGGGGGCTTGCAGTGGCGGGCCTCGTGGCCTTGGTGGGGGTTTTGCGCACAGGGGAACAGTTTTGGCAAAACTTAGGCGATTTGTTTGTGGTTCGCCAAGCGGAGCCGGAGGTGGATGTGCGATCGGTGGCCATTACCCAAATCCGAGCCGCCAGTGATTTAACCACTGCGGTGTTTGTGATGGAAGCCGTGGTGCCCAGCAAGCGCGATCGGGTGGTGGGCCAGTTTACCTTGGGCACAACGACGCTCTTGTTTATAGCCTATGGGGAAGTGCGGGCCGGGGTAGACCTGGGCCAACTGCAACCGGAGGACGTGCGGCTGCGGGGAGAGGAACTACAGATTACGCTACCCCCGCCCAAGATTTTGGATAGCAAAATTGATGTGGAGCGATCGACCGTGTACGACTACGATCGCGGCTTCCTGGGCTTTGGGCCAGACTCCGCCCCCGACTTGCAAACCCTCGCCAGCCAAGCCGCCCTGGAAAAAATTGTCGCCGCTGCCTGTCAGGAAGATATTCTCCAACAGGCCAACGATCGCGCCGAGTTGGTTGTCGCGCAATTATTGGGAAGCGTCACCGATCGGCCCATTACCGTCACCACCCAAGTTGCCGATCCTGCCACCTGTGTGCCTCCCAAAGATGCCCTTCCCGCCGTATCCCCCACCCCGCAACCCTCAGCCTCTCCCCAGCCCCAGGGCTAACACGGACTCAGAGCCGTAGGAGGCTGAACCCGTGCAGTCCGTCCTAATATTCCTCCTCCATTTCGGCCTCTAAGGCTGAAACTCCCCCCTTCTCAACCCAGTACTGCCAATCTTCGATCGCCTGCTGACTGTCCTCATCCACCTCGATCGGGACAATCTCCACCAATAACACCGACAATTCATCCGCCTCATCGCCGTTTTGGTAGTGTACCTTCACGAAGATGTTTGTATCGCACTCATTGTTGTCGTCAAAGCCCAGAACTTCCACCTCTTCGCCGCTGTCGGGATCTCCCCAGTGAGCCTGAAACGGAAAGCTCACACGGTCCTCTAAATATGCCTCCCAGGCCGCCATTTCCTCGTAAATATCATAGGTATCAACCAATACTTCCTCGGCAATGCGATTCTCGCGATCTGGATCCTCGGCATAAGTGGAACTAAACATAACGACATCCTTTGGGCTGCACACCAGTGAGGCGTTGAAGTTGGCAACTTAGGATACCGTAAATTCCTATATTTTGGCCCTCCCAGGAGAAAAGAAGCGAATGCCCGCTTGGAACGTTTGGCCCGGACTGAGATCCCCGTCCTCCCCTTACCACCGCTGCCCGACCTGTGACTACTGGCTCACCTCAGCGGAGGTCTACTGCCCCAACTGCAACACGGTCACCCAGCCCAACCGGGCCTTTTTGCCCATCAAAACCCTGCTCTTTGGCTCCAGTGTCTTGGCGATCCATGTGGCGCTGGGCGGGGCGGTGAGCTTGGGCAGTGGAGGGGAAGTGGTGTGGACCTGGGGCCAAGTGGGGCAGGCGGTGCTAGGGGGCTTGGGGGTGGGGGCGGGAGCCTTTTGGGGAACCCAACTGTTGCTGAGACGGGGGTTTAAGGTAGAGCTATTGCCCCCAAAGCCGCGTACTTTCTTGCAAATTGACGAGGATAAGATTCGGCAGCGGCTGGCGGACTTGGAAGAGCGGGCAAAGCCGATCGTGACGGTTCAGGAACGGGCACGGAAGATTATGGAGCCAACCCAGCGATCGACGATCGAAAACACCCTCAACCAGGCCATGGCAGTCCTGCTGTCCCACCGCGATCGCTATCGCGCCAAACTCTGGGAAATCCAACTCATTCGCTGGCATAACGCCCTCAAGCCCCTCCTCGATCGCTGGTACAGCCGTTTGCACCATGACTCTGAAGTGTTGTATCGCAACTTAGACGCAGTGCGCGATCAGGGGGAAGCGCTGCTGTTGGAGTGGGAGCAGACGGATTTAGCCGCAACGCCGGAGGGGAGCCAGCAACTTGAGCGGCTGCGGGCAGCTTTGGCCTGTTGCGATCGTATGTACCAGGACTTAATTGCCCAACAGGCCGCCGAGGCGGTTCAGGGCATCAGCCGCTTTGAACTGGAGCCACAGTTTAGCGACGACACCCAAGGGGCAACAGACCAGTTAGAGGTCTTCCAAGCCTTGCCCAATGTCGTGGAGTTTGAGTCGGGTTTAGAGACCCTAGAGGATGAATATCGCCGTTTGGTCAGCGAACGGGACTTAGCCGCAGAAATTGCGCCCCCGCCGTCTGCCGCACCCGACCCCTCAGACCCGGACGCAGCCGATCGGCCCTCGGTTTAGACCGGCGATCCTTGGCTCATGGCCTCAATGAGTTGATCCACATAGACAAACATAATTTTGGCGCTATCAGCCGGGAAGGTCTCCTGAATCACCGTGCGCAGGTGGCCATAATCGACCTTGCTAATATCCTTGAGCTTAAACGCCTTCATGATGGTATCCATCCACAGGGTGAACTCTTCATAGAAGCCCTGCTCATCATTTTTGAGAATGCAAAGGCCCATGTAATGCATGATGTTGGTTAAGTCCCGCTTGCAGGTTTGGCCAATTTGTTGCATCACCTGCGGGGAGTGGGCGGCTACCATTTTGCGCAGGGTTTTCATGACCACATCTTCGGTGTGCTCTTGGATGAGGCGATAGGTTTTGATGCGAACGGTATGGGACTGAATATAGTCTTCAACGGGACGCAGTTCCGCATCATTCAAGTAGCGATCGTCAACGGTCGCCAAATTGCTCTCAAGGGTGGAAATCATAGGCGTAGACCAGGGAAAGGGATATGGCCCAGGCTAGACGGCATCCGTCCGGGGGGATCAGGCTCGTTGGGCAAACCCAGCCATCCCCTTGGGTTGTTCTCCTTTACAGGGCCGTTTTGGCGTTTCAGGGTGAAAGTTAGGGGCGATCGGGTTGGCTCCCCCCGGCCCCAGCGGTGCCCCTTGCCAGTCCCTGGGGTTGAAGCGTTCTCTTTCCCGGCAATGGCGCAGATTCAAGGGAATCTTGGCGGGCTAGACGCAGAAGCGACCCCCGATCGACTTTTGATAAAACTTTATGAATGTTGGTGAACAAATCTTGCGTTGCCTTAAAACAGGAGCGACCCCCCCGCCCAGCGGAGAGGTCACCTGACGCAGCCACCGTGACAAAGCCACCACGACAAAGCCACCATGACAAAGCCTAGGGGTGAGTCTGTGCAGTCTTGACGACACCGGGCCGTGACCCAGATTGATCACGCGGGTGCATTTCACTTTGGAACCCTCGGCCTAGGGTAGGGGTAGGGGTCGCGCCCCCGTGCCGACCCTCTTAGCGGCCAACAACCGGGGCAACCACGGGGGGATTGCCCCTACTGCCTGGGTGAATCTGCCAAAGTGAAATGGACCTGATCACGCCAGGGTGCGATCAAGGTTGACCCCCCAAGTTTGATATCCCAATCTTGATAATCCAATTTTGATATCCCAACCTTGATCATCAAATCCTGATATCCAATCTTGATATCCCAATCTTGATCATCAAATCTTGATATCCCAATGGATATCCTAATCTTGATATCCCAGCCAATTCGGGCCGATTAGGGCGAGAGTTGGACCATTAGGGCACGGCGATCGAAGGATTGGACTTTCCCCGCCGCGCTCAAGTCTTCAATGACCCGCTCTAGCAGTTGGGTGGCCCGATCGCGGTGATGGTGTTCTCGGCCCCGCAGGCGCACCTGAAAACGGACCATATTGCCTTTACTGAGCCATTCTGTCGCCCAACTAATCCGCAGCCCGTAGTCTGACTCACCCACATTGGGGCGCAGCTTTACTTCCTTGACGGTGGGTTTACTCGCGGTGCTTTGGCGGTGGCGCTTCTTCTGCTGGTACTGGTGTTTGCCATAGTCCATGATGCGAGCGACGGGTTGATCTTTGCCGTCGGAGACAATGACTAAATCTAATCCAGCCGTTTGCGCAAGTTTCAGGGCATCACGGGTGTCGATGATCCCATGGTTGGTATTTTCGTGGTCGATCAAGAGCACTTGGGGGGCTTTGATCCATTGGTTGATGGGTTGGCGTTGTTTAACGATGGCGCTGTCCTCCAAAAAAGAGCGTTACTTACGGGATGGTTATGGAGCTAAGAATAACCTATGGTTTCCCCGCTGCCCATGAAGATTTTGTGGATCTTTCAGCAATTGTGGGCCAATGTTTGCCAAAACTTTTGCCAAAACTCGGTTTTATCCCCTTGCCAAGTGCACGGAGACCCCCATAATAGACTTGTTCCAGCGCCCAGCGGGCAAGGCATGGTTGGGGGGAGTTGCTGTTGTTGAAGATGACCGTGGCAAACTTGGGCAGATTCTGCTTGAGTCCCTCGGCGGCTAGCCTCAGGTTGGCCCTGGGGTCACTGCCACATCGGCGATGACACCTGCAAGACCCGCTGCCCCGATCGCGGCCCCGTGCCGCTGCTGGAATTCTTCGGAGTACCCTACAGTACCGTCGTAACTCGTTTCACGCACCCAGGAAGGAACTTGGCATGGCTAGAACTCCCACTGAATATGTCGTCCATTTGCTCTTTGAAGGGGGGCACCGGGAAGAAGTGCGTTTTCCCACCCTTGAGGAGTTTCAGAAGTGGTACAGCGGCGTTTTAATGCCGAAGGCGGATGATTCCTCCTTTATTAATATTCCCATTAAGAACATCCAGGGGGAATATATGGTGGCCCGCCCCTCCAAGATTATGGCGATCCGGGTAGAGCCGATCTTTGCCTCCAGTGTCGATCGCTGGAGTGATGCCTAAGCCGGGATGTCTAAGCTTTGATGTCTAAGCTCTGAGCGATCGCCTGTGAAGCACTTGCCACTGTTTTTCTCTCGGTTTGGCCTCCTGGGATCCCTGGGTGTCTTAGCCCTGGGCTTGGGGGGATCGATCGCGACCGATCGACCGCCTGGGGCCAACCCTCAAGCTGCAAACCCGATCGGAACCAGCACCCTCGATCGGGTCACCGCTCCCCAGGCCCAGGTTCCCCCCTCCCCCGCCGAACCCTTGCCGCTGGATCCGGTTCCGGCCTTGGGCTGCGATCGGACGCTGCTGGCAGACCCCCGTCCGGCCCTGTGTCCGGTCACCCAGGCATTACCCCCTGCCGTGGGCTGGGATGGGCAACTGTGGGGACAGGGGGGCGCTTGGCGGGCCGATCGGGAGGCGCTTTTGGCGGCGATCGGCCACAGTTTGCAGTACCTGACCACGACAGCGGCCCAGGAGCGCTACCAAACCTATCCCGTGGCGGGGGTGAGCCACGATCGGGTTGTGCGCAGCCTTCAGCGGTTCCGGACCCTCGTGCGCTGGGCCACTTCCCCAGAACAGTTGCAGCGCTGGGTGCGCCAGGAATTTACCTTTTACCAAGCCACGGGCCACGATGGCCAGGGCAGTGTTGACTTTACAGGCTACTTTGAACCCCGCTACCGCGCCAGTCGCACCCCTTCCGCCGAGTACCGCTACCCCCTCTATCGCCGCCCACCGGATCTAGACCGCTGGCCCCAGCCCCAGCCCACCCGCCTTGAGTTGGAAGGGGCCGATGGTCTTCAGGGCAGTCGGGGAGCGTTGGCGGGATTGGAGTTGGTGTGGCTGGCCGATCGGCTGGAGGCATATTTAGTGCAGGTGCAGGGATCGGCCCAGTTGCAACTGGTCCAGGGGGGCACAATGAGCGTGGGCTACGATGGCCGCACGGAGTATCGTTATACCAGCCTGGGCAAAGCCTTAGTGGATGCGGGGAAGTTTAAGCTAGAAGAGCTAACGCTGCCTAAGGTTTTGGCCTATTTCGCCGAAAATCCCCAGGATTTAGATTTATATATCCCCCGCAACGATCGGTTTATTTTTTTCCGCGAAACCCAGGGCGCACCACCCACAGGGAGTTTGGGGGTACCGGTGACGGCGGATCGATCGATCGCCACCGACAAAAACCTGATGCCCCCCGGTGCCCTAGCCCTCATCGTCACGAACCTGCCCTACGGCCCCAGCCCCACCCAACTCCAGCAGCAGCCCATCAGCCGCTACGTCCTCGATCAAGACACCGGCGGGGCCATCCAGGGAGCAGGTCGTGTTGATGTCTTTCTGGGCAGTGGTGAGCTAGCGGGGGCGCGGGCCGGTTTGGTCAACACACCGGGGCAGTTGTATTACCTGTTGTTGAAATAGCTAGGGTTGTAGGAGCGCCCGATCGCTTTTGCGCCAAGCACAACAAGTTCAGGGGTAAACCGGGCAAAATGGGAAAGAACTGGGAAAGAACACTGAGGCTCGCTACATCCATGCCGACCCTATCTACCGATACCAAAACGATCTTGGCGGACCTGATCCGTCGTTACAAACATCAGGTTGATTACCTGGCCATTCGCCTAGAAGAATCTGAAGGAACCGATGTTTTACTGCGGGGCGATCGCATTGAAACCCTAAGCGAAGGGCTATCCCTGGGGGGCCATGTGCGGGCCTGTCATCAAGGCGGCTGGGGCTTTGCCAGTTTTAACCGGCTGGTGGGGATTGAGGACCGCATTGAAGAGGCGATCGCCGCTGCCCGCATGGTTGGCCGCGAGGAAACCCTTTTGGCTGAGATCGACATTCTCCAAACCACCTATCACCTCCCCCTCCAAGGCACCGATCCCCGCCACATTCCCCTCGCCCACAAAAAGCAACTCTGTGAGCACTATCGGGAAATTTTGCGCTCCGTAGACGATCGCATTGCCACGGTCTCAGTCCGCTACGGTGACAGCACCCAGCGCATTTTCTTGGCCACCTCCGAAGGGACGTTTCTAGAGCAATCTTGGTCCGATATGGAGATGCGGTTTGCAGCCACAGCCCGCAGTGGTGAGACGGTGCAGACAGGCCGGGAAACCACGGGATCCCGCAATGGCTTTGAGGATTTGCAATGTCTGGATCAGCAGGTGGAAAGCGCAGCCCGTCGGGCGGTGGATGCCCTAGCCTTGCCGCCGATCCAGGGGGGCACCTATACCGTGGTGATTGACCCGATCCTAAGTGGCCTCTTTGTCCATGAAGCCTTTGGCCATTTATCTGAGGCCGATATGGCCTATGAAAATCCCGATATTCTGGAAGTTATGACCCTAGGACGGCGATTTGGGCCGGAGGATTTGCAAATTTTTGATGGGGCTGCGCCTCCCGGCCACCGAGGCAGCTATGGCTTTGATGATGAGGGGACTCCAGCGACAACGACCCAGCTCATTAAAGATGGGGTGCTGGTGGGGCGGCTACACTCACGGGAAACAGCGGGCAAGCTGGGGGAAGCGCCGACGGGGAATGCTCGCTGTTTGAGTTACTATTACCCGCCGATCGTCCGCATGACCAATACCTGGATCGATCGGGGCAGTACCCCTGTGCCGGACCTGATGGCGGACCTGAAGGAGGGCGTGTATGCCCGCAATTGGCTGGGGGGCATGACCAACGGGGAAATGTTCACCTTTACGGCGGGGGAAGCCTGGATGATCCGCAATGGCCAGCTCGCCGAACCGGTGCGGGATGTGACCCTTTCGGGCAATGTTTTTACAACGCTGCGGGATATTGAGGCGATCGGCGACGATTTTTACTGGGATGAGTCGGGCGGCTGTGGCAAAGGGGGCCAAAGCGGTCTCCCGGTGGGCTGCGGTGGCCCCAGTTTGCGCATTAGCAATGTTGTCGTTGGTGGCCACCTGGAAGATTAATCCAAGGCAGATAGTCTGGGTGCATTTCACTTTGGAGCAAGCCAGCCCCTAACCTGGCTCAAAGGCTCGTAGTGCGGACTTTATACCAAATCCGTTGAGCCTGAAACAGAATAAACGGGTAGGGGTCGTGCCCCTGTGCCGACCCTCTGACCGCCAAATACAGGGGCAACCACGGGGGGATTGCCCCTACCAAAACGAATC
>JAYKJG010000467.1:0-11780 GCA_035286285.1 Prochlorothrix sp.
TGGGGCTGACTTGTCCATGACCTACCTCCGGGATGCCGTGGTCACCAATGCCAACCTCGCGGGGGCCAAGCTCTGCAATACAGTTCTGCCCGACGGCAAGGTCAGCTACGACGGCTGCTAAGTAGGATTGCTAAGATTGATCGGGTGAGCATAGCTCACCCGTTCTTGATATAGCGGCTAAGACTTGAGTGAGATACAAGCCACAAGCTACCCTGTACTCAGCGGTAGGGGCGTGGTTTTCGCGCCCAATTAGCAGCTATTTTGTCCCCTCTCGTCAATCCCCCAAGAGGGCCGGAAGACCCGGCCCCTACCGTTGATACCGCTCGACTCCAAGCCCCCCTAGCCTAAAAAAAGCCAGAGTAGGTGACCTACCCCGGCTGAGAGATGATGACTAGAACTGAGACCGTAGCCGCTGGTTCAATCTAGTCAAATTAGAGATAATTAAGACCAAATCGACCTTAGTAGTCGAAATCGCCGCCCATACCAGCGCCAGCGGGAGCCTTATCCTTCGACTCAGGCTGATCCACCACAATGCACTCCGTGGTCAGGACCATCCCGGCGATCGAAGCCGCATTTTGCAGCGCCGATCGGGTCACCTTAGCGGGGTCCACAATACCAGCCTCAAACATATCCACAAACTCATTCGATGCGGCGTTGAAACCCGTATTGAAGTCTTGCTCCTTCACGCGCTCAGCAATGACAGCGCCATTTTGGCCCGCATTCTCAGCAATCCGCTTCAGGGGAGCCGCCAGAGCACGGGATACGATTTGGGCACCCGTCAGTTCTTCGCCGCTGAGGTTACCGGTAGACCACTGCTCCAGTTGGGGCACCAGGTGAGCCAGAGTCGTACCACCACCGGGCACGATTCCTTCCTCAACCGCAGCCTTAGTCGCGTTGATGGCATCTTCCAGGCGCAGTTTGCGATCCTTCATTTCGGTCTCAGTGGCAGCACCCACCTTGATCACCGCCACACCACCGGCCAGCTTAGCCAGACGCTCTTGCAGCTTCTCCTTATCGTAGGAGGAGTCAGTTTCGTCGATTTGGCGGCGGATTTGCTCACAACGGGCCTTCACAGCCTCTTCGTTGCCCTCAGCCACGATCGTGCTGGTGTCCTTGGTCAGGGTGATGCGACGCGCTTGGCCCAGCATATCCAGCTTGGCGTTGTCCAGCTTCAGGCCAGCATCTTCCGTGATCACTTGGCCACCGGTCAGCACTGCCATGTCTTCCAGCATCGCTTTGCGGCGATCGCCAAAGCCCGGAGCCTTAACCGCAGCCACATTCAGCACCCCGCGCAGACGGTTGACCACCAGGGTCGCCAGGGCTTCCTTCTCGATGTCCTCAGCAATGATCAGCAGGGGACGACCGGAGCGGGCCACTTGCTCCAGCACGGGCACCAGGTCTTGGACCAGGGTGATTTTCTTGTCGGTGATCAGGATGTAAGGCTCATCCAGCACCGCTTCCATGCGCTCGGTGTCGGTGGCGAAGTAGGGGGAGATATAGCCCTTGTCGAAGCGCATCCCCTCGGTGATTTCTAGCTCAGTGGTCATGGACTTCCCTTCTTCCAGGGAGATCACGCCTTCTTTGCCGACTTTATCCATGGCTTCGGCGATCATTTGGCCCACTTCTTCGTCGTTACCGGCGGAAATGGAGCCAACTTGGGCGATCGACTTGGAATCTTCAACGGGGCGGGCGTGCTCTTTGATCACTTCGACCAAGTAAGCGGTAGCCTTGTCGATGCCGCGCTTGAGGAGGATGGGGTTGGCACCGGCTGCGACGTTACGCAGACCTTCCTTAACCATGGCGTGGGCCAGAACGGTGGCGGTGGTGGTTCCGTCACCGGCTGCGTCGTTGGTTTTGGAAGCAGCTTGGCGAATCAGGGCAACGCCTGTGTTCTCAATGTGGTCTTCCAGTTCGATTTCTTTGGCGATCGTCACACCGTCGTTGACGATTTGGGGTGCGCCGAACTTCTTCTCTAGGACGACGTTACGACCCTTAGGACCGAGGGTAACAGCCACAGCCTCGGCGAGGATATCCATGCCTTTTTCCAGGGCACGACGGGCATTTTCGTTGTAAATGATGCGCTTAGCCATAATCTTGCAGTTTTACCTTGCGGTGATTTCAGATTTAGAACAAAGAATGAGTTTGAGGCGAAAGGTTGCTGCAAGTGTCTTGGGAAGCGATGCCTTGCAGCAAAGGGTGTGCTTGGAGCGGGCTTGCAGCGATCGGGTCTGGAAATCCCTCCCACTGAACCCCAAAATCTAAAATCGATTAGGCTACGATAGCCAGAATGTCCTTCTCGGTGAGGAGCACATACTCGTCGCTACCGAGTTTGATGTCGGTTCCGGCATACTTGGAGTACAGCACTTTGTCGCCGACTTTGACTTCGATCTCGCTGCGGGAACCATCATCGTTGCGCTTGCCGGGGCCGACTTGCACAACCTCACCGACCTGGGGCTTTTCCTTTGCGGTATCGGGCAACAGGATGCCACCAGCGGTCTGCTGCTCGGACTCGGAAACCTTGACGAAGACACGATCGCCCAGGGGCTTGAGAGTTGAAACACTCAGCGTAACGGCTGCCATAGTTATCCTCCAGACAATGACAAGGGATATAAATCAGGGGTTGCGGTCAGGGCTACTGCGCTGCTTTAGCACTCTCACCGCCTGAGTGCTAATTTACCGAAGGCCGATCGCTTCCACAACTTCCAAACCTGTACGGGTTCCCGAATCTAGTCCGTCCGGCAAGGGTACGGGATGCTGCGATCGGGGCCATCTCCCCTGCTGCTACATACAGGCTGGAGCCTGACGCGGGTCAACATCCTTTGGCTGCGCTCAGGACAAGGGGTGCGACTCCTATCTTGGGTTAAGGCACCTCTCCCCCTGATTGACTGACAAAAGTGGGTCAAATGGAGGCACAGAGGACGGGCCAGGAAACCTGACCCCTACGATCCCCAATATCTTGTAGGGGCGCGAAAACCGCGCCCCAGGCAGAAATTTTGGGTGCATCCCACTTTGAAGATATCTTGGTAGGGGTCGTGCCCCCGTGCCGACCCTCTTCGGCCCAAAACCGGGGCAACCACGGGGGGATTGCCCCTACCCCCGTGGCTCCCCTCTTCGGCCCAAAACCAGGGCAACCACGGGGGGATTGCCCCTACCCGATCGGTTAAATCGCTAAAGTGGGATGCTCCCACCTGACCCACCCTCTAAGCCTAGGTTTGACCCACTTTTGTCAGTCAATCAGCCCAAAGCGATTTACCCAAAAAGCCCGTCTACTTTGGAGACGTGCGGCGACTGCTACGGCTGGGGCGACCCAGAGCAGCATCGGTCGGATCCGGCTCGATCGACTTCGGTTCGGGGCTAGACTCCGCCAAATTCCCCATCTCTTGCAGCTTCGGCACAAATTCAGTCCCCTTAAGCCGCAAACCTAGCTCAAACAGCAACTCCGCCATGTCATCCTTGGAGATTTTCACCTCACTGAGCATTGAGACATAGCGCTCTAATTCCTCAAAAATTTGAGTCCGCAGGTCGCTGAGTTCATCCCGCAAGCTATCCCGGCTCGACTCAAAATCTTCCCGCAGGTGGCTAGTTTGGGTTTCGATCGCCTCATCCAGCGCCTCCACATTGCTACTCAGCTTTTTGCTCAGCAAATCAAGCTGTTGGCGCAGTTCAAACTTATCCTCCTCATTTTTGGTCGCTGCCTCCTTCAGGCGTTGCGTCAACGTGTCGAGGGTGCCATTAATCTCCTCCTCTAGGGCATCTTCTAGCTCATCCGCCACCGTCCCCAGTCGCTTGTTGAGGGTATCAATTTGCTGGCGAATATCCTGCTTTTCCTCTTCGTCCTTCACAACGCTGTTGCGCAGCTTTTTCTCCAGCGCATCCAACTCCGATCGAAGATCCGCCGTCACCGTTTGGCGCACGTCATCAATGCGGGTGCGCAGTTCCTGATGTTGGTTGGTCAGGGTGCGCTCTAGTTGTTCCAAACGACCCATAAATTCACGGATCTGAGGGCCAAACAGAATATCCCGAATTTGATCGATATTGCCAAGCCGTTCCCGTAGGTCTGCTTTTGTTAAATCCGTCATAAATTGAGCATCTCCTCGCACACCAAAACGCAAATCACGTTCAACACCACTGTCAAAGGTCAGCCCTCAACCCCAGTGCAAAGGCAACTTCACCAAGGTCCGGGCACAACCGGGGCAACCGTAACCCTACCCGCCAAGGGGCAGCGGCTACCTCCGTGGCCATTATATCGCGTCGGTCTAGGGGTTCCGAGGGCCAGAACGCGGGAACTCCATCCCCCGCCAGGGGTGGGCAGCTTGCCGATAGGGAGAGGGAGCGCAACCCCCGATCGCCCACGAAAAAGGGGCCAGAGCGCCCCTAGGCCAACCTCCAACCCCCGGTTTATATCCAAACGATCGGCACCGATCGCCAAAACTTGACTTAAACGGCTGTCCTAGGGCGTGTCATCAATTCACCGTAGAAACCTTGGGATATCAGAGTTACACGCCCGCCCCAGTTTTCTCGGCTAGGGGCTGTAATCCTGACACTCAGGGCATTCTAGGACTAAATGATGACAGCCCCTAGCCTTCACCGCCCTGGATTTTGAGCAGGAGCGCCCCCAGGGACATTCCCAACATCACCAGAACGGGTAGAACGATCGCGATCGTGACGATTTCGCCAGCCATGGTTATAACTCTCCCTTGTATACAAATTTTAATGATCTGACCTATTTTATAGCGCTTTGGCCGTGCTGAAGCCGATCGCCCAGGGCACCCCCCAACCAAAATACCCCTACCAAAGCGACCCCTCCTGCTCCAAGTCCTCAATCACCTGAAGCGCACGGGGATCCCCCACCCGCAACAGCGAGTCCTTGGCATCTTCCCGCACACTCAGATCATCATCTTGCACCAACACATCCAGCAACGTATCGATCAGATTGGCATAGGTCACATCCATGGGGATTTCCCGGCCAATTTGGCCCAAAGCCCAGGCGCAATTACTGCGCACCACCGCCACCGGATCCCCCCGCAGCGCCTCCACCAAAGGCTGAATCACCGCCACGATCGCCTCCTGGCCCACCGTAGCCAACTGCCCCAAGGCACTCGCCGCCCACAGCCGCACCGCCGCAATATCCGTCTGGAGCGTCTCCACCAACAACGGCAAACAGCGCTGGTCCCCACAGTTCCCCATCGCCCAGACCACGCCCTTGCGCACGTAGCCATTCCAGTCCCGCCGCAGTTGGCCCATCAGGGGATCGATCGCGGTCTCACTGGGGTTCCGCCCCAGGGCATAGGCTGCACTCACCCGCACCATCGGGCAGGGATCCTGAAGCAGCGCAATCAAAGGGGGAATCGCCCGCCGGTCCTGGAGTTCACAAAAGGCACGGGTCGCCAAAATGCGCTGTTGGGAGTCGGGGGACTGAAGCAAGGCCAGCATCGCCTCCGGATCAATTTCGGGAATGGCTTCCACGGGTTGATCCAAGGGGCTATCTAGATCTGCCAAGTCTTCATTTAGGGTTTCTTCGGGCTTAAAACTATCCTCGTGGGTCATAGGTGTTGCAGGGGCAGATCGTCGGACGGGGGGGATCGGGAGGATCTAGGCTAGGCGATCGCGCAAAGTCATGGGGACAGGGGCAGCAAAGAACGCAGGCAGGCCAGGGCCTTGACTAGGGCTGCTCATCAGTCGGGAACAAAGGCTTCACTAAGGTCAGGACTTGGGGGCGATAGCCTTGGCTCTGGTAGAGCGCTAAAGCAGATTGATTGTCGCAGAAAACCTGTAGGGTAATTTGCCGATCGTGATTTTTCTTTGCCCAACCTTCCGCCTGAGCCAGCAAATAGCGCCCCAACCCCTGGCGACGGTGGTCCGGACTCACATAGAGCAGGAAGATATGGCTATGGCGATCGCCGCCCACTTGATCCACCGCCGACCCCAGCCACAGACCGGCGATCGGGTTGGGGGGCGATCGGGGAATTAACCCCAGGGGTTGGGGGGGCGTTGGACCGGCATAAATCCACCAGAGTTGAGTCTGGGGAAAATAGCTGTCCACCGTGCCCTTCAGATGATCCAGCGCCATCCCTGGGAACAGTTCCCCATAGGTCCGCTCCATCAGGCGGGTCAACAAAGGCCGATCGCCCGGACACCCGCCCTGGAGCCAGTAACCAGCCGGTAAGATCCTACCCCCACCCAAATCATCCCCGTACCGCAGCAAACCCAATCCCCTTCCCCTACCTCGGTCCCCCACCTTGGTCCCCCTACTCTGGGGCAACCTCTGGGGCAACCTCTGCCGTAACACTGGCGCTGGGCGGGCTATATAGCTCCACAAGCGCCCTATCCGCCGGATCCACCGGAGCCGGAGCCGCCATATCATCCGGCAACCAAATCCGAGCCGTCACCGCCGTGAGAGCTACCAAAAAAACCAAGACGATCAAAAAGGGGGCAATAAATTGACGAAAGAAAGCCATAGTCACCATTAACGCTACACCCCCAGATCATAAGCTAAAGAGCCTCTTAATTCGGATGCCGCAAGCTCGTAGTGCAGACTTTAGTCCGCAAGCTCGTAGTACGGACTTTAGTCCGCAAGCTCGTAGTGCGGACTTTAGTCCGCCCCTTGGCAAAAGTGAAATGCACCCTCTTATACCAAATCCGACTAATCTCGATTCGTTTTGGTAGGGGCAATCCCCCCGTGGTTGCCCCTGTATTTGGCTGGTCGAGGGTCGGCACAGGGGCACGACCCCTACCCGTTTAGGTAGTGCCTCACTCGTCAGGATTGAAGCGGCCAGATCCCCGATGCTGCCGTGCTCATATCCTTACCCTTGATGGACTACCCCCGTTTATTCTGTTTCAGGCTCAACGGATTTGGTATTAATCTAGGGCAAAGGCCAAACTTTGCCAGTCCTGGACCACAAGGGGCGGAATTGAAAGGCGGACCTCAGGGCCAGCCAGGGTCGCAATCTGGATTTGCCAGGGCAGTTCGGGGCGCAGATCCGCCAACAGGGGCCGCAAATCGTACTGGCCAACGTGGGGTTCTGGGTCATAGGGGCCAAAATTGGGGTCCGGCTGGGAAACCGGGTCAAAAATCTCGGCGGAGGTGTCCGTTGCGCTCAGGCTCTGGCCGACAACGCTGGTAAAGCTGAGGAGTTGGGTCCGATCGATCGCCACCGTCCCCGGAAACCCCACCAGGCGCAGATCAATACTGCTCTCACCATTGGCCCGAATGCGCTTAAAGGCAATCACCTGCCAGGTATGCCCCACTTGGTCCTTGAGGCTAGCGCGGGTTTGGTACACCACCTGGCCCGGAGCTTCTTCAAAGCGCTGCACTGCCGCCCAAGCTGGGCTTGCAGACCCCAAGCTGCTACCAAGGCAGAGGAGCAACGTCAGGCTCAGGCTGAGGCTGGTGTAAAGGATGCGCTGGAGTGCGCGGACGATCGGGGTCGGGACGATCGGGAGTGCAGCGATCGAGAGTGTAGCGATCGAACGCGGGACGATCGGGAATGCAGCGATCGAAGCTGTCGCGATCGAACGCGGGACGATCGGGAATACAGCAATCAAACGCGGGACGATCGGCCACCGCAAAATGAGCCTTACCCACCGACTAACCCACCGGGAAACAAAACCTATCATGACCAGAAATACCCTACAAGCACCTCGAAAACTTGAGACCCTCTCACTTTAGCGGGTTAAGCGATCCGGTAGGGGCACCCCCCAGGGTTACCCTGGTTTTTTGCCCCAACGTTTGTTGCCCCAACGTTTGTTGCTCCAACAGAGAGCCACACAAGCGCAGATCCTTGGCTTTTTAAGCAGAACCGATCGTGCTATCATGGTCATTCGGTAAAGTTTGGCTTCAGGCTCAAGGCCCACACAGCCCCGCCCCCCGCCAACCGGATTTCGCACACCAAGGGAAACGTAAACAACAACAATGGTTAAGCTGCGCCTCAAGCGATTTGGCAAAAAACGCGAAGCAAGTTATCGGATTGTCGCCATGCCCAGCACTGCCCGCCGGGATGGTCGCACCCTAGAAGAACTGGGATATTACAATCCCCGCACCGATGAAACCCGCCTGAACGTGCCCGCCGTGGTTCGTCGGTTGGAACAAGGTGCCCAGCCCAGCCCCACCGTGCGCCGCATCCTCGAAAAGGCCAATGTTTTTGAACAAGTGGGTGCCCAGTCTTGAGTGATCTGTCCGTGGCCCCTCTCTCAACGATAGGGACGACCAACATCCAGCCCGATTACATCGCCCTAGTGCGGTTCTTACTGGAACCCCTCGTTGATTCCCCCAGTTCCCTGAAGGTGGATTGCGAAATCCTAGGTCAAGGCTCCCGTGTCTTTATTCGCGTGGCCTTTGATGAAGAAGATAAAGGGAAAGCGTTAGGGCGCGGGGGACGTAACCTCAAAGCAGTTCAATCGGTCGTCAGAGCCGTGGGTCAACTGGCCCACCAGACGGTCAATATTGATGTGTTTGGGGGCCACGGTGGCGAGGGCGATCGTCTAGATCATCGCTTCGATCGAGGAGACGGCGGCGGTTCCTTCCGTCGATCGCGCACGCGATCGGGTCCGCGCTCCGGCCCCCCCAGTCCAGGGCCGAGTTTTCCTCGGTCTCGCCCCCGCCGTCCCCACAGCTAACATCTGTACGGCGACGGCCCTCAGATATAGCTAGCCCCCAGGTATGGTCACAACCACCGTTATTCAACTCCCCAGCCTAGATAGCGCGATCGCCTTAGTGGGAGAACAGGAAGAAAACCTCAAGCTCTTTACCCAGCAGCTTGGGGCAAAACTTGTGCTGCGGGGTCAAGCCCTCCACATCAGCGGGACCCAAAGCCAGATCGATCGCACCCAAACCCTGATCCAATCCCTGGTGCAAATTTGGGGCCAAGGTCGCCCCCTCACCAGCATCGACATCCTCACCGCCCGCCATGCCCTCGACACCGAGCGGCAGGGAGAACTCCAAGACCTGCAAAAGGATGTCATCGCCAAAACGCGGGCAGGGGTCGAAATTCGCGCCAAAACCTTCCGCCAGCGCCGCTACATCCAAAGCATTCGCAGCCACGCCCTCACCTTCTGTGTTGGACCGGCGGGCACCGGCAAAACCTATCTCGCCGCCGTCCTCGCCGTGCAGTCCCTCCTCGCCGGAGAATACGAGCGGCTCGTTTTAACGCGCCCTGCGGTCGAAGCCGGGGAACGCCTTGGCTTTCTGCCCGGAGACCTGCAACAAAAAGTCAACCCCTACCTGCGTCCCCTCTACGATGCCCTTTATGAGATGGCAGACCCAGAGCGCATCAACAACCTCATGGAGCGGGGCATTATTGAAGTCGCCCCCCTCGCCTATATGCGGGGCCGCACCTTGAACAATGCCTTTGTCATTCTCGACGAAGCCCAAAATACAACCCCGGCCCAAATGAAAATGGTCCTAACGCGCCTGGGCTTTAAGTCGCGCATGGTGGTCACCGGGGATGTAACCCAAACAGATTTGCCCAGCCACCAAAGTTCGGGGTTAGCCGTTGCCCAGAAGATTTTGCAGCGGGTAGAGGGCATTGCCTTTTGTGAATTTACCCACAGCGATGTTGTGCGCCATCCCTTGGTTCAGCGCATTGTCGAAGCCTATGAGCAATACGAAAGCTAAAGGCTCCTGTTGTTGATTCTGTTCACGCTACCCCCCCCAAACTCAGATGCTAGACGGCCTCCGGGAAAAATACGTCAACCTCTTAACTGACTTTGGCTTTAAGCGAGTTTTTGGCACAGAAGCCAATAAAGCGACCTTGATCGCCTTTCTCAATAGCCTACTCCCTGAGGCTCACCAAATTGCCGATTTAAGCTTCAAAAATCCCGAACACTTAGGAAAAACCGAGGCCGATCGCAAGGCCATCTTTGACCTCTACTGCCAAAACAGCCAGGGAGAATACTTCATCGTCGAGTTACAAAAAGCTCACCAGAAGTTCTTCAAAGATCGCAGCGTCTACTACTCAACGTTTCCCATCCAAGAACAGGCCGATCGGGGAGAGTGGGACTATCAGCTTAGCCCCGTTTATTTCGTGGGCATCCTCAACTTTGTCTTTGATGAAGACCGCGATAACCCCAACTATCTCCACACCGTCCAGCTTAGGGATCAAGCCTGCCAGGTCTTCTACGACAAGCTTCAGTTCATCTACTTGGAACTGCCCAAATTCCAGAAGTCCCTGGAAGGGCTGGAATCGCCCCTAGAACAATGGGCCTTCCTCTTTCGCCACCTGCCGGACCTGCCCGATCGGCCCCCCAGCCTGCAATCTCCCGTCTTTGACCAACTCTTTGAAACCGCCCGCATTGCCACCTTCTCCCAGGAAGAGCGGCGCAGCTACCACGACAGCCTCAAAGTCTACCGCGACCTTAGCAACATCTTGCAGACGAGCGAGGAAAAGGGCTGGGCCGCAGGACGGGCTAAAGGGCTGGAGGAGGGCCGGGAAGCAGGACGGGCTGAAGGGCTGGAGGAGGGCCGCACCGAGGCAATGATGGCGGTGGCGCAGCGGATGAAGGCGATGGGCATGGCTCAGGAGGAGGTGGCCCGCTGTACGGGGCTGTCGATCGAGGCGATCGAAGCGCTCTGACGGTCCCAAAACAACGGTCCCTTTCACCTGATTGACTGACGAAAGGGGGTCAAACCGAGGCACACAGGGCGGGTCAGGAAACCTGACCCCTACCGTTACTATAGCGATCCGACATGAAATATAAAGACTCGGGCTCCCCCCTCCCCACCTGGGAGTGGGGTTGGGGGTGAGGGGTCTTCAGATATCACAGCGGATCACTATAGTTCCCACGCTCTGTGTGGGAATTCCTCCCTAGGCGCTCCAGCGCCCTCTGTCTCCCTAGGTACGCCGGGGAGCCTCTCACGTCCTAGCCTAGGCAAAATCATCGCGGGTGCATTTCACTTTTGCCACGAGACGGACTAAAGTCCGCACTACGAGCCTTTTGGACGGACTAAAGTCCGCACTACGAGCCTTTTGAGCCAGGTTGCTCCACAGTGAAATGCACCCATCGTCGTAGGGTCAGGTGGGCTGCTGGACCGTAGGCTGCTGAAGAGCGGGCTGCTGGATCAAGTGACCATCCTGGACGCGGAAGATCCGATCGGCCTCGGTGGCCAAATCGGGGTTATGGGTCGCCATAATCAGGGTTTTGTGGGCGGTGCGGGTCAGGGACAGCAGCAGTTGAAAGACCCGATCGCCGGTTTCTTCGTCCAGGTTGCCCGTGGGTTCATCGGCCAGGATCAGGGCTGGGTTGTGGACGAGGGCACGGGCGATCGCCACCCGCTGCTGCTGCCCCCCCGACAGGCGATCGGGATAGGTCTCGCAGCGATCGGCCAAGCCCACCGCCTCTAGCATTTGCCGCCCTTGGGCCTGGGCAAGATGGGCCTTAACGCCAGCCAGTTCCTGGGGCAGGGTGACATTTTCCAGGACCGTGAGGGTCGGGATGAGGTTAAAAAATTGGAAGATAAACCCCAGGGTATCGCGGCGAAAGAGGGTACGGGCGCGTTCGTTGAGTTGGGTAATGGGGCGATCGTTAATGTAAATCTCACCGGAACTGGGCTGATCAATGCCGCTAATTAAGTTGAGGAGAGTACTTTTGCCACTGCCACTGTGGCCCAGCAAAACGATAAATTCCCCTGGCTCAAAGGTCAGGCTAACCTGATGCAGCACCGTGCGTTCCTTTTCGCCCTCTAGAAAGGTTTTATGGACACGATCGAGGCTGACTTTTGCGCCGAGGGTAGCGCCGATCGCGGCGGGGGGGGCGATCGACCCAGGGGAGGAAAGCTGGGTGAG
>JAYKJG010000468.1:0-8617 GCA_035286285.1 Prochlorothrix sp.
AGATAATCGTCCATTTCATGCGGCTTGGGATCCGATCGATCCCTTGCAGAAACTGATGAATTGAACAATCAACCCAACCCTTGACAAACCTAAGGGTTGCTTTTTTCTGGGTTTTGGAGGTTCCCATTCGATAAACCTGGGTTCAAACTCAAAATGTTGTCAAGCCTAGCTTGGATCTCACGCTCCTCAGGGGTGAGGGGACGATGGGACTGGCGAGGGTGCTTGAGTTCCCAGTTCCAGTCGTGGGCATGGGGACAACCGGCTCCATGATCGTGAGAATAGTCAATGTTAATCTGGGCGCGACCATCAGTTCCATAATAGCGGCGCTGCAAGAGATCCTGTGAATCATCTCGCTTCTCTAACCAAGAGTTGGGTTGGCCTTTGGCGGGTAAGTCTCGTTCTCGCGGACTCATAAGAATGCTGATGCTGAAATTAAATCGAACTAGTTTGGATCTGCTCAATTTGGGCCTTCAAGCGCTGGGGATCGCCGCTGTCTACCATTACCCCATCCTGGAGCAAAAACGCCCCATCACAATAGTCCAACTCCAACAGACGATGGGTTACCCAGAGCGCCGTTAGCTGCTGCTCATGGACCAGTGCCCGCACCCGCTGCACCAGATCAATTTGACTTTCGGGATCAAGCAAGGCCGTGGGTTCATCCAGTAACAACAACTGACTATGGCGGGCGATCGCCCCCGCGATCGCCACCCGCTGCTTTTGGCCCCCACTGAGGGCATAAATAGGCCGACGCTCCAAATGGCCCAAATTCACCGCCTCCAAACTCTCCCGCACCCGTTGCCGCACTTGGGCAGGGCTGAGCCGTTCTTCCACCAAACCAAAGGCCACATCAGCCCCCACCGTCGGCATGACCAACTGGTGATCGGGATTCTGAAACACAAAGCCCGTGGGCCGCAGCAGCTCAATACTGCCGGACTGCACGGGCAACAGGCCAGTGATCAGTTTCAACAGAGTAGACTTGCCGCTGCCATTACTGCCCAACAGCATCCAAAATTGACCGCGAGGGACCGCAAAATCACAGCCCTTGAGCACAGGCCGATCGTGGCTCCACGCAAAGCTCACCTGCTTCACCCGAAGCCCATAGGCAGCATCCACAGTTGCGTACTCCTTCTGGTTTATTCTGCAAAGGCAAAACCCGGTCGCCTGCCCGTCATGGCAGAGCCGGATTTTTCATACAGTTGAGTTGAAGCGATCTCGCTACTGACAACGGCAAGCTGCTTATCGGCTTGGTGCTCACAGGTCAGTTTCAGAATCTTCGGGGTGCCAGTTTCCATCGCTCCCAGCACTTCCTCATAAACAGCCTTTGCGTCGGCTTCTTCCTTGCGCTGCACCGAGAGGGGCATGGGGGTGAACTTGAGGTTTACTTCGATGATGTACATGGGCGATAGGATCAACCGCGTTAAAAGGTGTTTGAAGCTGGAAACGAAGGGAACAGTGACCCTTGCCCAAGGGCCGACACCCGCAACCTCCCTAACCTGGGCAGGGGCAATCAGCATGGGGAATTCCAAGATTCCACTGTAGCCTGTCCCCTTCCTTCCTTCAAGGGTGTTGGCGTTAGAACCCCGTGTTGGGTAAGGTGCTGCGGGGGTCATAGCTCCGGATGTCCCGCAGTCGCTCGTAGTATTCTTGTTCCTGAGTGCTGAGGGTTTTCGGGGGGGTAATCACCAGCTTGACCATTTGGTCTCCCCGCCCGTCCTTGTGGGGCCACCCCTTCCCGCGCAGTCGCAAGGATTGCCCCGATCGCACCCCTGCCGGTACATTGACCTTAACCATACCATCGGGGGTCGGCACTTCAATTTGGGCACCAAGCACGGCTTCATCGGGGGTAATCGGCACCTCACAGAGGAGATTATCGTCCTCCAGGGTGAAAAAAGGATGGTTTTGCAGCTCAATCACGAGATACAGGTCACCGCGCTGGCTCGTGGTGTAGGGATGGGGCTGACCCTTACCCCGCAGTCGGACTTTTTTCCCAGCCTTAACCCCTGCTGGAATCCGCACGGTAATGGTTTCTCCCGCAACACTGAGGCGCTTCTCAACCCCTCGGAAGGCTTCCGCAAAGCTGAGGGTGAGGTTGGCTTCACGATCGAGGGCTTGGGCCGATCGGCCCCCCGCAGCCCCCGCACCACTGGCAAAGTCATTAAACCCAAACCCACCACCGGAAGGTTGTCGGTAGGATGAATAACCATTGCTGCCCCCGGCCCCTGGGGTATTGAAACGACCGAGGAGATCGTTAATAAACTCCTCAAAGTTGTTAAAGCGGCCAAATTCGACATCATCAAAGCCCATGCCCCCTCCGGGCCAGCCGGTGCTGCCACCGCTAGACTGCCCCATCTGTTTCCAGTACTTCCCGTATTGATCGTATTTCTGGCGCTTTTCCTGATCAGAGAGAACCTCGTAGGCTTCACTGACCTCCTTAAATCGAGCCTCAGCAGCGGCGTTACCGGGGTTCATGTCGGGGTGATATTGACGGGCAAGGCGACGAAAGGCTTTTTTAATTTCATCAGCGCTTGCAGAGCGATCGACCCCCAACACGCTGTAGTAGTCTTTGAAATCTGTGGTCGCCATTGCCCCATTACTCCTTGACGTGAATGCCGAAAACCTTTTAAACCGCTTAAGTTATGGTTTGTCAAAATCCTGATTTTGTCAAAACTATTGTGGCATGTTCCTTCCAGGGGAAAGGTGTGCTTAACCGCTCTTGGCTGTTTCGGTTGCCCCAGGCTTTCCTCCGGAGGTCCGCTCTAAAAATTCTGACCTAGCATTAGTTTGAGGTGTGGCTTTTGAATCAACAATCTTTGCCCCAAACCCTCTCGCGACAACTCCTGTCTGCGTTAACCCTTGCCTTTGTTCTCATTTGGGGCAGTATCCTGGTGAGCAGCTACACATGGGTTCAAAGTCATTGGGAACAGAAGGCCCAGATGCGGGCGCAGGAGATGCTCAACGGATTAGCTCAGGTGGTGCAGTCTGAGCCAGCCCCAACCCTCAGTTGGTTGCAGGTCTTGGTCAATAACTATGGTGCGCTGCCCAACATCCGGGAGGTGGCGGTGGTCGATCGAGACTGTACCCTTCTGCTCTCCACAGAAGCAATATCCCCCAGCGCTGCCCCCCCTCTCCCATCCCTACCCACCTATACCCAGCAACACCCTAAACTCTGCGACACCCTCCAAACCCTGGGGTACCAAAGCTTTCACACTTCCGCTCCCCTCTTGCTGCCGCTGGTCTCCTCTCCCCTAAGACCCCAGCCCCAGGGACTCTCACTGCGGATTCGGGAGCGGGGTCAACTCAACCCGGTGCAGATCATCACCCTTCAGTTGCCGGAGACAATGGCCGTTGCTGTCCGCCGCCCCGTCTTTGCCCTGGCGATGATTAACCTGCGCCATGTCCACCAGGAAATTCGCCAGAGCTTTATTCAGGTGGTGGTGGGCATTGGGGTGGCGGTGGGGTTGTTGTTGGGGGTCATGTGGCTGCTGCTGCGCCAGATTGTGCTGAAGCCGCTGGAACGGCTCCAGGGGGCCATTTTACAATTGCGGGAAACCAATTCCTTTGAGGTGGAGCCGATCGTTCCGGCAGCGGAAATCTTTGTGCTAACCACGACCTTTGCTGAGGTGTTTGCCCAGCGAATGCGGATTGAGTTGGCCCTGCGGGCCAGCGAGGAGCGGGAACGGCATCGCGCCAAGGAGCTAACGGAAGCCTTAGCCCAACTGGAGGAGCGGGGGTGTGAGTTGGAAGAGCGAAGCCAGGAGCTAGAAGAAGCGAAGGCGCTCCTAGAGGAGCGGGTGGCGCAACGGACAGCGGAACTGAGCCAGACCCTCCAGAATCTTCAGCAAACCCAAAGCCAACTGCTGGCCCAGGAAGAGCAACTGCGCCACGATGCCCTCCACGATCGCCTGACGGGATTACCCAACCGGGAGTATCTCATGCGTCGCTTGGACCAGGCGATCGCCCGCACCCTCCAGAAAACCGAAGGACAGCCCTATTGCTATGCGGTGCTGTTTATTGACCTGGATCATTTCAAGGTGGTGAACGATAGTTTGGGGCATTTGGTGGGGGATGAGCTGTTAAAGCGGGTCAGCGATCGCCTCAGCCATGCCCTGCGCGAAGAGGATATCCTAGCCCGTTTGGGGGGGGATGAGTTTGTGATTTTGCTGGACAATATCCACAGCCCCACCTATGCCATTCAAGTGGCCGATCGGCTCCAGCAGCGGCTTCAGAAACCCTTCCAATTGCAAAATCACGAAGTTTTTACCGGCGCTAGCATTGGCATTACCGACAACACGGCGGGGTACCAGCGCCCTGAAGAAATTCTGCGGGATGCAGACATTGCCATGTACAACGCCAAGCGATCGGGCAAGGGCTGCCATACCCTCTTCAATGCAGACATGCAAGCCCAAGCCCTCGATCGGCTGCAATTGGAAACCGAGTTCCGGCGGGGCTTGAGCCAGCAGGAGTTTTGTCTGTACTATCAGCCCATTTTGGACCTCCAGACCACCACGATCGTCGCCGTCGAAGCGCTGGTGCGTTGGGACCATCCCCAACGCGGTCTGCTGCTGCCCAATGCCTTTATTGCCCTCGCGGAGGAAACGGGCCTAATTCGGGAGTTGGGCCGGTGGATCCTGCACCAAGCCTGCGGCCAGGTGGCAACTTGGCGACAGCAGTTCCCCCACTGCCCCCTCACCCTACACCTCAACCTCTCACCCACCCAGTTACATCAAGACAACCTAGCTCACCATATTTCCTTCGCCCTCGCCTCCAGCCAGTTGCCGGGATCCTATCTCCAGCTTGAACTGGCGGAACATCTCCTGCTCACAACCAATGCCCAGCTTGCCCAAACCATGGGTCAGGTCCAGGACTTGGGGGTACAGCTTTGTGTGGATGATTTTGGCATGGGACACTCATCATTGCAGACCTTGCAAATGTTGCGGATCGACACGCTCAAGATCGATCGCACCTTTATCCAAGGTCTCAGCCAACATCACCCCGATCGGGGCATGGTTCCCACCATTATCGCCCTCGCCCATAGCAACCAAATGACCGTCATTGCCGAGGGCGTGGAAACCGAGCAGCAGTTGTTAGGGTTGCGGGAATTGGATTGTGATTTGGGGCAGGGGGTGCTGTTTGCCGCTCCCTTGAACCGATCGGCCCTCACCGAGTACCTCAGCAAAACCGTACCCAGTCCCGTAGACTCCGTTCCCGCCTAATACAGCGCCTGGAAAACCTCAACGGACTGTTGCCGTCCTTTAACATGGAGACTGCCAAAATTCCGGTAAATATGGGCGTGTTTGGTTGCTTCATAGACAGTGCGGCTAACCAGGATTTGGCCCCCCTTCGCGATCGACTGGAGCCGAGACGCTAAATTAACCTCATCGCCGATCGCGGTATAGTCCAGGTGATGGGGAGAGCCAATATTGCCCACCACCACATCTCCCGAAGTAATCCCAATCCCCGTCAGGAAGTTTTCCCGAATCCAAGGATTGGGAAAGTTCCGCAGGCAGCGCTGCATCGAAATCGCCGCTTGAACAGCGCTTTGCTCATTACTGTCCAGCGTGGTCGGTGCCCCAAACATCGCCACAATCATATCGCCCACAAACTTATTTACCGTACCTTTGTGGGAGAAGATCACATCAACCATCGCCGTAAAGTACTCATTCAGATAGGCCACAATCTCCTCCGCCTCCAGAATTTCACACTGGGAAGTAAAGCTACGAATATCCGAGAATAAAATGGTGATATTCCGGGTATCCGGTGCTAAAGACAGAGATTCATTGGACTCAACAATGGCTTGGGCGAGTTGGGGCGGAATATAGCGCTCTAGCTGGCTTTTAATGCGTTCCTGCTTGAGTCGGTTTTGGTGGAGACGGGCGTTTTCAATGGCTGAAGCCACCTGGGTTCCCAGGGCTGTCAGCAGCTTCAGATCCTTAGCCTTATAGTAGGCGGGCTGCTCACTACTGATGTTAATCACCCCCAGAGTTTCGCCCTTACAGGACAGAGGGGCGCAAATAATTGAGCTAACGGGATTTTTCCCGGCTACAAAGCGCGAATCTTGCAGCACATCGTTAATAATTTCCCCTTGGCCGGAGCTATAGATATTGCCTGCAATCCCATCCTGGGTATCAAAAATCGGCTTACCAATTAAGTTAGACGCGGTTCCACACCCGGCAATAATCTCCAGCTTATTGGCTTCTGCATTGAGCAGCATCACCGAGGCACTCTCCCCCCGGATAATGTGGAGCGCTTCCTTGATGGCTAGCTCGGCAATTTCCTTCGGTTCCAAATGGCTCGCCAGGGTTGCGGAAACCTTGTACAGCAGATTAATTTCCCGATAGGTATCCAACACCTCATAGGCGAGGGCTTGGCGCTCTACCTCTCGCTCCGCAAAATAGCTCAACGTCTCTCCGACAATCCCTGGGGAAACCAGGCCGAGCACCCAACCTAAGGTCTTGTCTTCAAGCTGAATGGGCACCCGCTGGGCTGTGGGACTGGGATTTTGGCCAAAAATGCAGTGTTCGTGGGAGTCTAAAATCCAAAGGGGGGTTTGGAGGGTTTGGCTCATGTCCTCCAGAATTTTCACAATCCGCTGTTGACCGACAAGGCGCTTGAGATCAATCGGAGCAGTGTGCCGACTCATGGCATTATGAACAGGCCGATGGTTAAACAATAGATTGCGCTGATCCCCCAGCGGAGGATATGTAGCTTCAAGGGGGGTCGGATACATAGGGGGCATACCCAGAAACTCACCATATAGGGCACATACAGCAGCAAAGGATACGAACTCGTGAATCTCCAGGCGGGACTAGAGTAGGGATAACCGGCTGACTTTGCCGGAGAGTTCATATTCTTGCGTGATTCAAAGCCTGTTTTTCTGCACGCCTTTTCGGACTATCTGGCTGAGTGTAGACCCTGTGATTTTAAGTTTCGCGTGACTGAGGGAAGGAGTTCTATTCTATCTTTTCTTGCTAGAAAGACGTGGGCAGGAATCTCGATCGAGTTTGTCTGCCGCCGATCCAGCCTTGCGGGGAGCTATCAAAATGCCGATCGACTGTCTACCGTACCACCCCGACGATCGCCCACAGTTGCTCAGGCTGCTGGGCCAGACGATCGCCGTTCTTGGCCCCCAGGCGTACACCCCCGACCAAGTTGCCGCTTGGGGCCAAGCCAGCCAGCACCACCTCAGCCAAGAGCCAGATCCCTTAATCCAAGGCATTACCCTGGTTGCCCACCGGCCTAACCCTGGTGCAATCAATCGCAGGATTGGCAGCGCGATCGGCTTTGGGCAGTTACAGCCCCTCGATCGGGTTGCCATGCTCTACATCGCCCCGGAGTGGGTCGGTCAGGGGGTGGGGAAAGCTTTATATGGGCAGTTGGAGACCATCGCCCAACGCCAAGGGGTAACCCAACTGCGAACCGAGGCAAGTCACCTGGCGCGGCCTTTTTTCCAGGCCCAGGGCTTTGAGGTGCAACGGCAGGAGTGGGTGGTGTTGGGGGGAGTGGCGATCGATCGGTTTGTGATGCTGAAGGCGTTATGAATGGCCCCCGCAACGACTAGAGGCGGGTGATGGCAATGGTGCCGATCGCCACCCCAAAGGCCAAGCGGTACCAGACAAACACCCAAGTATTACGGGTTTGGAGGAAGCGCAGCAACCAGGCAATGGACGCATAGGAAAAAGCCGCCGCAGACAGAACCCCCACCCCGATCGGCAGCCACTCCGCCTGGGAAATATTGGCATCTAGCAAATCCTTTAGCTCCACCAAGCCCGCCAGGGTAATCGCCGGAATTCCCAGCAAAAATGAAAATCTAGCCGCCGTAGCCCGTTCCAACCCTTGAAACAGCCCCGCCGTTAGCGTTGACCCCGATCGAGAAACCCCCGGCACCAAGGCCAGCGCCTGGGCACAGCCCATCAAAATCCCATCCAGCATCGTCAACGCCGTAAAACCGCGCTGTCGCTGACCCCAGCGTTCTGCAACGGCCAAGAACAAAGCCATGACGATCGAGACGATCGCAATGCTCAACAAACTGCGCAGAGGCGAGTTGTCATAGTCCGGGACAAAAACCTTGATATAAAGGCCACAGACTAAGATCGGCAGCGTCCCTAGGGCAATTCCCAGGCTAACCCGCAGATCTTGGGCCTGGAAGTCTTTTTTTCGCACCGCCGCCCAAGTTCCCTGGGCCAACTGAGACAAATCCCCCCAGAAGTACCACAGCACTGCGGCAATACTGCCCAACTGGATCACCGCCGTAAAGGTAACCCCCGGATCGCCCCAGCCCAACAAAACCGGAACCACCTTCAGGTGCGCCGTACTGCTGATGGGCAAAAACTCCGTCAGACCCTGAACCATGCCGAGAATAAAACCTTGAAACCAGTTGATAGGCTGGGTTATGGTTTCCGACTGAATTTGCCCTACTACATGGCATAGAGGTCTTGGTAAGAGGATCTGACTCAGGACAAAACTCCGAATACTCAGCATAAAAGGGGGAGGATGAGGATATAAATCATAAAGACAGGGGCAACAAACAAACGGGTGCATTTCACTTTGGAACCCTCGGCCTAGGGTAGGGGTCGCGCCCCCGTGCCGACCCTCTTAGCGGCCCAAAACCGGGGCAACC
>JAYKJG010000469.1:0-7208 GCA_035286285.1 Prochlorothrix sp.
GGTAGTTGTCGCCATACTGGCCTTGGCTCTCGGTTGCGCACCGAAAGTCCTCATCCCGTGCCTGGGTAAATAGGTCGATGAGAAAGCGCGTCTCAAAAAAATCATAGGTACTCAGAAAGTTCCCAAATTCAGCCTTGGCCTCGTCTAGAGCCTGAAAATACTGTGATTCCTGGGAGCCTTTCGTTTTGAAAATCGACAACCGGTTCTTTTTCGACAAAAAGAGATAAACCTGGGTGGAGGGTGCGGCCAAAAAGATCCGCCGTGAAAGTGCGATCATAGGATCGGGGTTATTATCCCCTTCTACCCCATCAACTCGGTAAAGGAGTACGGCATCATTGGTGTACTGACTAGCATAATTCGTGACATAGTTCAACCCCTGAACCTGCAAACCCTGGTTAATAATGTACACATTAGCTTTAAGATCTCGACTTTTATCCTGGGTGCTATATAGGTTTATCTGTGTGATCTCTAGCAATTCTTGCAGTTCCCTTTGAATATCTTCTGGTGTCGTGTTTCTCGGAAAACGTGGTGATACTGTACCGCTCATAGAGCGGATACTAGGAATTGTTGTAATCCCAAGATCCAGTAGCTCACGGAGAGTTCTCGCCATCCGCGTCGATCGTTCGCTCGGATCTTCAATCAAGCCCAGTTTTTCAATTTGGCGAATGCTCTTCTCTAGAGCCTCAATCTCCAACTGTAACCTATCAATTTTATGATTATTGTCCTGTAGTTCAATCAAGCTAGAGAAGCGATATAGAGAACTACCGAGGGGATTATCAACGGACTTCGCTGAGAGCTTCTGGATATAGGTATCCTGGCAGACATAGAAGCGAAGGCAGTATTCCTTTTTGATACCTTCTTGATCGTCAAGAATAGTAAATGCGGCGAGTTCCTCCAGAGTGTCGGCCTTAGTTGGGAACCCAGCTAGGAGATTTTGGATAAAGTTCAGCTTCGCAGGGTCTTGGCTGGCTGAGCAGTGGATTAAGGTAAACATAAGCTGAAGGAGGGTGCTTTTCCCCCCCCCATTTAAGCTACCTAGGGGAAATATCTGCTTAATAACATCAGTCTCAAAGTCAATGTGAATGTCTTTGAGCGCTCTGAAGTTATTGACTTTAATAGTTTTAATATACATAAAAAAACTTAAGATTCCGTCAGTCTATGGGTCACTCCAGTGAGCGAGGTTAGTCTAACGACTATCACCAGGGTCATTCTAATCCTACCATGGATCGTAGGGGTCAGGAAACCTGACCCGCCCCTGATGCCTGGATTCACCCCCATCTTTTCGGTCAACTAAGCCTTTTTATTGGTCAATTGATAAGCTAGAGGCTAGAAATCACACTTTTTTCGTCATCCGCGTCTAGGTTGGGCATAAAACCTTCTGTATTCGTCGGCTCTGGATGCGTATTCTCCCGATCGCCGCTGTGGAACAGGACATAGAGACAGGGAATCAAAAACAGCGTCAGCAGCGTCGCCAAGGATAACCCCGAAAAAACGACAATCCCCAAGGGTTGCAGCAACTCCGCGCCTTCCCCAACCCCTAGGGCGAGGGGAAAAAGGCCCAGCACCGTAGTTAGGGTCGTCATCAGAATGGGGCGCAGCCGCTGGGGAGCCGCTTGGAGAATCGCCGCCGTTCGATCGCAGCCCTGGCGATCGCGGATTTGGTTGGCCAACTCCAGCACAATAATCGCATTATTAACCACAATCCCCACCAACAGCACCGCCCCCACAATCACCGTCGCTCCCACCGCCGTTTCCGTCAGATACAGACCCAAAATCCCCCCCGCTAGGGCAAGGGGAATCGTGCAGAGAATCACCAGGGGATCGATTAGGGAGTTATATTGCACCGCCATGACAACGAAAACCAGAAAAATCGCCAATCCCCCCAAAACTTGCAGAGATTCCTGAAGTTCTCGGTTACTTTCACCGTTGGCACTGGGCAGGCGGCTCACCCCTGGCGGCAGTTCCACATCAGCCAGCAGCCGATCGATCTCCTCCAGCGCTTGGCTGAGGCTGGCCCCCTCCGACAGCGTACCATTGAGCAAAAACACCTGCCGCTGGTTAATGCGCTGGATTTCCCCCGGTGCTCGGCCCAGTTCGATCGTCGCCACATCCCCCAGCCGCACCCGTCGCCCATCCCCCGTGGGTAGCGTTAATTGGGCCAACTGCTCTAGGGTTTGGATCGTCCCCTGGGGCAGTTCCACCCGCACATCCACCAAGCGATCGCCCCGCTGCAACTGCGTCGCCACCTTGCCATCCAGGGCCGCTTGAATCAGATCCCCCAGGGACTCCGCCGACAGTCCCGCATCGGCCACCCGCTCCCAATCCGGCAAAATCTGCACCTCCTCCTGGGGTTGCTCAGCATCGGGCCGAAAACTCGATAATGTGGCCGCTTTCAACGCCTCCATATACTGGCGACCCGCTTGGACTAGGGCTTGTTGATCACTGCCCTGAAGCACCAGGTCAATGTCCCCCCGCACCGGTGAATTACTGAGAATGAGACCGCGCACGGTTTCAGGCCGAAAGCGAATTAAGGTATCGATCAGGGGCAATTTCCCCAACTCCCCATTCAAGCGATCGGCAAAGGCAGACACGGAGGAACCGGGCTTGAGGATGACCGTCATACTCCCCCGCAAGGCATTGGGAGTCGTGTTAGACGCAAAGATAAATCCCCCTGAAGTCGTAAAGGTATAGGCAGTTTCCGGCTGTTCCAGGACTTTTTGCTCCAAAATCGCCATAATTTTCTGGTTTTCCCCAAGGGTCGTACCAGGGGGGAACTGAATTAAGGCAGAAGCTTGGCCCGTATTGATGCGGGGCAAAATTTCCTGGGCCAATTGACCGCTCATCCAGAAGCTACTGCCCCCAAACACCGCAACAATAACGAGAATAACCGGGATTTTCCGCTGAATCAGCCACTGGAGGCTGCGGCCATAGTGGTAGGCGAGTCCTTCTAGGCGATTCTGGAACCAGCGGATGGGGGGCCAGTCCTGGAGGCCGCTGTTGCGGCGGGGGTCCAAGAGACGGGCTGAAAGGGCGGGAACAACGGTGAGGGCAACCAGGAGGGAAACGGCGATCGCAAAGCTAACCGTCAGCACCAGTTCATTAAAAATCAGGGAAACAAAGCCCCCAATCAGTAGAAAAGGCACAACAGCCACCAAGTTAGTCGTTGTCGAAGCAATTAGCGCCGATTCTAGCTCTTGGCTACTGGCCTCGGCCTGTTGCAGCAGTTGACGCGGGGAGAGGGTAAGGGCTGTGGCATCAACCTGCTGCTGAATCCGCGCCCGCTGGGTTAACTGTTGGAAACTCTTGGCGATATTCTCTAGCATCACGATCGAGTTATCGACCACAATGCCCACTCCCAGCGCCAAACCGCCTAAACTAAAGGTATTAAGGGAAATCCCGCTTAACCCCATCAACAGCATTGCCCCCAGGGTTGCCAGGGGAATAGCCAGGACAATAATCAAGGTTTGGCGGAAAGATCCCAGGAACAGAAACACCACGATCGCCGCCAACAGCGCCCCCGTTAATCCCGATGCGGTCACATTGCGGATGGAGTTGCGGATAAAGCCCGACTCATCCAAGGTCGTCGTTAGCACCATTTCCGGAGCAATTAAGCCCGATTCCCGCAATGTTTCCAGCTTTGCCTTAATGCCATCGACCACCGCAATGGAATTAGCCGTTGGCTGCTTCTGAATGCTCACTTTGACCGCAGGAGACCCATTGAGGGTGACAAAAACACGCTGTTCTTCGGTGCCATCCACCACCGTGGCTAAATCCCGCAGATAAACTTGGCGCGGCAGGCCGTTGCTACCTTGACCGGCCTCGATCGGCAGATCCCAAATTTCATCCACACTTTGGAACCGCCCCACAATGCGGCTCAGGCTTTCGCGATCGCCCCCCCGAATCCGCCCCCCCGACACATCCTGATTACGCTCCGCCAAGGCATTGACCACATCGCTCACCTCCAGCCCCAAGGCTTGCAGCCGGTCCAAATCCAAGTAAACCTGTACCTCTTCCTCCACACCGCCGGAAATATCCACATTAGCCACCCCCGGCACCCGCAGCAACTCCCGACTTAACTCCTGCTCTGCAAACACCCGCAGGTCCACCGCCGCTAAATCCGGAGAGGTTAGGGCCATTTCATAGACGGGCAACTGAGAGGGGTCCAATTTGAACAAACGCGGCTCTTCTACGCCATCGGGCAAGCTATCCCGCACGCGGTTAAGGGCTGCCGTTGCATCGTTGAGGGCTTGGTCAATGTCGCCCCCCGGCTCAAAAAAGAGGTCTAGGCCAATGCGCCCCTCGCGGGTTTGGGAAAAAACCTGGACGACCCCTTCGGTGGCGGAAAGGCCTTCTTCAAGGGGTCGGGTGATTTCATCGACGGCCACTTCTGGGGCGATGCCCGGTGCCCCAAGGCGCAGGCCAATGCGGGGGTAGGTGATGGCGGGGAGGAGGTCAACGGGGAGTTGCAGGGTGACGAAGAGGCCGACCACGATCACGGTCAGGGTCAACATGAGGGTGCCGATGTGGCGGCGAATGGCGATCGTGGTTAGGCTCAGGGGTTGGGGTGAGGACATAGGCGAGCGGGGGGTGAGGGGGCAGATAGTCGAATAGCGTTCAGGATTCCCAGGTTTATTGTATCTTTCCCCTTGGTTTGTGGAGGGTGAGGGCGATCGCTGGGGCTAGGATCGGGACGTTATGCGGCTTCTGAGGCAAGTCCTAGTCTACGGGTCTTAAACTGTGGTCGGGGGGGTATGGAATAATGGAAAGGTCAAGTTTGGGAGTTTGTAGCGGCGGGGGTTATGGATGCTAGTTCGGGTCGATCGCAGCTTGTGGCGCTGTGGGTTGAGCCACAACCCAAGGACTATGAGGCAGGGATTCAACGGCTTCAAGAGTACCCGGATCAAGGGATTACCCTCTGTGATGCGACGATCGCGGCAGTGGCTCAACGACTAGGGCTTCCCATCTGGACTTATGATTTTCATTTTGATGTGATGCTTAGCCCGGTTTGGCGTTGAAGGGTCAGAAGCTGAGCCATGTTACCCATCTCCCTCGTTCGTAAATCCTTGGAGCCATTGACGAAGTTCCTGTAGTTCGCGGCTGATCTGGATCACCATTTGGGGAGCTTGGGTAACTAAAGGTTGTAATTTATCTGCTTCAAGCTGAAAGCTATAGTTATGGCGCACAACATGGCGAAAGCGGCAGTAATCTTGCAATAGGGTGTAGCCAGACTGAGAAATCACAGCCGGACGAGTTTCAGGTCTCTCCGTCACCATTTGTTCAAGGAGAACCTGATGCCAGTTGCGGGTTACGGGACGGGTTCCGTCGATCGTGACAGCGATCGCCTCAAAGATGCGCTCAAAGCCGCTGTAAAGGCTATGGAGATTGAGGGCAACGCTATCGAGGTAAAGGTCAATTTGGGAAGCCTCAAAATGTTGCCAAGCGGAGAGGGTGCGATCGAGGGCGATGTCAATACTGTCGAGTTCTTGGTCAATGCGTTGGCAGAGTCGGGCGAGTTCTGCGCTCATACGGGAATCCCTTCGGTGTCAATGGCGTGTTGGAGGCGGGGGAGGCTAATCCGATCGCCGTCGATCAAGTCAATCTCGAAGTCTGGGCTGAAGGTGTTGAGTTCGTGGAGGGCGCGGTAGAAGTGATGGGGGGGGATGCCCCAGGCTACGAGGTCGATGTCGGAGTGATGGGTGTAGTAGCGTCGATCGATCGCGGAGCCAAAAACTTTGATTTGGGTTGCTCCGAACTGTTGGCGCAGGTGTGTGGCGAGGTGGGGAATCAGTGCCCAAGCCCGGTTCCAACGGTGGGAGTCTTGCTGTTGTCCGAGGTTACGGGTGGGGTTGTAGTGCTGGATCCGAGGGGATGGGATTTGGGTGATGGTGTGAGACATTCAGGGTTATGAGTTGCTGTTGTACTGAATCATAGACTGCGGGGTGGGTGCTTGAGGGGTGGGGGGCTGTGGGATATGGGGATCCTGTAACGGTTGCTGAAATTTGCACCGTTTTTGAAAAGTTCCAAGGCGATTTAGCCCGGTCTGAACCTGATTTTACCCTTTGAGCGATCGCGCTCCCTTGATCGAAGGCCGATCGCTGCTGTCTTGGAAATGCCATAATAGACCGGAAAAACGATCGTCCGATCGTTGCGCTCCCAGTTGACTTGATCTCAGGAGGATCCCATGAATCGATTTTGGCCAATGGCGATCGGACTCACGGTTACGGGTGCAAGTCTCGGTTTAGAGCAACTGTTTCCTGCTCCGGCTCTAGGGCAAACCCTATCTCCGACTACGATCACGGGGATCTTGACATCGGAAAGCGCTGTGCTGGAAGACGGCAGTTATTACGAAATTTATAGATTTGAAGGACAGGCTGGGGAAAAGCTCAGGATTGATTTATTGAGCGAAGAATTTGATGCTTATCTTATGTTGCTGGATCCCAAGGGCAATAAAATAGGTGAAAATGACGATGGCGGTGAGGGGAACAATGCTCGTTTAGTATTGGAACTCCCGGAAACAGGAGAATACCAAGCGATCGTTAATACCTATGGCAAAGGTACGGGAACCTACGTTTTTAGCCGACAAGCAGCCACCGAGTCAGATTTTCTATTAGCAGAGTCCGATCGTCTCAATCGTGAAGCCCTCGCTCTTGACCGAGAAGGACGCTACAGTGAAGCGGAACCCTTGTACAAACGATCGCTCTCTATCCGTGAGGAGCAATTGGGGGCAGACCATCCCGACACCGCCCAAAGCCTCAATAATTTGGCAGCACTCTATCAATCGCAAGGACGTTACAGTGAAGCGGAACCCTTGTACAAACGATCGCTGTTAATCCGTGAGCAGCAATTGGGGGCAGACCATCCCGACACCGCCACCAGCCTCAATAATTTGGCAGGACTCTATGAATCGCAAGGACGTTACAGTGAAGCGGAACCCTTGTACACACGATCGCTGGCCATCACTGAGCAGCAATTGGGGGCAGACCATCCCGACACCGCCACCAGCCTCAATAATTTGGCAGTGTTCAACTGGGCGCAGGATCGCTTTGATGAAGGCTTAGGCTTTTTGGCACGGGGGCTGGAGGTGCAAGAAACGAATATCCTGGCTAATATTGCTACCCTTACGGAGTCCCAGCAACGGGACTATTTGAGTACGGTTGAGGCTTCTGAAGATCTCATCGTCTCGCTGCATCTGCAACACCTGCCGAGTA
>JAYKJG010000470.1:0-9821 GCA_035286285.1 Prochlorothrix sp.
GTTCATGCGCTCTAGACGTTGGAGATCAACCCGGACCGATCGACCCGCTACGGGGCTGTGGGATGGGGGTGGGAGGGTGGTTGTTTCGGGGGAGGGGGGAGCGGGAGAGGCAACTAAGGCCCGATCGACTTGGGGGGCAAGCATTAAGGCTCCCCCCGTTGCTCCTTCGGCTAGGCTGGGGAGGCGATCGAAGTTAGCGATAACCTGGGCTACGATTCCCTCAAGGGGGTGATCTGTTGTGACTAAACCACTAGAAACACCGGGATCACCGGAGTCACCAAAACTACCGGAGTCACCGGAATCACCAAAACCACCGGAGTCACCAAAACTACTGGAATCACCGAAATCACCAAAACCACCGGAGTCACCAAAACTACTGGAATCACCGGAATCACCAAAACCACCGGAGTCACTCACATCACCGAAGTCACCAAAACCACCGGAGTCACCGAAACCATTCAAGTCACCAGAATTACCAAAATCACCGAAATCACCGAAAACAGAGTCTAAGCTAGGAAATTCTGTCAAATCACCCTGTGATCCAAAGTCTTCATCGGTGCTGACTACTTCTCGATCGTCTAGAACCTCTATTCCCTGTCCCACAGCTAGACTTCGATCTTCCAACAGTTCCGGATCTGGTTCTGATCCAAAAATATCCCCTAAGCTGGGAATTTCAGCTAACTCTATAACCCCATCAGAAACCCCATCAGAGTCAACTGCCCGTTGGCGATCGAGTTCCCCGTCGGCTAACCGTTGCAGCGCGGCTGAGGCTGTTCCGCCCAGGCGGCGATCGCCCTGAAGAACTTGATCCCGTGCCTCCTGAAAGTCAACGAGGGCAACCGCCAAAACCTCAAGGGGTCGATCGGGGTTCTGATCCAAAGCTGCCAGGGCAACCCGGGTTAACTCGCCAAATCCCGGCAGTTCCAAAATCTCCCCTAGCCCCGCAAACACCTCTAGCTGTGCCCGTAGCTCTCCCGCCACGGGATAGGCTTCTGGACTGGTTAGCACCCGTTGCCACCGCTCCAGCCCTTGGGTGACATCCACCTCAAAGATAGAGGCGACAATATCCACGCCTAAATCCTCGGAAGTAGGCATATAGCTTTCAGCTTCCTGAATTGCATCCCCCAGCAGCGTTTCCAAGGCACTTAACACCGGATCCGACTGCCTCAGTGCTTCTCCCTCATCCAAACTACCCGTATCAATCTGAGTTTTTAGGGGAACTTGCAAACAGTCATAACCCTGAAGGAGGGCTGTCTCCAGGGTGCTATCAAAGGTGACTTGGTTACTGTAAAGCGCCTTGAAAATGGTTTCTAGGCGGTGGGAGATGGTTTTAATGGCTTCTAGCCCAACACTGGCGGCTCCACCCTTCAGGGAATGGGCCGCCCGCATGATTTCGTGGATTTGGGCAGGACTGCGATCGTACTGGAGATTGAGTAGCCCCATTTCGATGGTTTGCAGCAATTCCTGCGCTTCTTCCACAAAGAACTGATAAGCCTGATCCCGAATTTCAGGGCTAAGGGACATGGTTAAAGGAGTGGGGTGAGAGAACTGATGAATCAAAACCGTTTAACTCACCTTAAAGCGAGCCACTTCGGCTTGGAGAGTTTGGGCTACGCTGAGGAGTTTTTGGAAGGAATTGGCGACCTGTTCAGCTTCTGTGGAGGTTTCTTGGGCAATGGTGGCCAGTCCAGTCATGCTGTGGGTAACCGCAGTTGAAGCAGTGGACTGTTGATCCGCTGCGGTTGCAATGGCATCCACCAAGCGACTAATCTCCTGACTGGTATCGGCAATGCGGTTTAAGCTTTGGCGGGTTGCATCAACTAACTGCGTCCCTGTCACCACCTGCTCTGTGCCAGCCTCCATGGCTGCAACCACCTCTTGGGTTTCGGCTTGAATCCCTGCCACTAACTTTTCAATTTCCGCCGTTGCATCGGCAGACTGCCGCGCTAGGGAGCGGACTTCATCGGCCACTACAGCAAAGCCTCGGCCCTCTTCCCCTGCCCGTGCTGCCTCAATGGATGCATTCAAGGCTAGGAGGTTGGTTTGGGCGGCAAAGCTGCTAATCAGGTTGACAACCTTAGAAATACGCTGGGAGGATTCCCCAAGGCGTTTGACTTTCTTGGCGGTTTCGCCGACGGTTTCACGGATGGCCAGAATGCCATCAACGGTGCGATTCATGGCCTGATCTCCCTCTTGCACCGTTTGGCTGGCTTGTTGTACGGCTTGCTCCGCTGCCTTGGCATTGGTGGCAACCTCCTCAATCGATCGGGCCATTTCCTCAATCCGCTGGAGCGCTAGGGCCAGTTCTTGGGTTTGGGTACTGGCTCCCGTGGAGAGCTTGCCGACGGCTGGTTCGCTGTTGCGGGCTGTTAAGGCAACCTGTTCCGCTGCGCTTTGGACCTGCTGCACAATACTGCGTAGGCTTTCGATCGTGGCATTGTAGGAGTCAGCCACAGTGCCAATTTCATCCTCGGTTACCTTGGCACGAATGGTTAAATCACCTTGGCTAACGGGATCAACCTCCATCAGTAGCTCTAGGGCGCGGCGTTGTAGTGCTTCCTTGAGATTAGTCTGTTCTACGGCTAAACTCTCCGCCTGCTGCCGTGCAAGGTTCAGTTGTTCCAAGAAGCTAACACGGCTGAGGGCCGTTGCCAGACGATTCGCCAGTTCCCGCCCAAAGTTGAGTTGTGTGGGTAGCCAGTCCCGGCTGCTGTGGCAGTCGTGGATCATCAGGACAATTTGGCGATCGTCCCCGGTTTCCAGGGGAATTTCCAGGCTAGCCCGCACTTGGGCACGATTGAGCCACTGCATATAACTTCCCTGCATATCAGCCAGCAGAAGATTGGAAATCACGATCGGTTGTCCAGCGCTATACCGGGCTAACCCCTCTGGATCTAGGGCCGGAAACGTCAAGGCTGGGGCCATCAGGGACTGAACTTGGCTCACTTCGGCTAGGATTTTGGGAGAATCGGGGGCAATTTGGTATAGCACTAGGCGATCGACCCCTAGCAACATCTGGGCACCCTGAAGGCTCTGGTAAAAGAGGTTCTCCAACTCACCGCTATTGTCCACACTAAGGCTAGAAACTTCTGCTAAAAACTTGGCTTCTTCCGCTAATTTTGCCTGTTCCGCTAGAAGGAGTTCAATCTGCTCTGCCATGCTATTGATGGTGTTGCCAAGCTGGGCAATTTCATCTTTCCCCTGCACCGCTAGTCGTGCTTGGAAGTCACCCTGACTAATTTGGGTTACGGCGCGCGTCGCAGCAATTAGGGGCTGGACCAATCGATTGACAACGCTGACCACCACAAGACTGATCCCCACCATGGCCACTAGGGTTCCAAAAACCAGGGTTGTGCGCAGATTTTGCAGGGGAACAAAGGCTTCTGCCTGGGAAATGCTGGCTAGGGTACTCCAACCTAATTCAGGTAACTCTCCCTGAAATGCCTGTCCCACTTGGTTGAGGGGAACATAGGACACAATGCGATCGCGCCCCAGGGTTAGGGTTTGAATTTGGTTCTGGCTTTGTAGAGTGTCAAAATTGGGGAATAGCGTTGTGGCTTGGAGTTCTGTGTCGCGGTTAGTAGCCGTTTCCGTTTGGTTGGAACTGGCAAAGATCAGCCCTTGCTGATCCGTCAGGTACAGGTTGAGGCCACTGCCCCCTTCATTTTGTTGCTGGCTGGCTAAAACATTGGACATGTAGCGAACGGGCATTCTCGCTCGTACAACCCCTACAATTTGGCCATTGGCCCGAATCGGAGCAGCGAGAAAAATACTGTATTTAGCGAGATCGGCATCCTCAGGAATGAAGGGCTGACTGAGGTAGGGTTCTCCCGTCGCTAAAATCTGCTGAAAATAGGCTTGATCCTTCTGGGATCGAATGTTTTCGCGGGGGGTGCCTTGGCTACGGCTCTGGATGCGGAAATTACCCTCGCGATCGTAGACGGCAATACTGTCATAGACTCCATAGGCTTGGAGAAATTGATCTAACTTGTTGGCTTCGCGATCGGGCTGCTGAAGCTTACCCGCCAATAAATTAGGATTACGGAGGAAGTCAGAGTTAGACAGGGCTTGAATATCTCCGTAGCGTTCTTTTAGGAAAAAAGCGACTTTATCAGCGATCGCCCGTGTTGTGTCTTCCTCCAAGTCCTTGATCCTCGCTTCGAGCGATCGACCTGCAAAAACCGTTGCTGCAACCCCCAGGCCCGCCACGGGCACCAACACCAGGGCTAAGACTACGATCGTTGCCTTGAGGCGCAAACTTAAACGTTGCCAGCGATTCCCCCCCTGATCTGGAGACTGAGCCGAGGACTGAGCCAGATCCCGAACAGGGTCCACCCGGAGGGCAGCGGGGGGAACAGGGGTGAGGGTCGGCAGGGCTTCAGGGTTTGCTGGAGGGACAGCGGGAGGTTCTAGGGGAGCGTTGGGGAGGGGTTCCGGTTGGGGTGCTGCTGCGATCGTTGCCGTGGGTTTACTGCTCTGCCCCCAAAACCGAGGGGGAGGAGGAAGGCTATCTTGGCTATTTTGGGCTAAATCTTGGCTTTGGGGAGGTTGAGTCATGGGTTTTACCTACTAAGACAACTATTAGTGGGGTTAGTGGGGCATTTAATGGGGCATTTAGTGGGGCATTTAGTGGGGCATTTAGTGGGGCATTGCTGCAAAAATTGCGTTAATGCTAGGACAGAGAAAGATCTCTCCTGTATCTTTAAGCCAATAGCCCCGGAGAAACTGGGCTAAGGTTGGGGTAAAGGCCGTGACGGGAGGCGACTGGATGTGATTGGGCGTAAACCATTCCAAATCCCCCGCTTGCTCCACAACCAAGCCCAATAAGGTCCAATTACCCGTAGCTGTCTGTTGTTCTCCCTGAAGCACCACCAGTTGGGATGGGGTCAGGGCAGGTTCAGCCGTTTCTAGCCCTAGGAGCGCCCCTGGGGAGTCCAGCCCCAATAATTGAGTTAGATCCACAACCCACAGAACTTCTCCCCGCCAGTTGTAGACCCCCTGGATCCACCGGGGTAAATGGGGAATAGGGGTGATTTGCTCCCGTGAAAAGTTGAAAATCTCAACCAGTTGGACAACGGGCAAGAGCACTTGGGTATTGACCCCTAGGGAACAACTGAGAAACTGTTCTAGCGCTTCTTCAGCAGGGGAAGTGCTCAGGGAAATAGCGGTGTGGGTAGCCATGGATAAGAGATTCCAAAAAACAGAGAAAGTCCTAGAAAATCCTAGCTAAGGAAAGAAAGCCCAGCCCTAACGAATGCCGGAACCAATGCTGGGGCTGGTGCCGTAACGGGAGCCTCTCACCTTGGAACCCTCTAGCGTTGTAACACTCTGGCGTTAGAACACTCTGGCGTTGGCACACTCTAGGGTCGGGGTCGCGCCCCCATGCTGACCCCCTGAACGCAACACCGGCAGCCAACCACGGGGGCAACGCCCGATCGGCGGGGTCCATCTGCCCGTGAAATCCAGTCAAACCCAGTGCCCTGGACCCTGCCCGTGACCCGTCATAGGACACTATGCTGTCAATCGCTTTGCAAAGAGCAGCAATTGCTCTTGATCAACAGGTTTAGGTAGATATTCGTCAGCCCCTTGCTTTTTCCCCCAGAATTTATCCATATCCGTACCTTTTGTAGAGCAGAGAATGACGGGGATCTGGGCAGTATTCTGTTGAGCCTTGAGGGTGCGGCAAATCTCAAAACCACTCTGTCCGGGTAGAACCACATCCAGCAAGATCAAGTCAGGCTGGCAGGATCCACTATTGAGCTTTTCCAAGGCTTCTTCGCCGGAATTGGCGGTAAAGACGGTAAATCCTGCGGTACGAAGGCAACTGGATAGGATTTCCCGCTCTGTGGATGAATCATCAATAATTAAAGCAATAGACATTGTGGACCTCAAAATTAAATTGCATACCTAAACTGTGTCAAAACCTAGCCTAGGCTCTTACCAAAGTTGTAAAACCTGTAAAAAGAAAGGCTGAAAAAGAGCGGAGGAGGTTTGGCCGGAGCAGTCAATGGGTTTGGGGTCAGTGGGGCGGAAATGGTGAAAACCATCTTCTAGGGTGGAGATTGGGGGGTTTTTGAGGTAGAGAGATGGCGGGAGATGGTTTCTAGGACGATGACTGCTGTTGCAGGCTTAGTAATGAAGTCAGTGGCTCCCACTAACTTAGCCCGGACCCGATCGAGAATGCCGTCTTGACCCGTCAGAATTACGATCGGAGTGTCGTTAAAGAGGGTTAACTTTCGCAGTTGACCGCAAATTTCATAGCCATTGGCATTGGGCATAACTAAATCTAGGAAAATGAGGTCTGGCTTTTGGGCCAGGAGTTGGGCAATGGCTCGTAGGGGGTCATTAATCCCCATAAAGCGATAGTCAGCTTGGGTGATAATGCGCTCCATGCCCTGGCAAATAATGGGACTGTCGTCAATGCAGGCAATCAGGGGCTTGGAGGAGCTAGGCACTGATGGCGGTGGATTGGCACCCGTTTGGGGTCGTTGGAGGCGACTGGTTTGGGGTTCGGGGATATCGGCGATCGTTTGTAGCTCTAAATGTTGTAGGTCTACATAGGGCATCAGCGATCGCGTGACGGATAACAGATCCCGCTTCATGCGCAGTGACAAATCCCGCAGGGTTCGCTGCCCGTCCAAGAGTTTGCTGAGAATTTGGTAAACACTCCCCGCTGCCGCCTGGAGAGCTTCGGGCTGCTGAATCACCGGGGCAAGGTTAGGAGAAATCTGTTGGAGGTTGGCAGCTTGCCAGGTTTGCCAGTGACGATCGGCCTGGGCCACATACTCATCAACACTGAGGGCAACAAGGCGTGCCGGTAAGCTAGCACTGGCTTGGCTGCGGGGCGGTAAAACGGACTCTGTTTGTAGCAGATCAAAGAGAACTTCCTGAAGTAAACCCACCAGAACCCGGCGAATTTGTTCACGGGTTACTTTCCCTTGATTCATCCAATGGCTGAGCAGTTGATACTGCCAATGAATCGAGAAAGCCGGTAGATCGGTACTTTGCAGAGCTACAGCAATCTCAGCATTTAGATTCATTAGCTGAGGGCACGAAGCAGAGACATGCCGTAGCCAACGTCGCATGGAGTGAGAACCGCCGTGAACGTAAAGAAGCTGCCCCATATAGAGATGAAAAACCCAAGGATTTTGATCATCAACATGGCGCAGATAGACGACCTGCCCGGTTAGTTTCGAGTTGTAGAGACTTTCAAAGAGCGCTGGTTTAGCCATTGTTACGCAACCATGGGCCTCTGTCATATAGCCTGATGGGTGAAGTGGACGGTCAACTCTACGAGACCCTATTCTGAGTCGATTGAGAGCATCAGGATGTCAAGGGCAGCAACTATAGTTATTTCCGGTAGATGACAACCCTTTGGACTCCTTACTACCCCTGGCAAGGGGGGGATGGGGGCGGGGGGGTTAGACTCCAACAAGGATAACTAGATACGGCTTAAATAAAGGTTGAAGGAAGGTCAACGAAGAGATGATAACACTGTATCAAAGATTCTCAATCTCCTTGCGTTTCTCCCCTTTAGTTTTACCATTGGCGCGGGCACTTGTGCAGTGCTCCAAGGCGGTCTTGCCTCATTCAGGGTCTGAATCAGTCCCAGATCTATCCTGCTAGGAATCCCAGATTCTGGCTAACCCCCAAATCTTAACCTTGACATAACCTTAAGTCCCCTTTGCAAGACCCCTAGAAGAGCATCCTAACTCACTTCACGGCACTGAACTGGATCACAACGTGACTCATTGAGAGAATTTAAAGAATCTTGACCCAAGCGGTTACCCAGCATTGCTTCCGGTTCCTGAAGAGGATTTGGGACTTCAATTAAGGTTGCCCGATCGTCCTCATTGGTGGGGGAAGACACTGACCCTTGGGACTGTTTAACCAAGGCTTCCAACTCATTGACCGCAATTTGGGCCTCCCGCATTTGTGAGATCAGGGAACGAGCGGTATTCATACCCGCTTGGGCGGCTTTGGTCAAGTTTTGAATATGTTGGTTCAGGTGTTCTGAGACCTGGGTGAGTTGCTGACTTGCTGCAAAGGTACCGGAGAGTAAATGACTCATCTCCTCACTAATCGTCGTAAAGCCTGAGGGAACTTCCTTAGATTGGTTGACGACGATCGATGCCTTCACAGAAAGATAGTGAACCTGGCGGCTCACCTTAGCCATAGAATGGGAAATTTGTTCTAGGGTTTGTACCTCTTGGTTCAGGGTGGAGCCAGCCGCCAGAATCTGATCCGCATTGCGACAAATGGTGTTAACCCCCGCAAAGGTAGCCTGGAAGACTTTTCGCCCTTCGGAGGAGAGTAACTCTCCCAATTTGAAAAAGCGATAATTCAGGTCTTGGATCTCTTGAGCTTGGGCTATGAGGCCCGACTGCTGTTGCTCTAGAACTTGGTTCCGCTCTTGGATAACCACCTGTTGAGCCTGAAGCTTTTTGTTGTATTCCTGAACTTTCCGCTGTTGATGGCGGTATTTATTGAGGTAGATCCGTGCTTTTTCCTGCTCCTCCTTAATTCTTGCATTCGCTTGGCTCAAAAGCTGGGCCTGGGCTAATAACAAAACCTGAAAATCCAGAACTAACTGCACCGAAAAGCCGGGAAGACTATCGTCTTCAAAAATAATAATCAGAGGCTCATAGAGGTTGCCGGGACTCCGTTGCAGGCCCTGCTGAACTGCGGCCTCGATCGTCTCTGAGTGATGGAGTACCACCATCTCCATAACCTGCCCATTTTGACGACACATCGCGAGGAGGCTAGAGATGGGATTCTTCAAAAAAAGCTCTAAGCCATAGGGTGAACTGAGGCGCTCATAGAATCGCTGCTTAGAGAGCAAGGAGGTGCTGCCATTCTGGTCCTCAATGAGGATCCCCGGCAGACTAGGGTTCTGCTCAAAGAGTTCAGAAACCGCCTTTCCAAAGGTTCGATGGCTTATACAAATATCGTGAAGTGGTAGATCCCCGACAGTCGCATCAGCAGCAAGGTGTTCAAGGTGCTGGTGTTCAAGGTGCTTTAGATTACCCATGGTCATAGAGTAGAGGTGTAACTGCTGGACAGGATACGGGGGGATAGTGCAGTACAAAACGAAACTAACCTAGCTGGAGACTAGACTAATTTGAACCTCACTGTAGCCTTGAACTTAGCGATAGGGGTATAAGTCTTAGAGGTATAGCAAGCCTCAAGAATTACCTACGATGGAGTTACTTGGCACGAAGTTTAACCCGCCTCAGGATACGAGGGATGACCCTCTTTTAGATTCGGTCTAAGCTTTGATTTTTAGACTTTCTTAGCCTTTGCCAGCCGTGAATGAGCCAAGGAGAGAGGTATCACAAGTTGCTTTGGTAAACAAGTCTAGGAGAATTATAGAGGGGTTCTTTGTTTTCGAGGTTATTCAAAAGTAATGATTAGTTTATGGTGAGGTAAAGAACAGGCTGGACGGGTGGCAAGGTCTCAACCGGCAGAGTACTCTAGGGGCCAGTAGGGCCGATCGCACCTTGGCCCTTGCCCCTCCCCCAGATTTTGATCATGATCAACCCTCCCTCAATCCCTGCCCCTAGGGGGTCTACCCCTGGGCCTTTGCCTGCTTCGGCCCTTGCCCCCTATCCCCAGGCGGCCCATGTCCTTGCACCAGAGATGGCGACGACCTCTTCGATCGGCCCGATTCAATTTGTGTTGTTTGAAATTGGCACCTTAACCCTGGCCTTACCGATTACAACGGTATCGCAGGTTGTCAAGCTGGGGACTGTGGAGGGGACAGGTCAGTCGGCTTGGGGCGTGATGTCTGTGGACGATCAGCCCTACACCGTCCTTGACCT
>JAYKJG010000471.1:0-8521 GCA_035286285.1 Prochlorothrix sp.
AAACAGAATAAACGGGTAGGGGTCGTGCCCCTGTGCCGACCCTCTGACCGCCAAATACAGGGGCAACCACGGGGGGATTGCCCCTACCAAAACGAATCGAGATTAGTCGGATTTGGTATAAAGTCCGCACTACGAGCCTTTTGAATTAGGTTAGGGGCTGGGTTGCTCTAAGGTGAAATGCACCCCCTGAATGTCTTGTAGGGGCGCAGTTTTCGCGCCCAAGGCAGAATTTTTTGCTATGACTGCTAATCCCTCTCCCTGCGATTCCCTCACCGCCTGCGTCCAAGCCTTGGGTCTGTCCCAAATCCAGCGCCATTTGTTTCTCTGTGCGGACCAGACCAAGCCCAAATGTTGCAATACTGAAGCGGGTTTAGCCACCTGGGACTATCTCAAAGCACGGCTGAAGGCGTTAGGGCTAGATGCCCCGACAGAGGACCGGCCTAGCTGCGTTTTTCGGACCAAGGCCAACTGTTTGCGGGTTTGCCACCAGGGGCCAATTTTGTTGGTCTATCCCGATGGGGTCTGGTACCACAGTGTGACCCCGGCGGTGATGGAGCAGATTATTCAGGAGCATTTATTGGGCGATCGCATTGTTGAAGAGTACGCCTTTTTAGCGCAACCCCTTCCCCCCAGCGCTGCGGATTAGGGAACCCAGGCCGGAGGGGCAACCCTCCTGGGGTTGTCCTGGGTTAGAAGAAAGTTAGGCTCTATAATAAAAATTCACATAACTTAACCTTCATCTTTGATCACCATGAGACATCAACAAGCCCATCTCCCCCGCCGTGTTAAGAAGTCCCTGGGCGGGTTGCCTCTGTCGATTAAGGAGCAAATGGAGTACTACATGGGGGCGAAGCTGTTGGAGGTGGGGGTGAATCCGAAGGAGCCATTCTACAGTTGGTCCTGTGAAGAAGAAGGGGATGAGTATATTTGGACCTATAGCGCCTATTGGGGCGATTTAAAGGAAGAGAAGATGCGGGAGAAGGCGGCGAAGCAGGCCGCCAAGCAAGGCACCTCCCCGGATGCTGCGCCGCAGCACGCTGCTCAACCGGAAGCCCCAGCGGCGACCCAGCCCAAGCGCAAATTTTGGAATCTGTTTGGTTAGGGGTTCAGGAACGCTTGTAGGAATGCTGGCATGAACCCAGAAAAATTTGATTGGATCGTCGTTGGGGGTGGGCTAACGGGGTCTGCCCTGGCCTATGAGTTGGCTGTCCAAGGGCAGTCGGTTGTTTTAGTGGAACCCCAGGATCCCCTTCAGGGCGCGACTCGCTATAGCTATGGCGGCATTGCTTCGTGGTCTGGAACCGATGAGTTGACCCGCTACTGGTGCGATCGCACCCAAGCCCGCTATCCAGAACTGATGGCGGAACTGGAAGCCGATTTCCACTACCGATCGACCACGCTGCTCCTCACCGTGGCAGCGGAGGCCGATCCCCAGGTGGCCTTGGCCCAATATCAACACTTTGCGATTCCCCCCCAACTGTTGACCCCTGCGGAGGCGGTTGCCCTGGAACCGGCGCTCAACCCTGCGGCCCTGAGCGGTGCTTTGGTGGTGCCCCACGGCCATGTCTGTCCCTTGGCGCTGGTGCAGGGCTATCGTCAGCAGTTGCAACGCCGGGGAGGCCCGGTGATGCAGGCCAGTTATCGGGGGTTGCGGCGGGTTCAGGAGGATCCAGCGGCTCCGGTTGTGGGGATTGAGACCGATCGCGGGCCGATCGAGGCCGATGGGGTGGTCATTTGTGCGGGGGGAATGGGCCGATCGCTGCTGCGCCAAGCGGGCTATAGGGTGCCGCTGTACTATACCCAGGCCGAGGTGATTGAGATCCAAGCTCAGCCCGGATTGCTTCAGGGGGTGGTTATGCCTGCGGAGAATCGCCGCTTTGCCCTAGAGGCCCAGGCTAGCCAGCCGGATTTTGACGATCGCTGGGATCAGCCCGGTCAGGAGATTGTGCCCGCTAGCTTGGATTTGGGGGCGGTGCAGTTTCGAGAGGGTCGCCTGTTGTTGGGCCAAGCCAGCCGCACTTGGAGCGATCTGGAGCCGCCTTTGGATGCAACAGCCTGTGAGCAAAAGATCCGGGAAGGAACTGCTGGTATTTTTCCGGCTTTGGCCAATTTGCCGGGACGCTGGCACCGAACCTTGGTCGCCTTTAGCCGCGATGGTTTGCCCTTGGTGGGAGAACTGGGACCGGGCAGTCGGCTTTATTTATTTACGGGCTTTAGCAGTCCCTTTGTCTATGTGCCGCCCATGGCCCAAGCCTTTGCTGCCGCTGCGGTGTCGGCAACCTGGGCAGATTCACCTTTGGCGGCGGTCAGTCCCGATCGTTTTGCGCAACCCCGGTAGGGGGCGTGGTCTCTGCGCCTAGTTTCTGCCCAATTTCTGCCCAATTGAGTGCATTTCACTTTGGAGCAATCCAGCCCCTAACCTGGCTCAAAAGGCTCGTAGTGCGGACTTTAGTCCGTCCCTTGGCAAAAGTGAAATGCACCCGCCCAATTCCTGCCCAATTTCTGCCCCTTGGCTCAGGTGCGATCGCGGTAGGCCAGATATAACGCCTCTAGGAACAATTCTGGGGTCAATTTGCTGGGTAGTTGGGCTAATTGGATGGTTTCCTTGAGCCGACGGGCTAGGGCTAGACTTTGCTCCTTGCGTTGGTTGGGCGACAGGCTCGATCGCCCCAACAAATACGCCTCCAAGTCCTCAAAATCCCGACCACCCATGTAATACAGCCCGCCATGGCTGCTGAGGCTTGCCGCGATCGGCTGGGCCTGGGCGGAAATGCGGGGAGTGGGGTTAGGGGTGCCGCTGAGGGGCGGGAGATCGGTGGGAGGGGGGGTGGGGCGCTTGGTTTTAGGGTTAAACGGGATAGGACGCTTGGGATCGCCTGAATTTGCCGCTGGTGTGGCCTGCTGATTTCCCGCATTCATGGCGGCGATCGCCGCTGCCCACTGCTCATCCCCAGTACTGCCGGTGGAGGTGCGGCGGGTCTGTCCTGTTTTGCTGCCGGTGCTAGCCGATCGGGGAGCCGTGGCGGCGCTGGAGGATGTACCGCTGGAGGATGTACCGCTGGAGGATGTACCACTGGAGGATGTACCGCTGGACATACGGGGGCTGGACGATCGATCGCCCCGGCTCAGCTTCAGATCTAATCCCTCTTGGCGACTACAGAGGTCGTAGTACAGCACGGCCTTGATAGCTTGCCAAAAAGACAGCAACAACAGATTGGCCACCAAAAACAGGCCGATCGAGGCCAATGCCGCTAGACCTAGCCCCTCCAGAAAGGCAACATCGGGAGTCCCGGTCACCCAAGTCTCTAAAGTCGGCAAAGCCGTTAAAAAAGCCAGAACTAGGGGAACCAAGGCGATGGCAAAAAAGGGAACCGTCACCAGGGAAGCCAACAGCAACACCAGGGAAATGCGGGTTGCGGACCCCTTGGACAGGCTCCAACTGCGTTCGATCGCCTGGGATGCGGTGAGGTCTTCGGCTTCCAGGGCGATCGCCAGATCCGGCACAAACAACCGGGCAAACACCCAGTAATAGAGGGCAAGACCCCCCAGGTTTAAGGCCGCCAACAGGAAGACCGTTAGGGCGCTGTCGCCCACCACAATCATCAAGGGAAAGCCAACGAAATTTTGGACAAAGCCAATGGCGATTTGGGTGACAAGGAGGCAACCCGCTAACAGCCCTTGGACCCAAACAAATTTCCAGAGCCGGGGGCGGAGGGTGTGGCGGGCGGCGGCGATCGATTCGGGTTGGTTAATGAGTTCCTGAAACGCCAAGCGGGCAATGACGGCGCTATTGAGTCCGGACTTCGCCATACTGAACAGCATTAACCCCAAGGCTCCCAGGCTGAGCAGCAAACCCACCAAAATTCCCAGCCCCGTCCCGCTCACGGTCCCCACCGCGACCCCCACCCCCACCGCTAGCCCCCAGCCCAGCAGCCCCAGTAAGGGCCAACAGGCGGCAACAACGGCCACGGGTAAGTAGCGGCTAAGATTCGATCGATACAGTCGCAGTCCCGCACTGACAATATCCCCGGTCCTCAGGGGCTGTAGGGTATTGGAGTCCATAGGTTTGTGTTGGGAGTCAATTGGGTTTCACTGGTTGCAGCCTAGCTGGGGTTATCTTAGACGTATCTGCCGATCGAGGGCGGCTAAATCCCAAAAGACTTCACAAGGGCATTTCGGTATATCTCAAAGTTGGGGGGGCACAGAATGAACATCAAACGCTGGATTGAGCGCCGAGAAACCAGTTGGCGCACCCTGGAACAACGACTGGCCCAAGTTGAAAAACAGGGGTTGCGGCGGCTTTCCTCTGCCCAGGTCAAGGAATTGGCCAGTTTATACCGATCGGTCTCCGCCGACCTTGCCCGTGCCCGCAGTGTCCAGGTTGGCCCAACCTTAATTAGCGATCTGCAAACCTTGACGACCCGCGCCTACAGCCAAATCTACCAAGGGGCAAAGCGGGAGGACTGGCGCAACTTGGTGACCTTCTATCGCCGGGGCTTACCGGCAGCGCTGCGGGCAGCGGGGGGCTATATTGCCCTTGCTACGGCTATTTTTCTGGCGGGAGCCGTCATTGGTTGGTGGTTTTCCTGGCAGGATCCTCGCTTTTTGCGTCTTTTGGTGCCGGAATCCCTCATTAGCCTGGTTCAAGACGAGGGCCAGCTTTGGATGGGGTCGATCCTCGGCACGGAACCCATGGCCTCCAGTACCATTATGGTCAACAACATCACCGTTGCCTTCAAAACCGTGGCGGGGGGCATGACCTTGGGCCTGTTGACGGTGTACATTCTTTTTTTCAATGGCCTGCTGATTGGGGCGATCGCCACCCTCGTCGGCCAAAATAACCTGGCGATTCCCTTTTGGGCCTTTGTCTTTCCCCATGGCTCCCTGGAACTGCCTGCGATTTTTATTGCTGGGGGGGCGGGGTTGCTCCTGGCGCGGGGGCTATTGTTGCCCGGTCGCTACGGTCGGCGGGATGCCCTGCGGCTGCGAGGTCTCCAAGCGGCCCAATTGGTCTATGGCCTGTTTCCGATGTTGGTCATGGCGGGCATCATTGAAGGCTTTCTGTCCCCCAGTCCGATCGTCCCCGATTTTCTTAAATATCTTATCGGGACTGCACTCCTGGGTGGGTTGTTCACTTACTGTAGGAACCAATAGCAGGCACCTCGAAAACTCCAACTTTTCGGCTGTGTGCCTCCACGATGATTTATTCGAGGGAGAAAACAGTGATGTATAGCACCAGTCCAACAACGGCCCAAATCGTCATTCACTACGTGGGGGGCGAAAGCGAAACCTTTAATGTCTATGACTATAACCAGGACGGTGGGGCAGGGGAAGAAACCACCGCTGTTTTAGACAGCTTGCGGGAGCAATTGCAAGGGCTTTTGCAGAAACCTTGGATTTTCCTGCAATTGGCGGAGGAAACGGTCTGTATCAACACCACGAATGTGACACGCATTGAAGTCAAGCCCTTACTCTTTCCGCTGCAAGTTGAGGGGCTGGTGGGCAGCGGCGAGCGGGTCACGGCGCTGCATCGAACCCGTTAGGGTGGATCATCCTGGGTTCTGCCCCCATTCTCCTAAATCAGGTTGGCAATTTTGGCAAGTTTCGTGGAGTTTTGTGAAAAAGCTTAAATCAAGACGACCCTTGCCCGCTAAGATGAGAGGCGGTGAAGTTGTCTCTCTTAGCTCGCTTTAGGAGATATCGGTTATATGATTTCTGTACTTGGTGCCCTGAATTTTGAAGTGATTATCCAACTGGGCGTTCTCGGGATGATCATCCTGGCTGGTCCGATTGTGATCTTTTTAGCCTCTACCCAACAGAGCTAATTGTTTGGATCGTTACCGCGATCGAGGTAGAACTCGTTTGCTGGGGCAACCTGCCCGCACCCCCGCCCTTCTCCCCCCCTGGAGAGGGGTTTTTTGTTGTGGTGGGATGGCTGGGTGGTGGGATGGCTGGGTAGTGGGATGGCCGGTCTGGCGTTGTGGTGGGATAGCAAAAGGGGGATTTAGGGTGAGGGTTTCCCAATGGATGTAACATATTGTTAACGTCAGTTTGTTCATGTCAGTGCGATGATCAAGCTCACGTTAGCTTTACGTTCTGTTTGCAATTCCCTGCTCTGCCGTGATTTCGATCGCCCCCTCTCCCCGCCCCCGCGAAAGTGACTGGAAGCTGTTCCTGCGCCTGGTGCCCTACGCCCGTAAAAGTGGTCGCCTTTTAGCGATTTCCCTGGCTTTACTGGTTCCCCTGGCCATTGCGGGGGCAGTACAGCCGATTATTGTTGGTCAGGCCATTTCCCTGATTCGGGGAGAGTCTACGCTGTCTTGGTTGGTGGATCGATCGCTCCAGGACGGCCTCAACCTGCTCAGTCTGACGTTGTTGATTACCATCCTGATTCGGTTGGCGTTTCGGGGTGTGCAGGGCTACCTCGTGCAGGAAGTGGGGCAACAGATTACTGCTGCGATTCGCAATGACTTATTTGATCATGTAACGGCCCTTGCGGTGCGGTTCTACGATCGCACCCCCGTCGGCAAATTAATTACCCGCCTGACCAGCGATGTGGAAGCCTTGGGGGATGTGTTCTCGACGGGGGCGATCGGCATTGTTAGCGATATTCTCTCCTTGATCATCGTGCTGGTGGCCATGTTTAGCCTTCAGTGGCAATTGGCCTCTATCTTGGTGATTCTGCTGGTCCCCATTACGGCCTTAATGCTCTATTTTCAGCAGCAATACCGCAAAGCCAACTATAAAGCGCGGGAAGAGTTATCCCAACTCAATGCCAGCTTGCAGGAGAATATCCTGGGCATTGGGGTGGTGCAAATTTTCCGGCGGGAGCGCTTCAATGCGGAGCAGTTCCGGGTCACGAACCAGCGCTACATGGAGGCGGTGGACAAGACCATTTTCCATGACTCCGCCATTTCCGCCACCTTGGAATGGGTCTCCCTCGTTGCCATTGGGGCGGTGCTCTGGCTGGGGGCGTGGCTGGTGGAGGGCGATAGCTTGGCTTTGGGTACCCTTGCGTCGTTTATTCTCTTTTCCCAACGTGTTTTCGACCCCCTGCGGCAGTTGGCAGAAAAATTCACCGCGATTCAGTCTGGCTTAACGGCAGTGGAACGGGTAGCGGATCTGCTCAATGAGCCGATCGAAATCCAAGATCCCCACCAAAAACAGTGCATTGTCCCCTCCACAGAGGCCAGTGATTCTGTGATTGGGGGCGAGATTCGCTTTGAGCAGGTGAGTCTAGCCTATAAACCGGGGGAATATGTCCTCCATGATCTCAATTTCACCATTAAACCGGGGGAAAAAGTTGCCCTAGTGGGGCCGACGGGGGCCGGGAAAACCTCCATTATTCGCTTGCTCTGTCGGCTCTATGAAGCGACGGAGGGGCGGGTTGTCATTGATGGAGTGGATGTGCGGGATTTGGCCCAAGGTGAACTGCGGCGCTATTTGGGGGTGATTTTGCAGGATGGGTTTGTGTTTGCGGGGGATGTGAAGGGCAATATCAGTTTGGGTGAGTCCTACGACAGGGAGATGATCCAGGCTGCTGCCCGCAGTATGAACGTCGATCGCTTTATTGAAGACCTCCCCCAGGGCTACGATACGGAACTGCGGCAGCGAGGCACGAATTTGTCGGCGGGACAAAAGCAGTTACTGGCCTTTGCGCGGGTGGCGGTGCGCAATCCCCAAATCCTGATTTTGGATGAGGCAACCTCAAATTTAGATGTAGGCACCGAAAGTTGGGTGCAGGAAGCCCTCGATCGGCTGCTGGTGAACCGAACGGCGATTATTGTGGCCCACCGTCTGTCCACCATTCGCAAGGTCGATCGCATTCTGGTGCTGAAACAGGGCCGTTTGGTGGAGTCTGGCAGCCACGATCAACTGCTAGCCCAAGGGGGGCTGTATGCCAGTTTGTATAAGCTGCAAATGTTGGGTCAGTAGGACCGTATCGCCATGGGAGGACTGGAGTGATGACCCTCGATCGAACGCCCCTCAAAGCCCAACTGCGGCGATCGGTAACGGACCTTGGTCCCCAGATTGCCCTCCTGCCCGCAGCGGAGCCAAGCCTCAAGGAACCGATTAACCAACAAATCCAAGCCCTCATCGCCCAAAATCCCACCCCCAACCCCCTGGAATCTGCCAATATCAGCCAATTGCTGGGCACCTGGGAGCTAATCTATGCTTCCCAAGGGACCGTTGTCACCCGTCGTCTTGGTCAGTCCCAGGCGCGGGAGGTCAAAAGTCCCGTCACGCTCCAGCGGATTTGGCAGGTGTTGCGGGCGCGGGAAGCTGGGGAGGGGTTGCAAGCCGAGAATGGTGCCCAGTTGGCGGTGCCTGGGGTGGGGGTTGTGCAGTTGCGGGCGGTGGGGGCTTGGACGATCGCCGCGTCCGATCGCAAGTCCAACCAAAACACAGCGCAGGTTGCTTTTCAGTGCTTTGGATTGCAAGGACTGGCCTTGGGGCCGGGGCGCTGGCGGGGGCCAGAACTGTTGCTGCCGGTGGTGCCGCTGTTGCGGCGATCGGCCCT
>JAYKJG010000472.1:0-7884 GCA_035286285.1 Prochlorothrix sp.
ACCCAAGCCGCCCTACTCGCCTTCTGCACCGTCCTCTGGCGCACCGGCCAAGCCAAAGAACGCCGCGCCCGCAACCCCCTCCAAGGCATCCTCGACCCCTACTACCCCCAATACAAACAACAAGCCAAACGATGACCCTATCCACTCTCGGCCCCAGGGACAATTCTGCTGGGTGTCCAGATTCCCGGTTTCTGTCCCTTTCCCCGCTAAATTACGACTTTTTCCCGATAAGAAACCGGGAATCTCTAAAAACCTGCCGTAGGAGCCGGTTTACTCTATAAAACCCTGCTATATACCCCAAAATCACTAAAACTCGCCCTCTTTTATTTTTGGCGATCGCCCCTGCGCGGCAAAATTTTGGGACGATCGCCAACCCATCCCTGCGCAAATACTGCGCCCCTACCCCCGGTTTCTGTCCCTTTCCTTATCAATTTTGGCTAAAATCCCATAAGAAACCAAGCATCTTGCTAGCGCTCAACCCCAAACCATGACCCTATCCACTCTGCAAATTTCCGATCGACTCTACGACCTCTTCCAAGCACTTCCCCCCGACCTGCAACACCACTTCCTGAAAACCTTAATCCAACACCATCGCCCCACGATCGAAGCCCTCTGCACCGAATCAGACACACCAACCAAAGCCGAGATCCTAGGCGACTTACAACAAGCATGGCACGAAGCCAGAACCGGACAAACCATTCCACTGTCCCAACTTTGGGATGGCATTGAAGATGCCTGATAACTCACCAGTCTCCGTTGTGGCTGCCCCCACCTTTCAGCGCCACCTCCGCGCTTTAGCTAAAAAATACCGCAGCCTTCGCCAAGATCTTGCCCCCCTCCTAGCACAATTGGAGCAGGGAGAAACACCCGGTGAGCAGATCCCTGGAGTTGGTTATGCTGTTTTCAAAGCCAGAATCAAAAATAGTGATGTTAAAAAAGGTAAAAGTGGTGGATATCGCCTCATTTATTACCTAGAGACTTCTCAAATAGTTGTTTTACTGACTATATATCCTAAATCTGACCAAATTAACATCACAGCACCAGAAATCCGAGAGATAATTGCTAGATACGAAGCTCAACTGGATTAACTCAACCGTCAATCTATCAAAGTCCAATCCCTAACGCACCAAGCCAAAGAACGCCGCGCCCGCAACCCCCGACCGGGCATCCTCGACCCCGACTACCCCCAATCCAAACAACACCCCAAACCATGACCCCCACCCCACTCACCAACCCCAGCGATCTCGAAACCCTGATCACCCAAATTGTCCAACGGCTCCTCAGCCAATGGCACATCCTCCCCCCTCAACCCGACCCCACCGCCTTCTTCGCCACCTTTGGCACCTGGGAAGACGATCTATCCGCCGATGAAATCATCCAAGACATCTACAACAGCCGCACCCAAGCCCCCCTATGATCTACCTCCTAGATACGGATATTTGTATCTACTGGCTCAAAGGACAGCAATCAGTTCAAGCCCAAGTCCAACAAGTAGGTATCCAAAACCTGGCAATTTCCACCATTACAGCAGCCGAACTTTACTACGGAGCTTACTATTCCCAGTCGATTGCGCGAAATCTACAAAGAGCAACTACGTTCATCCAAAACCTTGCCGTCTTGAACTTAACCTTACCTGCTGTACAACAGTTTGGAGAGTTGAAAGCGAGTCTACGAAAAACAGGCACCCCGATCGCTGATATGGATTTCTTCATCGCTAGCATTGCCTTGACAAAGAACCGAGTGTTAGTCACCAATAATCTGCGCCACTATCAACGTATACCAGGCTTAAAGCTCGAAAACTGGGCAACTTTAAGTCATGAACACTGACAGCATCCTCGACCCCCTACTATCCCCAAAACTGGCGATCGGCTTGAAACACACCATACCCCCAACCCTCTAGAAATCTCCCGTAGGGGCGGGTTTGTACCATAAAACCCTGCTACCTACCCCAAGATCCCAAAAACCCGCCCTCTTTTATTCAAAAACCGCGCCGCGTATCCCAAAACCCCAGGGCAGGTTTGGTTCAATTTCTTGTCGGTGTCCTAAATTGTCTCGAAAACCTGCCCCTACACCGGAACAAACCCTCAAAAACCCGCCCTCTTTTATTTCTGGCGATCGCCCCTGCGCGGCAAAATTTTGGAGGGACAATCCTGCTGGGTGTCAAGATGATCCAGATCCCAGGGTTCTTCTCAACCGAAGCCAGCCCCTGAACAGCCCCACCAGAGAACCCTGGGATCTCGACCCTAGCAGGTGAGTCCTTAGGGGGACAGAGGACGCTGGAGCGCCCCGTGGGGGGTTCCCACGCAGAGCATGGGAACCAGGAGAACCGGGAATCTCTAAAAATCTCCCGTAGGGGTGGGTTTCGTGCCATAAAACCCTGCTACCCACCCCAAAATTTTAGGAGTCAAAGCGATCGGTCACCGCCCCTAGACTACTGGAAGACACCAGCTTAGCGTACTTAGCCAGAGTCCCCCGTGTATAGCGGGGCGTGGGCGGTTGCCAGTGGGCCTTGCGTTGGGCTAGCTCCTCCTCGGAAACATTCACCTGCAACAGCCGATTTTGGGCATCGATCGTGATCGAATCTCCCTCCTCAACCAGGGCGATCGTGCCGCCCACAGCCGCCTCCGGAGCCACATGGCCGACCACCATGCCATAGGTGCCCCCAGAAAAGCGCCCATCAGTGATTAAGCCCACAGAATCGCCCAAACCGGCCCCAATAATCGCCGACGTAGGAGCTAGCATTTCCCGCATTCCCGGCCCGCCCTTTGGCCCCTCATAGCGGATCACAATCACATCCCCCGCCTGGATCTTGCCGTCCAGGATAGCCTGGAGACATTCCTCCTCTGAGTTGAAAACCCGCGCTGGTCCCGTGATAATCGGCTTTTTCACCCCGCTAATTTTGGCCACCGCGCCCTCACTGGCTAAATTACCCTTGAGGATGGCCAAGTGGCCCTGAGCATAGAGGGGACGGCTGAAGGGGCGAATCACCTCCTGATCCGCTGGGGGTTGATCCGGGATATCCGCCAACTGCTCCGCAATGGTTTTACCCGTAATCGTGAGGCAGTCGCCGTGAATCAGTCCCTGGTTGAGCAAAATTTTCATGACCTGGGGAATTCCGCCCGCTTGGTGCAGTTGGGTGGTGACAAAGCGGCCACTGGGCTTGAGGTCACAGATGACGGGGACTTTAGCCCGGATTTCCTCAAAGTCATCGAGGCTGAGGGGAACGCCGATCGAGTGGGCGATCGCCAACAAATGCAGCACTGAATTAGTGGAGCCGCCCACGGCCATAATCACCGCGATCGCATTTTCAAAGGCTTTGCGGGTGAGCAGATCCTGGGGCAAAATTTGGTTGCGAATGGCATCCACTAGGACTTTGGCGGATTCCGCCGTACTATCGCCTTTTTCCGCGTCTTCCGCCGCCATGGTCGAAGAATACATCAGGCTCATGCCCATGGCCTCAAAGGCCGACGACATGGTATTGGCCGTAAACATCCCGCCACAGGAACCCGCCCCCGGACAGGCCCGCCGCTCTACCTCCAATAGCTCTGATTCTGGCAGTTTTCCGGCGCTATGCTGGCCCACCGCCTCAAAGGCACTGACCACCGTTAGATCTTCGCCATTGTAGTGACCGGGCTTGATGGTGCCGCCGTAGACAAAGATCGACGGAATATTCATGCGGGCCATGGCGATCATGGCTCCGGGCATATTCTTATCGCAGCCGCCGATCGCCAGCACCCCATCCAGGCTTTGGCCTTGGCAGACGGTCTCGATCGAATCCGCAATCACATCCCGCGACACCAGGGAGTATTTCATCCCCTCGGTGCCCATGGAAATGCCATCGCTGATGGTAATGGTGCCAAAGATCTGGGGCATGGCCCCGGCTGTTTTGAGGCTGCTTTCGGCGCGGGCGGCCAGTTCCCCAATGCCCATATTGCAGGGGGTAATGGTGCTGTAGCCATTGGCGACCCCGACGATCGGCTTGGTGAAGTCTTCATCTTGGAACCCCACCGCCCGCAACATGGCCCGGTTGGGGGTGCGCTTGACCCCCTGGGTCACCACTTGGCTTCTCAGATTTTCCGGTCTCTGGTTCTCCGGCATTGCTATACCCTTTCTGTTGGACTTAACTCGGCTCAACTCGGCTGAACTAGACGTGAGATCGCGGGCTGGCATTGTGCCTGCTCCGCCTGTGCTGGGGGGTGAGCTTGGGGGCTGCACTCCTAAAGCTGCACTCCTAAAGCTGCACTCCTAAAGCTGCACTGCTAAAGCTGCACTGCTAAAGCTGCACTGCTAAAGCTGCACTTCTAAAGCTGCACCCCTAAAGCTACACCCCTAAAGCTACACCCCTAAAGCTGCACCCTTAAACCTGCTGGGTGGTGGCGGTGTCGAAACTCACGCTGGAGTTAGCCTTGAGGCTGGCAACATGACCTCCATCGCGGTCCCGATCGTGGGGTGCCCGGATTGTGCAGTGCCATGGAGCCATAAGGGATCTATTATTTCTGTAAGACTTGGGCTAAAGGGCAGCTTTTTGCAAAAGTTAAGACTTGGTACGAAATCCGGTCTTTCTCTGCCCCTAAGTCCACCCCTTCGGCAAAAAAGATCTATGCTGAAGTACTTTCTGCAATTCTGGCCTCTCTCCTTGCTCCCATCTGGTCACGGTTCCCAGTTCTGGTTTCCGTCCGTTACGGGTTCCCCCCCAGATTTATCCGGAGCAACCCTTGGGGTAGCTTTGTGGAGACCCCCGATCGTCATCCCTAGAAGAGAGTGCAGCTTTTGAGCAGGCTACTTTCCAGACTCAGAAGCACTAAGAAACCGCTAAACCAGCTTTAGCGAAATTCACACCCCAACCCCTGGGGTACTTAACTGGGGTACTGACCCGAAGTACCCACTCTCTTCCAATTGCGACTTTTTCCTCTCACGACGATCGCACTCCATGGATAATCACGCTGAATTTGAGTTCTTACTTCGCTACCAGAATGGCGAACGGGACTTTCGTCAGGTCGATATGACCGGTTTGTCCCTTGCCAAGGCCGAACTAACCGATCTGGACTGGCGAGGAGCCAACCTTGTGGGGGTGGACTTGAGCCATGCCAACTTGGCAGGAGTCAACTTTCGAGAGGCTCGGTTACAAAAGGCCAACCTCAGCAATGCTAATTTAGCGGCCAGCAACTTGATCGGGGCCAATCTCACGGGGGCGGACCTCAGCGGCAGTGTGTTGAGTCATGCTAGCCTGCGGGGGGCCAATCTTGAAGGAGCCTGTTTGCAGTATACCGACCTGGTGGGGGCTAACCTGAGTGAAGCCAATCTTTCCCAGGCTGATCTGAGCGGATCTAAGGCAATGGGGATGATTTTGAGCCGATCGAAGGGCATGAAGGCGATTATGGTGGGTGTCGATCTCTCCCATGCCAACCTCACCAGTGCCGTCTTTATTGAAGCCCACATCCACCACTGCAAGTTTGTCAACGCCATTTTGACGGGGATGAGTTTGGAAAATGCCCAGGGAATGCAGGTGGACTTTACGGGGGCGGTGCTGCTGGGGTCCAACCTGCGGGGGGCCAACTTGCAGGGGGCGAACCTGCGGCGGGCGAATCTCAACTGGTGCAGTTTGCGGGAGGTGAATTTGGCTGAGGCGAAGCTATTTCGGACCCAGTTGAACTGGGCCAACTTGGCGGGGGCTAATTTGACCAATGCCCTGCTGATCGATGCCAATTTACGACGGGCCAACTTGAGCGGCACCAATATGGAAGGGGTCAATATGAGCGGGGCCACCTTGCCCGATGGCTCGACGGGGCAGTTGCCGCAGTAAGGTGGGGGCTTGCTCCCTGGGTCGGGTTAACCGCTGCGATCGAGGCAATGCTGCCTTGGTGTTGCCTCGGTATTGCCCCAGTGTTGCTTCGGTGGAGGGGAACCCCAGGGTTACGACCCCGATGCGAGGGTTTGGCTGTAGAACTTTTGCCGTGGGTGACTTGTGTTTCTGCGTTCCCTTGCTATGATGCACCGCAAAGCCGATCGCCCCCGTCCCATTCATCTGCCCCTCGCCTTGCTATGACTGACCCTGCTGCGGGATCTTCCCCCTCTCTGCCGACTGTGCCGTCTTCAGCCGACCCCACGGCGGGCGATCGCCGCATCCAAGCAGTCAACGAAGCCCTGATTCAGTTTCAAGAAACCTGGGCCGCCCAACTGCAACAGGACATTGAAGCGCTCCAGCGAGAAAAGCAAGCCCTGCAAGGAGACGTGCAACACCTGCGGCAGGAACAAAGCCAATTATTGCGCCAAGCTTCAGAACAGCCCCTCCAGCAACGCTGGGCCAAGCAATTTGCCCAGATTCTGGCCGAACATCTGCAACAACAGGTCCAGGAGCTAGTCCAGACAACCCAGGAGGCCCAACCGGGCCGATCGGGGACCGCAGGAGATCACAACCCCTATCCCCCCCCGATCGCCAACCCCGACCTCACCCCCGCCGCCCTCCAGCAGCGCACCGAAGCCGTGAATCAGTTACTGATTGCCCTCGATCGTAGCCTCACCGGCACCCTCAACACCCTGCAACAGGAACTGAGCAGTTGCCAACACGCCCTCAAGGCCCAGCTTACGGAAATGCACGGCCTGGAACGCCAGGGGGAAGCCATCCTAGAAACCCTGGTGCAGCGCCTTAGCCAGCAGTTGGCCCACCATTCGACCCCGCTCCCCCCGGCACCCTATACCGCCCCCCGATCGACCCCGCCCCCCGTCAGCCCGCCCCCGCCGGATGCCTATGATCTGGAGGGACCGGGAGTCAATGCGGGCCTAGCAGCGGGATCCCCAGTTGGGCCAATCCCCACCGAAGACTATGTGCTAGATCTGGAGAAGCTCGTCCCTGCGGCCTCGCCCCCGCGATCGACCCCCAGCCCCCGCCGATCGCCGCCGCCCCCCCGCTGGAGCGTGGGCGGTGTGGTCCTGGCCCTGGCTTCGGTGCTGGGGCTAGCCCTTCAGTATGTCTTTGTGGAGCAGTTGTTTCAGGTTACGCCGGAGGCCAACGGCTGGGGCGAGGCGGGGGCACCCCTAGCGGCAACTTGGAGCAATACTTGGCTGGCGGTGTGGCTGCGGATGGTGGTGGTGCTGCCGGTGGTCATTGGCCTGGGGCAATATTTCTACCCCGCCCTTTGGCAAGATCTCCAGGCCCTGCGCCAAGGCCGCTTACCCGGTCTGTCTCCCCTGGACCACCGCCGCTTAACGGTGAACCTGCTCTTGGGCGGGGGCTTGCTTTTTTTCTCCCAATGGCTTCTCTACCAATCAGTAGGTCAGGCCGCAGCCGGATCGGCGGTGACCCTCTTTTTCCTCTATCCCGCCTTCTTAGCCCTCCTGTCCTGGGGCTTGGTGGGCGATCGGCCCAGTTCCTTCCGCCTCTACTGCCTCATTGCCCTGGGGGTTGGGGGCATTGCCACCCTTAGCGTTGCCCAGGATGTCCCCAGTTGGGAGATGGGGGCGCTGCTGTTGGCCCTGCTCAGTGCGGGGGGGTTTGCCTTCTATTTGCTGCTCACCAGTGTGGTGGGTCGCCGCCTCCACTACTCCGTGATTACGGTGGTGCAGTTTGGCACCGTGTTTTTGCTCTCTACGCCCGCGATGTTTGTGGTGCCCCAACTGGATCCGCCCCAGGTCCAAAACCTGGTGCAGGGGGGGCTGTGGCTGGGGGGAGCGGCGGCGGTGAGCTATGCCTTTAATACCTTCAGTGTCCAGGCGATCGGTGCCCTGCCCACCGCTTTGATCACGGCCCTTGCGCCCTTTCTGACGGTGCTGCTGGCCTCGCTGCTGTTGGGGGATAGCATTCCCTGGACCCTAGGCTTTGGCACCTTGGCCATTACCCTCGGCAGCACCTTTATGAACCTGGAAAGCCTCAAACGCCAGCCCTAG
>JAYKJG010000473.1:0-4344 GCA_035286285.1 Prochlorothrix sp.
TTAGCCGCCAACCTTGGCTTGATACTGGCTGGCATTCATCAGATGGGAGAGATCCGTTGACGCACAACGCACCTTGACAAGCCAGCCCTGACCGTAGGGATCGGCCTGGAGGGTATCGGGGGCTTCGATCGCCGCCTCATTGCGCTCCAGCACTTCCCCCGAAACCGGCGCATACAGTTCGCCCACCGCCTTCACCGATTCCACATCGCCAAACTTTTCCCCCTGGGTTAGGGCACTGCCCACAGCGGGCAAATCGACAAAGACAATATCCCCCAGTTCCTGAACGGCAAAGGCGGAAATGCCGATGGTGGCCGTGTCACCGTCAAGCTGCACATATTCATGACTGTCGGCATAGTTGAGTTGGTCTGGATAGTCCAGTGCCATGGCCGGTCCTCCTTCGTGATGGGTAAGGGTGGGTTGACGGTGGGGTGGGTTTGTCAAGACGAAAACAGGCGCACCAAACACGATCGCCCCCAGCCGCCACAAACACCAGCCGCCACAAACACCAACCGCCACAAATTAGTTCAACGTCAGATCTTACACCCCTGCCCGGTTCGATCGCAGCTTAATTTCGATCGCAGCTTAATTCTATGGAACCCTGGGGATTTCCTGTTCTGCTGGTAGACCTGTGACCCCCTTGGTTAGACAATGGAAAAGCCCCAAACTGGATAAATTGGGACTCGATCGGCCTCCGCCGTTGCCCCGATCGGCCCCAGCTTGGGCTTCCGACCTTCGCAATTTAAGCGGTGCTGTTGATCCGAGTTGTTAAGGAGTTAAGAAACCGTTGGGTGTAGAACTGCGCAGTTATGTTTATCTCGATCGGCTCCAAGCCCAACACGCCGCCTACATCGGTACGGTTTCCTTGGGGTTTTTGCCCCTGCCGGGGGATGCCTCCCTCTGGGTTGAGATTTCCCCAGGGGTTGAAATTAACCGCGTCACCGATGTGGCCTTGAAAGCGGCGGATGTGCGCCCCGGTGTCTTGTTCATCGAGCGCCTCTATGGCCTGTTGGAAATTCATGCCTCGCGCCAAGGGGAGGTCCAGGCCGCAGGAGCGGCGATTTTGGATGCTTTGGGCGTAAAACGGCAGGATTCCCTCAAGCCCCAGGTCATTTCCAGCCAAGTCATCCGCAATTTGGACCCGCACCATGTCCAGTTGATTAACCGCAACCGGCGCGGCCAAATGATTATGGCGGGGCAGACCCTCTATGTGCTGGAGGTGCAACCGGCGGCCTATGCGTCCCTGGCGGCGAACGAAGCAGAAAAGGCGGCGTTGATTAATATTTTACAGGTAACTTCCGTGGGCAGTTTTGGGCGGCTCTACCTGGGCGGGGAGGAGCGGGATATCCTCGCGGCGGAGGCGGCGGTGGTGGAAGCGCTGAAGCATTTACCCGGTCGGGAACCCCAGAGCGATCGATCGGAATAACCCCTAGGGGTAGGGGCAACCCCGGTGGGATTCCCCCGGCTTTGGCCCCAAGAGGGTCAGCACAGAGGCACGACCCCTACCGATGTTGATTTCTAGCCTATGGGATTCCCCCGGCTTTGGCCCCAAGAGGGTCGGCACGGGGGCACGACCCCTACCAGCGGTGACCGTAGGGTTCAGGGGTCAGATTCTTTGGCCCTCCCTCCGATCGGGTATGGTACAGTCAGAGCAGTTTTCACGGTTCCTTGAGGAGCAATTTCATGGCTACGGGTAGACCTCTTGTGATCCCTGAGGGGAAAGCCACAACCCTCAAAACTGCCTTTCAAGCCTGTGATGTGGGAGCATTGCGGGGAGCAGCCCAGCGCTACTATGTGGATTTGTCAGCAATACGCAGTCCCGCGTCAATTAATAGCCTCAAGACGCGGCTCGATTTTTTAGATCCGGGGCAGTTTGAGGCGGTGCTGTTTACGGGGCACCGGGGCTGTGGCAAAAGTACGGAATTATTGCGGTTAAAGGCCCATCTAGAGCAGGAATACCGGGTCATCTATCTAGAGACCGATGATGCGCTGGATATTAACGATGCCGACTATATTGACTTGTATTTGGTGCTGATTCGGCAGGTGATGCGGGAGGTGGGGGCGCTCAAGCTGCGGCTAGATCCAAGGTTGCTGGGCAATTTTGAGGCTTGGTTTAAGGAAATCACCCAGGAAAGTGAGGAATCGGTGGAAAAGTCGGTTTCCCTAGAGACGGGGGCCGAGGCGGGGGTTGAGGTGCCCTTTTTGGCGAAGTTGGTGGTGAAGTTGTTGGCCCAGATTAAGGGATCCCATACCCAGCGGAAAACCGTGAGAACAACGCTCCAGCAGGATATTGGCCGCCTAAAGGCGGATATGAATGCCCTGCTGTTGGATGCCTTTGAAAAGCTCCGGGTTGCTTATCCCCAATATCCTAAGGGCTTTTTGGTGATGTTTGATAACCTCGATCGGGTGCCGCCGGAGGTGGGCGATCGTCTCTATTTTGACTATGCCACCCAACTCCAGGATCTCAACTGTACCTTAATCTATACGGTGCCGATTTCCGTCGTTTATTCCGATAAAAACGTCAATAATAGCTTCAGTCAGCCCCATATTGTGCCCATGGTCAATATTTATCAACAGCAAGACCAGAAGCTAGGCTACAACCGGGAAGTTTTGCAGGGGCTGGCGCGGCTGATTACGGGGCGGATGGACCATCGGCGGGTGTTTGCCAGTCCGGCGGCGGGGGGGAAACCGGATGTGTTGGTGATGCGGTTGCTGAAGGCGAGTGGGGGCCATGTGCGGCAGTTGATGCAGATGGTGGCCAAGGCGTGTTTGGCGGCGGCAAGCCGGGGGGCGACCCAAATTGAGGAGGCGGATGTGGAGTATGTGATTAAGCAGGAGCAGTTTAATTTTGAGCGGGTGGTACCGGATCACCATTACCCATTGTTAGTGCAGGTGTGTGAACAGCAGCGGGTGCCGCAAACGGCGGATGGTCAGCGGATGTTGTTTAATTTGTCGGTGCTGGAGTATAACGGCGATCGGCGCTGGAATTATATCAATCCGGTGATTAAAAATTGTGATGCTTTCCAGGAAGCCCAAACCCAGGCAAAAACACCGAATCCAGATGAATCCTAGGCGATTCCGGTAGGGGCAATCCCCCCATGGTTGCCCCAGATTTGGCCCCAAGAGTTAACCCACCCCTGGCCCCTCCCCAGTCGATCGAGTAGGGTGTGTTAGGCGGAGCGGTAACGCACCGCAGAGTCAGGTTGGATGGTTGGTTGGGTTGAGGGCCAAGATTGACTGGCATGGCGCTCCTTGTTGGGTTGCGCTGTCGCTTAACCCAACCTACAGTTATTAATTTTTTGGTTTAATGCAGTGTAACTAGCCCTATGGCCGATTTTCAGGATTTTATTACCCATAACCGAGCGGCGTTTAATCAGTTGCTGACGTTTATTGATTTTGCGGCGGAGCGGCTGACGATCGCCTTTGTTTCGGTGAATTTTGCCCCCGATCGATCGGCTATTATTGAGGCGCTCCAGGCCCATCCCACCTGTGCGGATATTCAGTTGTTGGTGTTGGATTTTGGCGATCGGGAGGTGCAGTTTTTGCAGCAGGCGTTGCTGGAGCGGCTGGCGGGGATTGAGCGGGTGCCAGGGAAAAAGCGGGTGCTGTTGCTGACGGGATTGGAGCAGTCGATCGGGATGAGCGGGGATTATCCGCCCCTGTTGCGGGATTTGAATTTTGTGCGGGATGGCTTTGGCGAAAAGGTGCCGGATCCGATGGTGTTGTTTTTGCCGGACTATTCGATTACGCGGTTGGCCCGGTTTGCGCCGGATTTCTGGGCCTGGGAGTTGGGGGTGTTTAAGTTTGAGACGTTGCCGCAGCGGGTGACGGAAAATTATGCCTATACGCTGGAGTCGGAGCGGATTTGGGGGAGCTTGGACCTGGGGGAGCGGCGGGAGCGAGTAGACCTGTTGCAGCGGTTGTTGATGGAGTATGACCCCCAGGGGAAACCGGAGTCGGTGGCCGATCGTAGGGCGAGGGCAGCGATTTATAAGGAACTGGGGGTGTTATACCGTGATTTAGGGGAAGTGCAGCGGGCGGAGGATGCGTTTACCCAGGGTTTTGGCCTCACGAGCCGCACTGAAGCGGATCTCGTTAAATTGCGAGGGTTGCTCCTACATGAGTGGGGTTTCTTAAAAGCAGATAGTGGAGAGGTTGATCAAGCCTTGAAGCTTTACCAGGAGTCCCTAGAGATTCAAGAGGAGATTGGGGATCTCAGAAACAAAGCCGCCACCCTGCACCAATTAGCCATCCTCAAAGCCAACCAGGGGGACATCCAGGGGGCGATCGAACTCTACCAACAGTCCCTCCAACTCAAAGAGCAAATCGGCAATATCCAGGGCAAAG
>JAYKJG010000474.1:0-17759 GCA_035286285.1 Prochlorothrix sp.
CCATGACCGCACCCGTAGACTTTCTCGATCGCTTTGATGTCATCGTCGTTGGCGCAGGCCATGCCGGATGTGAAGCAGCCCTGGCCAGTGCCCGCTTGGGCTGCAAAACCCTACTGCTGACCTTAAACCTCGACAAAATCGCATGGCAACCCTGTAACCCAGCAGTGGGGGGGCCAGCCAAGTCCCAACTGGCCCATGAAGTAGATGCCTTGGGCGGAGAAATTGGCAAAATGGCCGATCGGACCTATCTGCAAAAGCGCGTGCTCAATATTTCACGGGGTCCAGCGGTGTGGGCCTTGCGGGCACAGACAGACAAGCGGGAATATGCCGCTGTCCTGAAGCGCATTATCGAAAACCAGGCCAATCTCTGGGTGCGGGAAGCCATGGTGACCAACTTAGTGCTGGGGCCGAATGAAGAAGTCCAAGGAGTTTTGACCTACTTTGGCACAGCCTTTGCCGCAAAATCAGTCATTTTGACCACGGGGACATTCCTGGGGGGCTGTATTTGGGTGGGCAACAAGTCCATGCCTGCGGGACGGGCCGGGGAATTTGCTGCGGTGGGCCTCACGGAGACGTTGCAGAAGTTGGGCTTCGAGACCGATCGCCTCAAAACCGGCACCCCCGCACGGGTCGATAATCGCTCCGTGGACTACAGCAAAATGGAACCCCAACCGGGGGATGAAGACGTGCGTTGGTTTAGCTTTGACCCCAGCGTTTGGCAGGAACGGGAACAACTCTGCTGTCATTTAACCCGGACTACGGCTGAAACCCACAAGCTCATCCGGGATAATCTTCACCTTACGCCGGTTTACGGCGGCTACATTGATGCCAAGGGGCCGCGCTACTGCCCCAGCATTGAGGACAAAATTGTCCGCTTTGCCGATAAAGAGTCCCACCAGATTTTTATTGAGCCGGAGGGGCGCGACACGCCGGAACTCTATATCCAGGGCTTTTCCACGGGGCTACCGGAGCCGTTGCAGTTGGCGCTGCTGCGCACCTTGCCGGGATTGGAGCACTGCATTATGCTGCGGCCCGCCTATGCGGTGGAGTATGACTATCTGCCCGCGACCCAGTGCTACCCAACGCTGATGACCAAGCGAGTAGAAGGGCTGTTTTGTTCGGGCCAAATTAACGGCACGACGGGCTATGAAGAGGCGGCGGCCCAGGGCATTGTGGCGGGGATTAATGCGGCCCGCTTTGCCCAGGGGCGGGAGATGGTGGTGTTCCCCCGTGAGGGTAGCTATTTGGGGACGCTGATTGATGATCTCTGTACGAAGGAATTGCGGGAACCCTATCGGATGTTGACGAGCCGATCGGAATATCGCCTGATTTTGCGATCGGACAATGCCGACCAACGCCTCACCCCCCTGGGGCGGGAGATTGGTTTGGTTACCGACGATCGCTGGCAACAGTTCCAAACCAAACAACGGGCGATCGCCGCCGAACAGGAGCGCCTCCACAGCCAGCGGGTCAAGGAACAGGAGCCGATCGCCCAGGAAATTGTCAGCAATACCCAACAGCGCATTAAGGGATCCATTACCCTCGCCGACCTGCTCCGTCGCCCCGGCTTCCACTACGGCGATTTGATCCACTATGGTTTGGGGGATGCTACCCTAGCCCGTGCAGTCTGGGAAGGGGCGGAAATTGCCATCAAATACTCCGGCTATATCCAGCGCCAGCAAAACCAAATTGAGGCGATCGCCCGCCAAGCGAACCGCAAGCTCCCCGCCCATCTGGACTACGGCAGCATCACCACCCTCTCCCTAGAGGCGCGGGAAAAGCTAACCCAAGTCCGCCCCCTCACCCTGGGCCAAGCCTCCCGCATTGGCGGGGTCAACCCAGCGGATATCAACGCGCTGCTGGTGTATTTGGAACTGCAAGAGGCCGTTGCCCCAGGGTCAGGAAAGCTGGCCCCCACCCTCTCCTAGGGTGCATTTCGCTTTTGCCAGGGGACGGACTAAAGTCCGCACGATGAGCCGTTTGGAACTGCACGCCTCTCCTAAACCCCGGATAGTCCCGTAGGGGCGGGGTTGCCGCGCCCCCTTGGCCCCCTTGCTGGCCCCCACCCTCCTGCTCCATTCACGACAAATCCACTGCCCCGTAGCAACCCCCGATCGCCCATGTCCACGGCCCTAACCCCCGTTCGGATTCTCAATATTGACCTGGATAATCTGTCCATGGCGGAACTGCTCCAGCGCCTGGAATCCGGCGGATTTGTCGTTACCCCCAATGTCGATCACCTGATGAAGTTGCAGACCGATCGCGACTTCTACCACATTTACCAAACCGCCGATTACCGCATTTGCGACAGCCAAGTCGTGCTCTACGCCTCCAAATTCCTCGGCACCCCCCTCAAAGAGCGCCTCTCCGGCTCCGACCTGTTGCCCGCCTTTTACCGCTACTACCACAACGACGACACCATGACGATGTTCCTGCTGGGGGCAGCGCCGGGGGTGGCCGATCGCGCACGGGAGAACATTAACGCCAAGGTCGGGCGCAATCTGGTCGTTGCGGCCCACTCCCCTTCCTTTGGCTTTGAGAAAAACGAGGCCGAGGGCGATCGCATTATTGATCTGATTAACCAATCCCAGGCCACCGTTCTCGCCGTGGGCGTTGGCGCACCCAAGCAGGAAAAATGGATCCACCAGCATCGCCACCGCTTGCCCCACGTTAAGATTTTTCTCGCGATCGGCGCAACGATCGACTTTGAAGCCGGAGCCGTCAGCCGTGCCCCCCGCTGGATGAGCAACTGGGGCATTGAGTGGCTCTACCGCATTAGCCAACAGCCCCAACGCCTCTGGCGGCGCTACTTTATTGAAGATTTCCCCTTTCTTTGGCTCCTGCTCCAGCAGCGCCTCGGCCTTTACCGCAACCCCCTGGACTAGCGGCAGCTTGCCCCCTGGACCGCGCAGGACGTGGGTGCATCCCACTTTGAAGATATCTGGGTAGGGGTCGTGCCCCCGTGGCTCCCCTCTTCGGCCCACAACCGGGTCAACCACGGGGGGATTGCCCCGACCCGATCGGTTGCCTTGGTTCGACTCTATGGTTACCCTAGATGTCAGCAGAGGCTCACATCGTAAGGATTCGTCAACTGGGAATTTTGGTCATCTGTGATACTGTAAAGTCAAAGGGACTGGCATTGAGTTGGGATCCCCGATCGAGCCGTCCCCCGTGCAGTCCCCGGTAAGTGTGCGCTTTTGCAAGGACTGCACGCCCTTGATCACGATCGAAACCACTGAATCCGCGCCCTGGGCCGATTCCGAGTCAGCCTACATCGTCAACTCCCCCATAAAATAGCGACGTAATCATGTCTATTTCCCCCCTCGAATTCGGCACCCTAATGCTGGGATTCCTTGCGGTTTGGATGATGTTACACAGTACCAAGTTGTGGTTCACTGCCATTGCCACGATCGTGGCCGTTATCTGCGGCGTGCTCAGCTATGACTTTGCGCCCTGGCCCCTCCAGATTGCCATGATCTGCGCCCTGCTCTTCATCGGCAACACCAAACTGACCCCAGACCTCTAACCGCTCCACCCTTCCCTAGCCCCCACCCCCCACCGGACACCCCTCTTCACGTCCCCAGGGGATGGGTTTGGGTTAGGCTCCCCGCCTCCGCAGCCCCCCTTGCTCCCCAGCCTTGGCCCAGGCCGATCGGCTCTGCCTTCGCCCCAATCGCGCCCCCGATCGACCCCAACCGATCCCCAGCCCCTTGTGACCCTATGTCGATCGATCGGTGTATTGAGACAGTTTTTCTGGAGTGTACTCGTGCGATCGAGGCCAGCGAGCTGATTCAGCGCGTTTCCTCCAGCGATAAAGAATTTAGCTTTCAAAACTGGTTTGCCAATCGCCTAGCCGCGATCGGCCTCACCTTTGACCAACCCTCCAGAAATCGCTACCCCGACTTCCAGCTCGTTGATTATCCCATCGGCTTTGAGATCAAAGGCTTAGGGTTTCCAGGGCGAGAAGCCAACTATGACTGCAATAGTCAAGTTCCCCGTGGTCTACACCAAGACCGAACAATTTACTACGTCTTTGGTCGTTATCCTGCCCAAGTTCCCGATCGGCAATATCCCGTCTATGATCTCGTCATGTGTCACGGTGACTTCCTCAACGCCGATCACACCTACAGTCATCACAACAAAAACCTCAAAGGATTTGGCAGTTACGGCGACTTAATCGTTCGCGATCGCAAAATGTACGTTGCCCCTACCCCCTTTGCCCTCCTCAATGGCACCGCACGGCAAATCACACTCCTGGTACCCGCAGCCTTTCAAGCCAGCACCGCCCTCCGCCCCTGTGGCTCCCTGGTTCGGATCGAAACCCAACACTTGCTCCGAGGTTACTATTTTGATATGACTGAGCAAACATTAACCCCCTCCTACATCGAGAACCCCAATGCCGGAAAGCAACATCATTTCCAAGCCTTTCGGGCTGTAAACACCTCTGGACCCCTGATTACCCTGAATTCTTAACATGCCCCTTTCCTTTACCAGTCTCTTTTCCGGCGCAGGTGGCTTGGATCTAGGATTTGAACTGGCAGGGTTTCAGCATCAGTACTCAACCGATCTTGACCCCTGGAGTATCAAAACGCTACGAGGCAATCGCCCCCAATGGCACACCCTCGAAGCCGATATTCGAGAATTATCAGCTCGCGACATTCCCAACAGTGACATTTTGCTAGCCGGATTCCCTTGCCAGGGCTTTTCCCTGGGGGGCAATCGTCTTGAAAGCGATCGCCGTAACTTTCTTTTCCAAGAAGTCGTCAGAGTGGCCCAGCACCATAAACCACGCTTCATCCTGATGGAAAATGTGCTGAACCTGCGAACCATGCGAGACCCCCACAGCGGCTTACCCTTTGTCGAAGTGATTGCAGGGCACTTTCAACAACTGGGCTACCACGTTAAGCATCAGATTTTTCGCGTTGCTGGCTTTGGCGTTCCCCAAACCCGACGGAGATTTATTTTTCTGGCCAGCTTTGATCCCTTTCCCGCCAGTTTTTGCTGGCCAACACCCGCAGCCGAGACCCCAGCCGCAACCTATCTCCATGATTTCTTGACCCATCCCCCTGTAAACCTCCCCAACCATAATCCCCAGTGGGGCTTTCACAGTCGAGTCCATGAAGCAACGGGGGCAGACTTTGACCCCAGCGAGTTGCCGGTTGCCTGTCGATTTTCCCGCACTGGCTCCGATGGCCATCCCATCCGCTCCTTAGCAGTGCCCTTTCCCGCGATCGACACAGCAACCATTTGGGGCTGGGCACAGGGCAATGTCAGTGCTGAGCGCAAACCCAAGGATCGCGTTAACGGTCTCTTTGTCCGGAACCGCAACCATAACCTTAAACTCTGGCGAATTCGGGCCAGTCGTCTGCGTAGCTTTACAGCCCGTGAGTATGCCCGCTTACAGACCTTTCCAGATTCCTGGGTTTTCCAGGGCAACAACCAACGCCACCTGCACCAACAGATTGGTAATGCAGTACCGGTGCAATTTGCCTATCACCTGGCCTGCTGCGTTCAGGCACTTCACCAAGCCCAGTGTACGGGCCATAGCCTCCCTTGGCCCGATCGCCCGCTCAGCCAGCAGCTAGAGTTAAGACTGTAGGCTAGGGCTATGGCGACGAGGGCGTAGCGGGAGACGAGGGCGGGGGTTGATCGCGGTAGAAGGTTTCCAGGCTGTCTTGGTCGCCCACAAAGCGCCAGTGCCACGGCTCGTAGCTAATGCCCTGGGGATTATCGGGAGGGAAAGACATTTCAAAGCCGTAGAAGCCCGCATTCTCCTTGAGCCACTTAAAGGCGGCTGTATCCTCAAAGCTTTGGTTTAAGTAGGTCTCTTGATTGCTGTAGTCCCCAATATCCAGGGCATAACCGGTGTGGTGTTCGCTATAGCCGGGAGGGGCGCTGACCTCGGCTCGCGTGCTGGTGTCTTGGCCCCGCTGGCGCTTGACCTCAAAGAAGAGGTATTCCTGATCTTGCTTGGACCGAAAAGCCGACAGCACAATCAAGGTGTGTCCCGCCCGTCGTGCCTCTTCTTCTAGGGCAAACCAGGCTTTGGCGGCGGGTTCCCGCAATTTTAAGCTGCCATCGGCCAAAATGGGCACGAGGGCTTCGGGGGGGGCTTCTTCATAGGGTTTGTGGCCCAGGAGGCTACCATCGGCAGCGGGGGCGGTGAGGTCAGGGTCGGCGGGGGGGCTGAGGTTGGGGTCGTTGGGGGCGATCGCCGCTGGGTCACCGTTAGGGGCCGTCGTTGGGGCGGAGGGGTTAGGGTCGGAGGTGACGGGGTTGGGGTTGGTTTTGGGGTTGTTGAGGATCCAGAGGGTAATGCTGAGGACGGTGAGGGCGATCGTCCCGATCGCTCCACTCACAATCCACACCAAGAGATAGGGCGACTTGGCCTTAGTCTTGGATTGAACAGGGGCATCGCGCATGGCCACGGGGATATCTTCGGGGGGTTCGGTGGACGGCATGGGACGGGGAGGAGAGGGCTGGGGATACGGGCCAAGGGGAGCTAGACCCAGGGTCAAGGAGCCAGCGATCGCTAGACCCAGGATCACTGACTAACACTAAATGGGGAGAATTCCAATTCGTCAAGGGGTTAGGGGAGCGAGTCCCCAGGATGACCCCCCAGGATGACCCCCCCAGGATAAGCATCCAGAGTCCAAGGGGGGATCCCCCTTAGCCAAATTCGGCTTCATCCAGGTTAGCGCGGTAGTCGGTGGCGCTGAGCAGTTGCCAGGAGCGATCGGGGCGCAGGGTCAACACGGTTTCATGGTATTGCAGCAGACTGGGCCGGTGCCCCACGCTGATGTAGACCCGTTCCTGCTGTTGCAAGAGTTCATACAGTTTACGCTCATTGGCAATGTCGAGGGCGCTGGTGGCTTCGTCCAACATGACATAACGGGGCTGGGTCAACAGGATCCGGGCAAAGGCGATGCGCTGCTGTTGCCCCAGGGAGAGGACGCTGGGCCAGTCCTTCTCGATATCCAAGCCCCCTAGCTGCTCAACCAATTGCCCCAGGTTGACCTGCTCTAGGGCTTCCAGAATCTTGGCTTCGGGGATGCTGTTGCGGGGGTTGGGGTAAATGAGTTGGTCCCGCAGGGTACCCAGGAGCATGTAGGGCCGCTGGGGCAGAAAGAGGATTTCGCCGCGATCGGGGCGGGTAATGGTGCCTTGGCCCTGGGTCCAGAGTCCGGCGATCGCCCGCAACAGGGAACTTTTGCCGCAGCCACTGGGGCCAACCACCAAGAGCCGGTCTTGGAATTGCAGCGCCAGGGACAGCCCCTGGATCAGGGTTTGCTCGGCGTTGGGGGTTTGCAGGGTCAGGTCTTGAATCTGAAGCTGGGAATCCACCTGGGTGGTAATGCCGGGGAGAGAGGCGGGGGAGTCTGGGGCCGTGGGGGCAGTCGATCGTGGACCTGTGCTGTCCTCGCGCGGGTCTAGGGGCTTCAAACGCTCATCCAGGGCACCGATCCGGTTAATACTGGCCCCAAAGGCGGAAATCTGCTGAATTTGATTGGTGATAATGGAGAGAGCACCCAAAACCTGGAAGAAGGCGAGGGAGGCTTGGCCGATCGCCCCAAAGTCCATTTGATCGCTAAAGTACAGGGGCGCAACAATCAGATAGGGAACAATGCGGGTGAAGTAGTTGTAGCCCCGCTGAAACAGCAAAATAATCGATTCCCAAATAATCAGGAGGTTAAAGTTCCGGATGGCGCGACCGAGGCGATCGAGCACCTGTTGCCGCTCCAGATTTTCCCCCCGATAGAAGGCGATCGACTCGGCATTGTCCCGCACATGGACCATGCCATAGCGGAAATCCGCCTCTAGGCGCAGTTGGTTGTAGTTAATGGCAATGAGCTTGCCCCCCGCCAAGACCGCCACCGCCGTCCCCACCAAGGCATAGGCCACCAAACCCAGGGTTAGGGCTTTGGAAATCGTATACAGAACCGCAGAAAACGAGATCAGGGTCAGGATGGAATCCAGGATATCGAGGATAAAAATGAGAGTGGTGCCGGTGAAGGATTCAATATCGGCGGTGATCCGTTGGTCGGGGTTGTCGATTTCGGTGTCGGCGGTGTTGGAGTCGAGTTTGTAATAGGCCCGATCGTGGAAATAGCGATCGAGAAAGTCCTGGGTTAACCACTCCCGCCACATTAACCCCAGTTTGCGGCGGATATAGGTGTAGGCAATAATAATGGGGATTGCACCCACAATAATAACGGTGTACACCGCCAGAAACTGATAGAAAGTATCTTGATCTTTGCCATTGAGGGCATTGTCAATGAAGCGAAAGACATAGCTAATGGCGACGTTTAAGCCATTAACCGAGAAGGACAGAAACAGCAGCACCCCCAACATCAGCCAGGGGAGGATCCGCTTTTTGAGGCGCTTGCGGAGCAGGGCAAAGAGGCCAAAACTGCCCACCAGGGCGATCGCGGCAAGGGCAGCGACGGGAGACCCCAGCAGGTTACGGACATTTTCCAGCAGCCCCGCCGCCAGATTGGTGAAAAAGGCCGGAAACAGCCACTCGCCCAGCAGGGTCAGGCCCACGGTGATCCAGAAGGTGAAGGAGACCACCGCCACCATCAACACCAGCAACAGCCCCCCAAAGAGCCAAGTACTGCCGGAGGTGAGGGGCAGGAAAAAGGGTTGGGCGATCGCAATGAAGCGATCCCACAGTTGTTTGTCAAAACGAAACTTCTGAGGCAAGGCGGGGTTGGTCATAGAGGATCCGATCGAGGTGCAGTCCGGGGAGGAATCAAGGGTTAGGAAATCTATATATAGGGTAGTGGAATAGTGGGCCTCCGTAAGGAATTAGCAGGGTTTTCAGGACAAGGGGCAGTAGGATAGGAAGACATAGACGAAGGTATCCCCTATGATTGCTCCGAGTTGTGGGTGACCCCGCATCATCACCCTGGCAGAGCCAGGGTTACCCCCTGCCCTAGCTCCCCTACTGCTCGTTCTATTTCTTTGGCCCCGCTTCTTATGTCTGATTCAAGTGCTGAAGCTTTGTACGAAACCTGTGCCCAGCAAGTCGTGGGGGTGGCTGTTTTTGACTGGAATGGTTTGCCAAAGGAGTATTTCACCACCGACAAAAATAAGGATATTGGGTGGGTCCAGACGGTGTTTCAGGTGTTGGGGTTGCGATCGCTGTTGATGTCATCGCTGCGGCTGGAGGGGTTTTTGCATGTAACGGTGAATGGATCCCCCTACCGGGCGGTGATCGTCAAGCATCGAGATGGCTATGTGGCGCTGTTGGTGGACACGCAGGAGGGGGATATCTCCCCGGATTTTTTGGAATGGGCACAGAGTTTTAATACCCAGCGCCTCAACACCGATCCCCGTTTCCAGGGAGCCTAGGAAGCTGGTACTGTAAACGTTAACGAGTTCCCACGCAGAGCCTGGGAATGAGGGAGAGATATCGGATGTCTGCCTCAGTCTACTAGTCCTGTTAAAGCTGGTCCTGTAAAAAAATAACCGTGCCTGATCTGCGCCAATTTGCCCCCGCGACCCAACGCAACCGTGAACCCATTTTTGCCATCCTGGAGGAAATCTTGCCCCCCGATCGGGCGGTGCTGGAAATCTCCAGCGGCACCGGCGAACACGGCCTTTACTTTGCCCCCCGCCTTGCCCCTCGGCCCTGGATCCCCTCAGACCCCAACCCCAGCGCCCGCGACAGCATCCAGGCATGGCGAGCCGCCGAACCCTGCCCCACCCTGTTGCCGCCTTTGGATTTGGATGTCTGCTGGGAGTTGTGGCCCCTGGAAGCGGACCTAGAAGCAGACTTGGTTCCGGAAATCCTCACCACCTGGAACCGGGAGCGCTTTCCCCTGGGGGCGATCGTCAACATTAATATGATTCACATTGCGCCTTGGGAAGCCTGTTTGGGGCTGATGGCGGGGGCGGGGCGCTTGTTGCCGCCGGAGGGGGTGCTGTACCTGTATGGTCCCTACCGGGAAGGGGGGGTGCATACGGCTCCCAGCAATGCGGCCTTTGATGAGAGCTTGCGATCGCGGGATCCCCGCTGGGGGGTGCGGGATTTGGAGGCGGTGATTGAGGTGGCAGCAGCCCAGGGGTTGCAACATCAGCAGACGATCGAGATGCCTGCCCACAACCGATCGGTAATTTTCCGTAAAAGCTAAGCCGAATCCCGATAGTGCTGCACAAACTGGATAAAGTCGTCTACTTCCAGCGGGCGACTAAAACCGTAACCCTGAATACAGGGGCAACCCTGGGCTTGCAGAAGCTGCCGCTCTGCCTCCGTTTCTACCCCCTCCGCAATGACCTGGAAATTGAGTTGGTGGGCAAGGCGGAGAATGGAAGCCACGATCGCCTGATTGCGGTAGTTTTGATCGATATGGTGAACAAAGGAGCGATCGATCTTCAAAATATCAAAGGAAAAATATTGCAGATAAGACAACGACGCATAGCCCGTCCCGAAGTCATCGATCGCAATCTGAATTGAAGCCTCCTGAAGGCGCTGAAACTGCTCCGCTGCGGCACTTAAATTATCCACCAACACGCTTTCCGTCAGTTCTAATTTCAGGCAGTGGGGCGGCAACCCCGTTTCTCGCACAATGGCCACCGTGCGATCGACAAAATAGGGATCCATTAACTGATGGCTCGACACATTCACCGCCACCGTAATCTCTCCCAAACCCAAACGGCACCAAGACTGAGCCTGCTCACAGGCCGTTCTCAAAATCCAGTAGCCCAGCTTGACAATAAAATAGGTCTGCTCCGCCCAGGGAATAAACTCCGCTGGCGGAATTGGCCCCCTGTCCTTAGAATTCCAGCGAATGAGCGCCTCAGCCCCTGCAATTCTATTCTTCTCTAGATTGAGTTGGGGCTGATAGACCAAGCGAAACTCCTGGCGTTGAAACGCCTCTTCCAAGTCAAAATTGCGGCTTGCCAGGAGACGATTGCGGCTCTTTGTGAGATTAAAGACTTGTTTTTGCAGAATTTCGACAATACCATAGAGTTCTAGGGGGTCTAGCACCTTGGTTAGGTTGGTTTCCGTAATAATCCCCACTAATACGCCATCGGGAGTCGTCACCACCAACCGCCGCACCCGCCGCACCTGCATCATTTCTTGGACCACCTCTAGCCCATCCGTTGCCCGCACCACCGCCAAGGGCGTACTCATCACATCTTGCACCTGGAGCTTCAGAAAATCTAACTCCAGCGCCTTAAGCTGCAAAATATCTCGCTCTGTGACGATCCCCACTGGAATTTGCTGCGATCGGGGCGCAGACGACTGAGGAGCGGGCTGAACCACCACCACACAGCTAATATTGTAGGTAAACAGCCGCTGAGCCACTGCCGCCAGTGAATCCGTGGGCAACACCGTCACCACCTTAGAGGTCATCACCTCCCAAACCTGGCGGAACCGCAGAAAATAACTTTTGCTCAGGTTATGGCGCAGGCTAGAGAGGGTGACAATGCCCTCCACCCGGCCACTGCGATCGACAATGGGCAAATGGCGAATTTGGTGGCGACGCAACAGGTTATAGACCACAAACAGATCGGTCATCTCCTCCCGCGTTAAGCTCAACACTGGCTGGGTCATCACGGTGGAAATCGCCGTTTTCTCTAGATCTAAAGCGCCACAAGCCAAGCGCACAATATCTCGCTCGGTCAAGATACCCTGGAGCACCCCCTGCTCCACCACCACAATGCAGCCCATCGTCAGATGGAGATAGGTGCTGTCGCTGTAGGGGCTGAACCGGGGGGATGGCGACGGGTTGGGGCTGGGGTTGCCGTCAAGGGGCGGGGGCACGGGCAGGCTGCTCGCGGTGCGGGCTGTCCCGATCGCGCATTCCTTGAGGCTATTCATCAAGCGTAACGCCTCGCCAATACTGGCCTGGGGAGACACCTGGGGCGGCGGGGGCAAAATCGCAGCCTCAATACTGTCAGCCTGGATCAGATTGGGAGGGGTGGGGTTGGCGGAATCAGACAACATAGGGTGACAGGGCGGACCGGATCGCGCTAGGGGACTGGAAGACAGGGGAGACCGAGGCACACTTGCACCCAGCCCTTGGGCAGGATCAGCCCGTGGCCCCTCTATCTCTGCCAGTGTGGACTGGATTTTGAGACTGCCTACCACTCCATTATTTCCTGTAATTCCCAATCCCGACCAGGATGCCCCCCCAGCGGGATGGTTTCATCCCTGCCCCGATGTCACCCATTGTGTTTTACCGGGCTAGAGCCGACAATTAAAATTTCAGTGGCAAGACAACGGAAGAATGTCAGGAGTAGGACCGTTGCGGGGAAGTGACACCATCAGACAGGGGAAGCCGATCGAGGCTGTGGAGTTGTTTGCGGGCATTGGCGGCTTCCGTGTTGCCTGCGATCGGGTGGGGATCCAAACCCAATGGGCCAATGATATTGACCCCAAAGCAGCCCAGGTTTACTGCGATCGCTTTGGTGCTGCTCAATTTCATCTAGGGGATTTGGTCACCCTTTTGGACAGCATTCCGCCCCATGATCTGCTGACGGCGGGCTTTCCCTGCCAGCCCTTTTCCAGTGCCGGGAAAAAGTTGGGTCTTGCGGATCCCCGTGGCACCCTCTTGGGTCGTGTGGTTGAGGTGCTCGATCGCCATCGTCCCCCGTTTTTTGTCCTGGAAAATGTGAAACGCCTCCTTTCCATGGATCGAGGCCAGCATTTTGCAACAATTCTCGCTGCTTTGACCCCACTCGGCTATTGGGTTGAGTGGCGGCTTTTGAATGCGCTTCAGTTTGGCTTGCCCCAAAATCGGGAGCGGCTGATCATCATTGGCCATCGGGCCGATCGGCCCCTAGCCTATTTAGGGCTAGCAGCGGATTTTCAGGATCTTCCGCCTTTCCTTGCTGTGCCATGGTCCTCCCTGGCCCAACTGCGCAAACGCTTTCAAAACTGGGGCTTAGCCTATAATAATCAGTTTATTCAGGCTGATTTACCCTACTTCTCTGCTCACATAACTCCCCCTAAGCTGAGCGACATCTTAGAAAAGCAGCCCGACGATCGCTTTTATTTCACCGCAGATACCCAAGCCCGGATTCAGCACAGTGAGCGAGTCGATCGCTACATCAACGGCGTTGAGGTGCTGTATAACCAACGGGGAGGTTCCCGCATGGGCTATTCCATTTTTGGCACCAATGGGGTTGCTCCAACCCTAACCTGTACGACTAGTCGCCATTATGAGCGCTATCAGGTGGGTAATGCCTTCCGGAGGCTTACACCCGTGGAATATGCTCGTTTACAGGGTTTCTCCGACCATCACTGCCAAGTCATCTCCCCCTACCACCAATATAGTCTCTATGGCAATGCAGTCCCACCTGTAATGATAGAGTGGGTTTTAAAGCAGTTACTCAACTCAACAGGTGTTAAGCTTAGTTTATAAAGGTTTAAGACTAATTTAACTTAATTTAGAGCTTTTTTGCGTAAAAATGAATCCCGAACCTCTCATTTCTAGTGCATCCTTAAGGCAATCCCTCCGACAGAATCTTGCCTTAGCCGTCGATCTCCTCAATCAATATTTACGAGGAGAAGCTGTAGAACAGATTGAACCCATCCTTCAGCGCTTGGGACGGGGTGGGCAACTTCCGTACTGGTACGAAGACCTGAAGAATGGGCGATCGATGCCAAATCTAGACGGGAAGACCATTGGAAGTGTGATTGAAATGGTATTTGTCGCTGTTTTAGAGCATCACCTCTTTGAAAACGATTTTGCGGTGTCTAATTTCCCCCCTTTAACCATCAATCCTGCCAAAGGCATTGATATTCCCGCTTTGGAACTGGGGATCAAGTCTCCATCAGAGAACTACTGCACCAGTGAACCCTTTTTCTCTGCCTATGAGCGCGTGTTAGGAAATGCATATGATGCTGTAATTCTACTCACAGACTATCAAACTGCCAAAAAAAATCCGCCTCCTGTGCGAATCCAGATTATTCAGGCTCAGTACTTAGCCGGGTCAGAAATGGCCGATCGACAACTGTGCCAACTAGCTTGCAAGCATCGAGCCTTGCTGCTAGAGCAGGAGGGAGAAGCCGCAATGAAGAAAATCTTGCAATTTTTGTGTCACGTTAACCAACAAGACTGGCGGGGGCGATCTCTCCTTCAACTGGTTGATCTCCTGGATGCTGACAACCTAGTTGTAGATCAGACAATTCAAAGACTCAACCAGGATTTCCAGAAAAAGCAACGAGATCTAGACCTTAAAGGATCTATGCCATTATCTGAGTCAGAATTAGAGAGTCTTCTTAAGATTAGAGACTATAACCCAAGGCGAAGGGGGATTATCAGCGCCTGTAATGATTGGGTCATTGACTATCACCAGGACTTTGCCCGCTTGCCTAATGCCAATGAATGGCAACGTTTCCTCAGAAGTCCCCTCAACGGCAAGATCGGGATGAGCTTTGCTCTGCAATGGCGGTATAACTTTGGTAAGCTGTTCACAACTTCAAGCTGACGCTACCCTCTACCCATGACTGCCGACTCCCCCGCTCCCCTCTCCCCCGATGTGCTGCCCCAGCGCTTGGTGAAACATGCGGTTAAGTATGCCCATCACCAAGAGGTCGATCGGGAGCAACTAACCCCCATGATGCGGCACTACGTCGAAACCAAAGCTCAGCACCAAGATGCACTGCTGCTCTATCGCATGGGAGACTTTTTCGAGTGTTTTCTCGAAGATGCCATTACAGTGGCGCGGGAGTTAGAACTAATCCTGACCAGTAAAGAGGGGGGCGGTGAGGTAGGGCGAGTGCCCATGGCAGGGGTTCCCCATAAGGCTTTAGACAGTTACTGCGCCAAATTGGTGGAAAAAGGCTACGCGATCGCCATTTGTGACCAAGTAGAAGAGGCAACCCAGGCCAAGGGGCCACTGGTGCGGCGGGAAATTACCCGCATTATTACCCCAGGGACGATCGTCGAAGAAGGAATGCTTCAGGGTCGCCGCAACAACTTTTTAGTGGCCGTGGTACTGGCGGGCAGCCATTGGGGACTGGCCTATGCCGATGTTTCAACGGGGGAGTTTGCCACCACCCACGGCACTGACCTAGAGCAACTGAGCCAAGAAATCCAGCGGATTCACCCCTCAGAAGTTCTGGTTCCAACCAATGCACCGGATCTCGTTGGCTTACTGCGGCCTGAGCAGAAATCCCAGCATCTTCCCCCTGGACTGCCGCCCCAATTTTGCTATACCTTCCGGCCCCAGCGGGCCTTTGTCCTCGCCGAAGCGCGGCAGAAGCTCCTAGAACGGTTCCGGGTGCGATCGCTGGAGGGTATGGGCTGCGATCGGCTCCCCTTGGCGATTCGGGCAGCAGGGGGGCTGGTGGATTATCTAGAAGAGACCTCCGAGGGGCGGTTAGAACGCCTCAAGGCCGAAGACCCCGACTATATCTTTAACCCCGCTTCTTTAACCTATATCCCCCTTCAGCCCCTCAGAACCTACGCTATCACTGAATATTTAATTCTAGATGCCCAAACCCGCCGCAACCTCGAAATTGTGCAAACCGTTCGGGATGGTTCCTTCCATGGGTCGCTGCTGTGGGCCTTGGATGCCACGGTGACAACCATGGGCGGGCGGGCACTGCGGCGGTGGTTACTGCAACCCTTGCTGGATTTAGGAGCCATTACGGCGCGGCAAGACACAGTACAGGAGTTGTTAGCACAGGGCAACCTACGGGAGCAGTTGCGGAAAGTCCTGGGCCAAATCTACGATTTAGAGCGACTAACGGGGCGGGCAGGGTCAGGAACGGCCAATGCGCGGGATTTGGTGGCCCTCGCCGACTCCCTCGATAAATTGCCGGAAATTGGCGCATTATTAGCCCGGTCTAAGGCTCCCTATCTGGCGGCTCTCCAGACCCTAGATCCCAAGCTAGAAGCCCTGGGGCAGCGGATTCGCCAGTGTTTAGTCAAAGATCCGCCGGTTGCACTGCTGGAGGGGGGGCTGATTCGGGATGGCTTTGATGGGGAACTGGATGCGCTGCGGCGAGAAAGTGCCGACGATCGCCAGTGGATTGCCAACCTAGAGGCGATCGAGCGCGAACGAACGGGTATTGCCACCCTCAAGGTGGGCTATAACAAAACCTTTGGCTACTATGTGGGCGTTTCCCGCAGCAAAAGCGACCAAGTGCCAGCGGACTATATCCGCAAGCAAACCCTGGTCAATGAGGAGCGCTACATTACCCCAGAGCTAAAGGAGCGAGAAAGTCGCCTTGCCAATGCCCAAGGTCAGCTTAACCAGCGGGAGTACGAGATTTTTGCCCAGTTGCGGGCAGAAGTGGGGGAAGAAGCGGAACTGATTCGCAAGGTGGCCCAACGGGTTGCGGCCTTGGATGTGCTCGCGGCCTTTGCAGAATTGGCCCAGTTTCGGGGCTACTGTCGCCCGGTGATGGGGAACGATCGCCAATTGCTAATCCAAGCCGGACGGCATCCCGTCGTCGAACGATCGCTCCCCTCTGGCTTTTTTGTACCCAATTCCGTCCATTTAGGCTACAACTCATCCCCACAACCCCAGAATTGCACCGAGCACGCCGATCGCGCAGCTTCTGTCCCTGACTTAGTGATCCTCACGGGACCGAACGCCAGTGGTAAAAGCTGCTTTTTGCGGCAGGTGGGGCTAATTCAACTCATGGCCCAGGTGGGGAGCTTTGTCCCGGCAACCTCCGCCCAGTTGGGCATCTGCGATCGCATTTTTACGCGGGTGGGGGCTGTGGATGATCTCGCCACGGGACAGTCTACCTTTATGGTGGAAATGAATGAAACTGCTAACATCCTCAACCATGGCACCGATAAATCCCTGGTTTTGCTGGATGAAATTGGCCGGGGTACCGCAACCTTTGATGGGCTGTCGATCGCCTGGTCCGTAGCAGAATACCTCGCCACCCACATCCGCGCCCGCAGTATCTTTGCCACCCACTACCACGAACTCAATGAATTGGCCTCAATTCTGCCCAATGTCGCCAATTTCCAGGTCACCGTCAAAGAGTTAGCCGATGACATTGTGTTTCTGCATCAGGTGCAACCGGGCGGGGCCGATCGCTCCTATGGCATTGAAGCAGCACGGCTAGCGGGGTTACCCCAGAGCGTCATCGATCGCGCCAAGCAGATCATGGCCCACATTGAGCAGCACAGTACCATTGCCGTGGGACTGCGGCGGGGAAGGGAGGAAAACGGGGGAGAGACCACAGTAACAGCGGCAGAGCCACGATCGGGACGGTCCAGCAGCAAAACCGGGTCCAAAAAGCCTAAACAAGCGCCCAAACCTGCACAAGCCCCCAAGGCTACAGAAACCACCATGACACCAACCCAACCCGATCCAGCCCCCCCAACCGAGGTTTCACTGGCCCATTCACCTAAATCAGAGGCTCAACAGTCCAATCAGGGCAATCTAGAGCAGCAGCTTGATATTTTTGGCTTTTAGCCGAGGGAGAAAGGTTATAGTTCGATCGAGACCGGTTACAGATAGCGTTGTGAGTCACCCCGAATCCGGTCCAATAGTCGATCCGTCCCATACCAAACCCCGAAAAAAACCCCGTAGTACGGACTTTAGTCCGTCCCATCGTACCAAACCCCGAAAAAAACCCCGTAGTACGGACTTTAGTCCGTCCCGTACCAAACCCCGAAAAAACCCCCGTAGTACGGACTTTAGTCCGTCCCATCGTACCAAACCCCGAAAAACCCCCCGTAGTACGGACTTTAGTCCGTCCCATCGTACCCAACCCCGTAAAAACCCCCGTAGTACGGACTTTAGTCCGTCCCATCGGAACAACCCCCCAAAAA
>JAYKJG010000475.1:0-22603 GCA_035286285.1 Prochlorothrix sp.
ATCCAGAGATCCAGGTAAGCTGAAGCAAAAAGGCTCAGTCTAAAGAAAAGCTTGAGAAAAGTATAAACCCCGATCGCCCAGATTCTGACTGACCGAGCCGCGATCGGGCGAGTACCGGGCGGCAGAAGTCCCTCGTTCCCCAGCTCGGCGTGGGAACGTCTGCCAGACGCTCTGTATCCAGTCCCGTGAAAGGCTCCCGGAGTACCCAGGAAGGAAAGGCACCTCGATCTATAGGGCACCTCAATTAATCGGTTCGGTTCGACTGCGCTCACTGACCCAGCCCTGAATGATGCCGTAGGATCAGCTCCCAAAGGAGATCACTCTATCAGGGTTTAAAACCATCGAGCAAGCGTTCCAATAATTCCCTTCTCTTTGTCTCTGCAAGATAGCTATAAACCTTCTGAACCAAAGCCCCACTCGCATTTTGCCTCAACCAATCATCACTGGGCGACTCATCAAGATTTAGGAAAAACTTTAACCGCCTAGTAATCTCATTTCGATCCCTTAAATCTAATTGTCCCATTCGATTTATCCAACTACCTGTAGCATCCTTAAAGCAGTTCCCATCTACCGTACAAAGCTGATGTACTAATGCATAGGACTTCTGACTTAAACCATTACTTGCTGTATTAACAATGGGGTAGGTAGTTGGCAATCCAAGAAATGTCGTTTTAGAGGTTAACGGAATGACTGTAAATGTTTGGAGATAGTTTGACTCATCTTGAAACTGATCGCCAGTCCAAATAACGTGGGGATGAATCCCTCTAAACACACGGCTAGAATTGATCTTCAAGGAACAAGAACTTGTCTTACACTCAACTTCACCTGGTTCATCTAGGTCATAAAAATGGCTATGTTCACTACTGCATCGTAAAGACACCCTATAGGGATTAATCACGTAGATCCAGCCCTGACGCGGTTTCTGAGCCTTTTGCTTTGCCAAAGTCTAACTCCCTAACTCTGCCAACAATTTTTTGCGCTCCAGTTGAAGATCTAAGTGCACCTTCTCTTCTCGCTGATGCTGAGTCCTAGCCTCCAGCATTGGAGCCGTTTCGTAAACAAAACTTAACAACGCATTAAAATTCTCGCGACCAGCACCAGACCACTCTCTACGAATGTTGTCTAACATTAAGCTCAAACCTTCCGAAAAACTAAATTCAGTGGTCTCATATAAAGATTCATGCTTTGCCCCCACTAAAAAAGTGCTCTGCTCCTGCCGGACAGAGAGAACATCCATTTGCTCTAGCGCTGCATCAATCTCTTGATTCCAAGGACCATGCAGATAATAGAGCCAATCTAAATCCGTCAGTTGCTGCCCGGTCCACTTGACCGAATATAAGTCAGCAAGATACAAAAACTTTACCAGTTGGGTTTTTGTAATATGGCCCTTAGTTTTACACACAAAGTAAAGGATAAGTTGCTCTAGCATTACTCTGCCCTCGGCTTAGCACGTTAACATCTTCGGCTGCGTCTTGGCTTGGGAATCCGATAAACCATCCCTTGCGGTAGGAGAAGTCTACTGGCCCGTCCTTGCCCTAGTCTAGCGCAATAGACCCACACCTGCGCGAACCTGATTATTTTGCCTCAAAATAATTCAATTTGCCTCAAACTCGCCCCAATCTCCCCCAATCCTAGCATACCACCTTACAGGCGTGATTCAAATGGCCTATCGCTGCAACAGAGAACCCGTCACTGGGGGGGTATCCGTCAACAGGAGATCCACCCGACTAAAAGGGGAATTCAGTCGAGAGCGAACTATGCTGGGAATTCTTAGGCTTATTCCGGGGTGGGTTCCTGCTCCGGGAGGCTGGTTTGGAGCTTGAGGCGGTTACGACCGTCAATTTGCAGCGCATACTCCACCTGGTCCATCAAACGCTGCATAATCAGCCAGCCATAGCCCCCCTCCCGCATCGCCGCTGGCTCCGGCGCATCATAATTGTCCACCACATAGCCCTCACCGTAATCCCAAATTTCTAAGGCAATATCCCGATCGCGCAAATCTAACCGCACCAACACCGGCAAATTAGGCCGCTCCCGGTGGGCATGGCGCACCACATTAGAGTACGCCTCCACCAACACCAACCGAAACCGACTCGCTTGGCGGGGCCAATCCACCCGATCGCCCAACTCCTTCTCCAAGCAACCTAGGAGCCAGTTCTCCACCACAGACAGGTAGCGAAGGTCACTAGGGATATGCAGTTCACTTTGCATAGCCTATACAATCTCCAAGGAAACGAGGGTTTGATCATCATCTTGGGTTTGGCTGTGGGACTGAATGAAGCCCAACAACTCCTCCAAAACAGGGCTGTGGCTATACTGGGTCAGCAACTGCCACAGCCCTGCCTGTTGCAACATCAGCGCCGCCGTGCCCGGTTTTTGATCGGCAACAGGGCCAACACTGGCCTCCGTAATCCCATCACTGGCCAACAGCAACACCTCCCCCTGCGCCAAGCTCCCCACCCCCGCTTGTCCCCGCCACTCCTCTAGAATTCCTAGGGGAATCCCACGGGTTGTCAGGTACTGGGGATCAGTTTGGGTTTGGTGAGCCACCTGGCTAGGGTTCCAGACGATCGGGTAAATATGCCCCGCATTGGCATAGGCTAAGCTGCCGTCCTGGGGACGATAGCGCAACAGCACAGCAGTAATAAAGCAGTTATTGTTAACCAAATCCTGCAACAGGCTACGGTTGAGGTTCCGGATGACTGTTTCCGGCTCTGGGGATACCTCCTGGGTTAACTCCCGCCGCAGCAGAGACAGCGTACTGGCCATATACAGCGCTGCGGGCACCCCCTTTCCAGACACATCCCCCACCGCCAACCAGACATCCCCCTGGGGATGGGCATAGACCTCAAAGAAGTCTCCCCCCACCGCACGGGCCGGTTGACAGCAGGCTTGGATCCGAATCCCCTCCAGGGTCGGCAAATCCTGACGCAGTAAATTGGCCTGGATTTGGCGAGCCACATCTAGCTCAGCCTGAAGCTTTTCCGACTGCTCCTGGGTCCACTGGTAAAGCTTGGCCTGGGAGACGGCGATCGCCGACTGTTCCGCCACATTTTCCAACAGTTGCATATCGTCCTCGCCCCACAGGGGATTTTCCCCAGAGCAGTACAGCACCAACACCGCCAGCAGTTGCTTTTTATAGGTTAACGGGAGGCCAATAATATGCCCCTCAGCCGTTTCCCGCAGCTCACAGGAGCGTTGTTTGGGATGCTGGCAGAGGTAAGCAAGCAATTGCTCCAGCCCTTGGGTTAGGGTTGGGCTAGCAGCGCCCTCAGCCGCCAGCGTCGGGGCAGCATCTGTCGGTGTGAGGGTTTGGAGGACTTGGGGATTGGGGAGGGGGAAGGGCGGATCGGTGGCATTAGCGGGGAAACAGAAAGGGGGAGAGACCAGGCCCTGGTTTTCATCATGGGCATAGAGCAAGCCAAGGTCAGCGCCCAGGTTATTGCCGATCGTGGCCACGATCGTCTGAAGCATCCCCTGATAGTCCAAGGACTCTCGGATCGCGCTGACAATCTCATTAAATAATGACTCCCGCTGGAGGGCACGACTGAGTTCGCGGGTGCGGCGAGAAATAGCCTCATAGGTCTCCGCCGCCTGGGCCACCACGGTTTTGAGAGTCTCCGGCTCCCAGGGCTTCGTAATGTACTTAAAAACCTGACCCGCATTAATGGCCTCTACCAAATCCGCCACATCGGTGTAACCCGTGAGGACAATGCGCATGGTGTCCGGGAAGCGATCGACGGTGCGACTGAGAAACTCCGTCCCGCTCATCCCCGGCATCCGCTGGTCAGAAATAATCACCGCCACTTCCCCAATCTCATCCAGGGTTTGTAGCGCCTTAGCCCCGCTCTCCGCCCGAAAAACCTGAAACTCCCGTCGAAAAGTTCGATAGAGTAAATCAAGGTTGTCCGGCTCATCGTCCACAACCATTAGCTTTAGCTTTTGTGATCTCGCACGAGTCATGGATTTTGCCGGTGCTCTCAAGGCTGCTTTAAAGGCTTAGGGGTGCCCAACCTAGGGCAGGATAAACAAGTACCCATGGGGGTCAGAACAGGGACTGTAGGGGGGGCGTTGGGGGAGAGAGTTGGGGTCAAGGGCAAAGGTTCAGAGAGCGTCTAGTGTACAGGGCGGGTGAGGTCTTCGATCGACGGCGCATCCACCATGGTCTTTGTTGCAATATCCGGGAGTGGATCATCGAGGCGGATTTGGATCATCGGTCCCGATCGGGCAAGGCGAATCACCATCCCATCCTTGGCCGCGAATTTATCAACCCGCTGACCATCAATATACGTGCCATTGGTCCCCAGGTTGACCACTTCCCAACCATTGCCTTGGCCACGAATTTCCACATGGTGCCGCGACACCACTGCACTATACAGCACAACGTTGTTATCATTCGCACGACCAATACGCACAGTGGAATCCGGCTTAAAAGACCACTTCTGTACGGGAGTTTCTTGTAAAGGGTGCAACAGGGCCAGGGTAATCACACGAGCAGCGTCTTTTTCTAGAGGAATCGAAGGGAGCAGGAGAAGCCAGCGGATGCAGACCAGCCGCCATCCCAGCTACCCGTCCAGCCTATACAAATGAGACTGGGTTCTCTTGCCCAAAACCAACGCTCTGGAGACGAGTAGACCAGAAACCTTGAGGTTCTGAACCCGTTCTAGGGTATACCCTGGGAAGGTTCTTGGGGTCAACCCTTTTTCTATCTTACAGGTCAGAGAGCCGGGAATGGTGCCTGGATCCTGACCGAGAGGCGAAGGGTAGCACTTGGACCATTGTGCCCAGGGGGTTCGGGAAAATTTCGGGGAACCTTGGCATCCCGGCACCCCAACCTGAGCAAACCATCTCACCCTAGGGGGGGTGATACCAAATCCGTTGAGCCTGAAACAGAATAAACGGGTAGGGGTCGTGCCCCTGTGCCGACCCTCGACCAGCCAAATACAGGGGCAACCACGGGGGGATTGCCCCTACCCAAACAAATCGAGATTAGTCGGATTTGGTATGAGGGGGCTGCTCTCCGTTCTGTGCTGTTCTCCATTCTGCATTGTACCTTTCAAATCTATACCGAAGAATCCTGGGCAATCCCAATAAAACACAGCAGTTTCCCTAAAAATGCAATGACCCCCCGCCTAGCGAGAGGTCATGCTGCCAACTGTCCCAGGACCAAAGGTTTCATAGATCCCAGGCATTTGGTGGGTAAGGGGTGTTTCCGTCAGGGGCATTTCAGAGGATCCTTGGCAATTCGCACTGAGTCGCCAAGAACCCGCTAGAAAAGCTGATTTTCCCCTTCTAGCAGGGAGAGGAGAGGGAATTCTCTTCGGTTTATCAACATCCTCCCCTTCCCTAGGGGGTTACCGAGGCGTTACTGTGGGTCTACCCATTTCGAGTAGGGTTCGCCCTCAAAGGGTTGAACGCCCGTTTTGGGATATTCGTCCTTGGTCTTGTTGAAAATTTCGATGAAACCTTCGGACACATACTGGAGCATGTCCTTCATCCGTTGGAACAGTTTCATAACCCTATCCTCCTGATTCAGGTGGTAATGGCGATTGTGATGGATTTTGCTTAAGGAACCCCTAAGGTGACCAGGGGTTGGGGCCAGGGGGGTCAGTTGGGGGCTGAGGCTTGGCGGGTCAGAAATTCCTGCTTAAAACAAATCTTGAGGAACTGCAACAGAGGCTGTTACACAGGCTGACAACCTGCCCTAACTGTACCGTTCAAAACAAAGTGGGTCTTCCAAGAACCGTCATCCCGGTGTAGAGGGGAAGACTGGATATAGACTCCGTTGGGAAATCAGTAATAAAGGGGTGAAACGGGTGAACGGCAACGAAGGTCTACTCCTTCAGAATATTAGAAATCCCCTAGCCCATTGAAGTTGCTGCATGATTCTTTACGCTGCTTTGTGTTCATTCATAATTGCCCGGTCATAATTGCCCGGTCATAACTGCCCGATCGGCCAGGGCTTAGCGCCGACGAATTTTAAGCTCTAGCTCTTGCCGGAGTCGCGACAAGATGGAGCGGTCATCGAGGGAGGAGAGAATGGTTTGGACGAGGGCTTTGGGGCCGTCGGCCCCCCAGGTTGCGCCCTGGGCCAGGTAGGTTTTGGTGATGCGGCCAATGCCGTAGGAGGAGAGACCGGCAACGGCGGCTTGGGTGCTAGCAACGGGGACGTAGGGGGCGAGGCTTGCGCCAGCGGTGGCAGGGGCGGCGGCGCTGAGGAGACCTTTGAGGGAGCTAAGGCCGAGGTTGGTGAAGAGATCGGTGACGGTGAGGCTGCCCATGCTGAGGGCAATTTTTTGGAGGAGGTTGACGGCTCCGTGTTCGGTGAGGGGAAGGCCGTAGAGGCGGGCGAGGGAGAGGATCATGACGACATCGATCGCCGCCCCGCTGACCATATCCAGAATCGTCAAGGGGTTCAAGGCTACGGCTAACCCCTTTGTAACCGCTGCATTCCAAATCAATTGATCGGCGGCATGGTCGCGGATTTCCATTTTGCGGCTGACGATGTGGTGGTTGGCGGCATCGGCGTAGAGCATGGAGTTGAGGGCGACGAGGGCTTTGCCTTCGCGGTGGAGCAGGTCGAGGATTTTGAGCTTGAGGTCGGTGATTTGGGGTTGGCCCGGTTGGCGCTGGATGGTGATTTGGCCATCGGGACGACGATCGGCCTGGGTCTCCAACGGAGCGGCGGCGGCCATGACAATTTCTGCGGGGGAGATTAAATCCTGGAGGCGATCGTCGCGAATTTTTTCATAAATGGCGAGGCGATCGGCCTCTGGATACTGATCCACTTTATTGAAGACTAACAAAATAGGCTTACTGGCCTGCCGCAGGGCCAGCAGTGCGTCATATTCGACCTGGGTAATATCCCCAGAAACGACAAAGAGGATGAGATCAACCCGTTTTGCGACTTTCAGGGCCAGTCTCTCTCGATTTTCGCCATCGATTTCATCCAAGCCGGGAGTGTCCACCAGTTCAACGCGGGATTGGCCGAGGCTGGGGAGGCTGAGGAGGGTGGTTTGGGGGTCGATCGAGGGATCCCAGGTTGATAAGCTCCAGTCCGATCGGGCTAGCTCTGAGGAGGTCAACTCCGATCGGGCTAACTCCGATCGATCGAGGGCCGCTAAACTCCAAGGGCACATCTCCACCCGTTGCGTCACCCCATGGGTTGCCCCCGTTGTAAAAACTGGCTCCCCTAGCAGCGCGTTCAGCAATGACGATTTACCCCGCCCGACTAAACCAAACACAGCGATTTGCACCACCTCTTGGTTGAGCTTGGTTAACATCCGGTTCAGCCCTCGCACCGCTGGCTCCAGTTGGCTCCGCTCCCGCTGGCTCAGGTCTAGGGTGTTCACCATTTGCTCCAAGACGACTTGGGCCTTGCGATAGTAAAACTCGCCCTGAAGTTGCTGAAACTCAGGATTAGGGTCGGAATCCAGGCTACTGGGCTTCCGGCGGCGGGCCGGGGACGGGGACGATCGGGGTTTCACAGGGCGGGAGAAGGGGAAAATTTACTGAATGCTAGAGATTAAATGCTAGACCTCAATTCTAGCGGTATCCTGAAACCGATCGGAGTCCGCCTGCGCCGCTGCCAACAGCGCTTCCCAGTCATCGGGAGGATCTCCCTGCGTCAGCATTTTGCCAAACACTTTGTAGGCATCCCGATCGCTCCCATAGGTCCGCTTCGAGTCTTCATCATTGACCCAGGCAAAAACAATAATGTGGCTATCCCGGTGGTAGCGAAAGAAAAGGCGGTACTGCTGAAAGAATTTAGCGCGAAACCAGTGCCTATACGCCTCTCCCAGGGTTGATCCCTGGCGATACTCTGGACGAGTCGGATCCTGGGGAATAATCTCAAAGGTCAGTTTGGCGATCGCGGCAAGACGCTTGGTCACATTCTTCTGCTTGTAGCCGTCTGGATCTTTGCAGCGGAGTGTTTCGACCTGGGCAATAAGGGCTTGAACTTGATCCAAAAATAAAGGATGCGCAAAAAGACTCCAGCCATTGACGACGAGGGGAGACAATCTCAACACACTGAGTCATCCTCATCGGTGAGTGACGCATCCAAATCCACCACGACCTCAGCAACTAAGGTCTGTATCTGGTGAGCAAACTCAGGACTCAGGGCTTGGAGGTGTTGGGGACTATTAGCCATATCCTGGACTAGAAAATCTAGAAATTGCTCTAGAATTGGGTCTGTTTCGGGTGATTCCAGCCGTGAGATCCAAACTTTGCCATCAGCATGAATTGTGTAGCAAATTTTGTCATTTTTGCTTAAACCCAGGGCCTTTCGGACAGGAGCGGGGATAGTGGTCTGATAACGATCGGTCAGGGTAGACTCTGAACAGGGGGCAAGGGTGATTGTCATGGCTGGTTTCCAGGGTGCGACCTGAAGTGTCCGTCTTCAGTTGGTAGTCCGAGAAGGGTCAGGCTATCGGTACGACAGCATGGGCAATCTGACCGCCCCGATCTTGACTGCTGGGGCACTACCAGAGTTTAGATACAGGTTAAGTACAATTGCCATTGTCTTCCATGGTAATGCGTTTTCATTGTCTGGGCAAGTATCCGGTTCGGATCAATCGTTTTTAGGGCACCTCGAAAAATCCAGGTTTTAGCAGGAATAGCCACAGCAGCATCAGGGTTAGGTCGGTGAGCGCAGTCGAACCGAGAGCGCAGTCGAGCCGAACCGATGAATTGAGGTGCCCTTTAGGGCTGCCAGACGGTAATCCCATCGGTGAGGGGTTGGAGTTGGGTTTGGGGGTAGTAGAAGCTGAGGATTTGGCGGCTAGACCAGCCGAGTTCAGCGAGGTTATAGGATCCCGCTTGGCTTAAACCGACTCCATGGCCCCAGCCTCCTCCCGTGAAGGTATAGCCCGCTAGGGAACCATTGGTATTTTTCTGAGGCGTTAAATAGAACAAAATACTAATTGGAGGCGAAAAAGCCCGGAGAATTTCATCTTTCTCTAGGATGATCTCCCCTCGATCGGTCTGGACTCGGAGTTGCTGGACCCGCCCCGATCGACCCCGTTGCACCACCTCCAGAGCCTGAATTGTCCCAAATCCCGCTAAGGAATGCTGTTTACCCGTCAAAAACTCCTTTAAGTCCTGGTTTAAAGTCCCCAAAGACCCCTCCACAGACCAGCGAAAATAACGCCAGCCAACTTCGTTAAACCCCTCTTTCAGGCCAATAAAAGCCCTAAAATTCTGTTCCTCGCTCAAAGGCCGCTGGTTTAAGTCCCAAAGTGGGCTAGCAGTATCCACCACGGGCTGAAGATAGGGGCGCGGCTCCCCATTCCAAACTTCCTCAAAGGCCGCCGTCACCCCGCCACTGGTGGAGAAATAGACCGCATCAACGAGGGTATTGTCATAGGTCAGCACTAAGCCTTTGGTGGCGGCGATCGCCCGATCGACCCGTTCCACCGTATCTTGCCAACCCCGGTAGACCTGGCACTGGGTATCTGCACAGAGTTGGTAGTCATCAATGGCAAAGCGGCGCAGGTTGCGCAGGGCATAGGTCCGGGCCAGAATAGCCTGGGCTTCTACGGCGGCTTGGGGAGCAGCGGGGCCAATTTCGTGGGGGACAACGCCGCGCAGGTAGTCCTCAATATTGACGGTATTGACGAGGGTATAGGTGCCGTAGCTGTTGGGCTGCCACTGGAATGCGCCGGGGTGTAGGCTTTGGTCCACATAGGCGCGGTTGTAGCCCGTGCCGATGTCCAGGCGATCGCGGGTGTAGCGATAGCCATTGACCACCCAACTGAGGCGAGGCACTGCGGTAACGACTTTGCTATCGAGATAGGGCAAGCTAAAGCCCTGTTCCTTGAGGTTTTGTACTAACATTCGCCGCAATAGGGGCGTATGGTACACGCTCCGCTTCGCCCACACCTCCCAGGTTCCTGGCTGGGCCAGTTCCGTTTCAATGCCCCGCGCCTGCCACTGCATCGCGCTATCTTCAGCACTTTCAAAACTGCGATGGGTACTCAAAACCACCCGCTCCTGGGCTTCGGGCTGCTCCAGCGGGGCCATCTGCACATCCATCACGACCTTCTGAGCCGTCACCGTCTGGGGTTGGCCCCCAGTTTCAAAGGTTAGGGTGAGCCGATCGCCCCCTAGGGCTTCGATCGTCAAGCCATCGTCTTTTTCCTCACCAAAGCGCTGAACAATGCCCACCTCGATCGTGGGGCTGATGGGTCTGGGGGTTTGGGCGGCGATCGGGCGGGGGAGGCCGATCGTCCCTAGGGACAACAAGGAGAGGAAGAACCAGGGGCGAAGGGTAGGCATGGGCAGACACCAGAAACTTGGGACAGGGGCCATGGGGGAACTCACGGAATAAGCGGACACCCTAGAATTGTAGAAGCTATCTTTATTTTGTCGTGAGGTTTTGTCGCCAGGTTTTGTCGCCAGGTTTTACCCCGCTGCTTTGCCCTGCTGCTTTGCTACAATACCCTGCCGTACCCCCCCACACCGCCATGATTGGCACCCTTGGCCCCCAGCCTCTCAGCCCCCAAGCCTACCTTCAGCAAGAACAAGCTAGCCCGATCAAGCATGAGTATCGCAACGGCTTTGCCTATGCCATGGCGGGAACGACCGATCGCCACAATACGATCGTGGGCAACCTCTACAGCCTCCTGCGGCAACATCTACGCGGCACGCCTTGCTCCGTCTACTTTGCCGATGGACCCAAGACCAAGAAACGACGGGTGCATTTCACTTTTGCCAATGGGCGGACTAAAGTCCGCGCTACAAGCCTTGGGCGGACTAAAGTCCGCGCTACGAGCCTTTTGAGTCAGGTTAGGGGCTGGCTTGCTCCAAAGTGAAATACACCCGAAACGACTAACGCCCCAGTAGAGCCTCGACCAAAAGATGTATGGTTGTGGATGGATTATCCTGAGCGGGATTGGGGGATGGATAGCTCTCCAGAAGGCGGGCTGCGTTGGCGATCGCGTCTTTTCGGTAGTCTAAAAGCCGAGCGTACAAGCTTGGGTCATTCTTCTTGTAGCTTGGGAGGCCGAGATGTTTTGCGATCTTGGCTTGGTAGTCTTTCCGAGGGATCCCAGCATTCAGGTACTCAAAGTGGAGAACGTACCAGAGTTCAAAGGCTTCGTTAGAGTAGGCAACTTTAATATTGTTAGCCTCAGCTTGGCTCAACGCAGCATTGAATTTGCCAGGGGGGACATCATCACGATCGAACACGCACCAAACCTCATCAAATTCTTGTCCCTTTAATCTCTTCTGCTTTCGCAGTTCGATCGCAGTATCCACTAGACTTCTTGGATCCTTTGCAAATCCTTCAGCTTCAACCACAGTCTGATTACTGCGGAATTCCTTAAAATAATTAGGTTCCGTTTTAGTTCCTTCACAAATGAGCAGGAAGCGCTTACGAACTTCACGAGTTTCAAACCGACGCAGTTTATAAGCTTGCGATCGGCCTTGACTTTTAGGTTTAGCCATCCTTAAGACTCCTCAGATGCAGAAAAGTGACCCAATCCCCCCAAATAGGGAATAGCACCATAGCGACCCTGAATATAATCCTTGGCAAACGCTGCATCCGGACGCACTCCCTTGTATTCCACCAACGAGTACAGGTCAGAGGCTCCATTTTCCTGCTTTTCTGTAAACCAAAGCTGATCCCGTCGCCAGAGTTGGTGGCTGAGGAGATTGGTGTCATGGGTTGTAAAAATCAGTTGGGCAGCGTTAGGGTTCGTCTCGGCGGAATTAAAGAGTTTAATGATGGCTTGGCTCAACAGTGGATGGAGCCGCGCATCCAATTCATCAACCAGCAACGTGTGCCCTTCCTCTAACACATTGATGAGGGGACCGGAGAGGGCGATCATCTTCTTGGTTCCCTCAGACTCCTGTGCTCCTAAGTCAAAGAGTTCTGTTTTGACTAGTTTTCCAGCCCCGTCATACTTGTGATGAACCGTTTGCAAAGAGAGGCCATCTTTACCTTCTACAGCTTCTAGCAACGCAGCCTTCAAGGAATCTGGCAGATCAGGCGGTAAGTCGTTTAAATCCAATGGGGACTTTTGGATCTCGACACCCTGGAAGCCTAAATCCAAAGCCTGAAGCAGATTACGAATCCGAGCAGCGTGCTGTCCTTCTGATAACTGATCAATTGTGTAAAACATATACCCCTGATCTTGCAAGCCAGAAATAATCTTCAGGGAGGAACGTATAAACTGAATAATCTGCTCAGCTAGCGCTACGTTGAACTGAGCGCAGACAGACAGGAAAAGGGCGTTTTTTCGTGTTTTCGACCCTAGGCCATCAGCTTGAAACCGTTTAGCAGGCTTGATAGTCGTGCCTTGACGGTCAAAGAGCATGGTTTCCCGCTGCTTCGGCACATAATAAAGCCATTCAGACGTGACAGCTTGGGTCGTGACTTCAAAGCCATAGCGGTATTGGATTTCCCCCAGGAGAAACACTAGCTCGAAAAAAGAGGGTTGATCCTCGGTTTCCGTACTCAAGCGAAAGGATTCAACAGGGATTTCATCAGTACTTTGGCCCTCACGGGACGAGTTAATCATAAAGTGCCGCATGAAGTGGATCGCCTTAATTAAGTTGCTTTTGCCGCTGGCATTGGCTCCGTAGAGGGCTGCACTTTTGAGCAGGGACAGTTTGGCATTGACTTGATGAACATTGTGGCGATCGAGATCGGGATCCGCAGCCTTCACAGGCGCAGCCACAAGACTGAGGGTCACGGGATCCTTGAACGATCGGTAATTGCCCACACTAAACTCAATCAGCATGGCGGTCCTCTTAAACAGTATATTTGTATATATTCTACAAATATAGCGACTAAGGAAAACGCTGTATAGGGGCTGACCAGGTTCACTGGCAAAAAACCGGTATCGGATGCGGGAACCACACCCCTACAATAGTTGAGGGACTGTAGAGGTTCAGAAACCTGACCCACGGTTACGTTTTCGCGGCTAGGTTTTCCCTAGAGTATCCCTTGGGATCTTTGCCAGAATCCGGGGTGCAGACACTGACATCGCTTCTCTCCTCGTCATGGGAGTACCCTGGCATCATCAGTCCTATCTGTGGCTCTATAGCATCTGTGGCTTTATAGCAAAGGAATGAACCCCATGAATCACCGATCGACCGAAGAAGAACTAGACCGCATTGTCGCAGAAGTGGAAAAACTAGCCCGCGATCGGGCAGAAAAGCTAGAAGAACAGCAGCTAGAGCAGGTTATTGCAGAATTAGGGCTACCGCCGGAGTTAGTGGAAGAAGCCCAGCAGCGGATTCAGTGGCGAGATCAAGTGGCAGCGCAGCGGCGGCAACAGCGGCGGCTCTTGGTGTTGGTTGGGATAGGGCTAAGTTTGGTGGTGGCAGGAGTGGGGGCGATCGGCTGGCAGCGGGTCCAGGGGGTGCGACGGGTGGCAGCGGTGCAGGATGTGCTGCAAGTGGGGGAAGTGGCTGTGGCAACGGCGGGCGGGGCGATCGATCGCGCCAGCAATCCCGAACTGCGCTACAAAGTGGTTTTGGACCCAGCACCCCAAGGCCGCAAGCTTTCCCTCGGTTGCGACTGGATTGCGCCCAATGGGCAAGTCCTGCACCAAAATCGCTATGAAACCCAGACCATTAACAAACCAGTTTGGTCCACCTATTGCCGCTACAGTCCAGGAACCAGTGCCATAGCCGGAGTTTGGACTGTGGAGATGCGCCTAGGCGATCGGGTGCTGGAATCCGAGCAATTTGAGGTGAAGTAGTGCGGGGATTCATCGGCTACTGGGGGCTGAGGGGGCCGGAGCAACTGCGGGACAGTTGGCCAAAACTGGAGGCTGTTTTACCCCAAGCAGGTCAGTGGCAGCATGGTGACCCTCTCCCAGCAGCAACACCCCAGCAATACCTCCATTGGGGAATTTGGCAGGGCACAGCATTTTCCCCAGTTTCCCCAAGGTTTTCCCCAGATTACGGCATGGGGATGGGTTTAGGGTCAGACTTTGATTGGGACTTGCAGATTTTAGGCGGTCTCTCCGCCGGAGGATTGCCGCAACTGGAAACATGGGTGGCCCTCGATCGGCACCATCGCCTGATCTGGTCTCGCGATCCCCTGGGGCGGGTTCCCCTCTACTGGTTTCGCCAAAAAACTACAGTCTGGTTTAGTTCCCGTCTCCAGTGGCTAATACCGTTATTAAGCACTCAGACCATAGATTTAGCTGGATTTTACGGATATACTTGCTTTTCCTATGTCCCCACACCCCACAGCCCCTTAAACGAAATTCAGGCAGTCAGAGCAGGAGCTTGGGAACAGGTGGACTGGCAAGGGGAGTTTGCCTTTGTCCCCCAGGTGAGATCGCATCCTGGCAGTCTCAAAACTTGGCGATCGCAGCGGCCCCAACTCACCAATGAAGCAGTAGCCCGTCAGCAATTACAGCAGCACTTAAAAAGCGCTATTGAGCGTCAAACGCTGGATATTCAAGAACCCGTGGGGGTTTTTCTATCGGGCGGGCTAGATTCATCGATTATTGCGGCCCTATTGGTTCAGGCTGGGATCTCCGTCAAAGCCTACAGTTTAGACTTTGGTGAACGGGAAACCTCAGAATTACCCTATGCAGAATCCGTCGCCCAGCATCTAGGGATTCCCTTGCAAATAGTTCGGGCTACCCCCGATCGTATTCGTAAAGCCCTAAAAGCGACTGTACAGGCTTTAGATACGCCCTTCGGGGATGGAGTAACTATTCCCCTCTATCTGCTCAAGCAGGCAGCTAGGGATGAAGTCAGAATCATTTTTAATGGTGAAAATGGGGATCAGCTTTTTGCGGGGTGGACCAATAAACCTTTGATTGCCGCCAGTGTCTACAGTCGTGCTTTTGGGAGTGACACCTTGGGGAAAAGTGCCCCAGCACCGGAGGCCGATCGCCCTGGGGATGCCTTTACGCAACAGTACCTCAAAACCTTCCATCGGCTCTATGGCTATGAATCCCAAGCCCTAGGGGCAAAACTTCAGGCTCTAGGACAAGATCCCGCCCTTTGGCTCCAAGATGCTTTGGATTCTGAAGGCGATTCCCTCCTCGATCGACTGCGGCGAGCCAGCCTCATGCTGAAAGGTGCCCAGAATATCCAGCCTAGGGCCACTCAGTTAGCCCTAAGCCTCGGTTTAGCGATCCGATCGCCCTTTTGCGACCCCGATCTAACCCAATGGACCTTTAGCCTAGACAGTCACCTCATGCTGCGGGGCAATTGCGAGAAATATATCCTCAAGCGGGCCGTGGAGGACTGGTTACCGGCGGAAATTGTCTGGCGGGAGAAGCGGGGAATGGGGGTGCCGTTAACGTTGTGGTGCTTGCAAGAACTGTGGTCTGACCTAGGGCAATGGCTCAATCCGGCGGATTTACGGGAAAGCAGGCTCTGGCAGGCGGATTTACCGGCCCAGGTGCTCCAGGGGCGTTTAGGGGGGATTCAGGGGCGACGAGTGGGGGAGATCCTGTGGTTAATGGTGATGTGGCAGCAGTGGCAACAGCAGGTTTTGGGGAGGCCAGCGGCTCCTAGGGCTTGGGATCATCCCTTTTGGCTCCCCCGTCGTCTCTGGTTTGCCGTGCAGTCGGGGCGATCGTAATCGGGCCAGCATCAGCCCAGGCCAGGGGTCCAAGCTCCGTTACGCGGGCACCGATGCCCCCGATCGCCCTGCCATTAAGGCCAACTGATACAGAACCCGCGCCCCCACATTGGCATCCCAGGGATCACACCCCACTTCACAAAGATCAAAGCCGATAATCTGGCGACTTTGGCTTAATTGGCGCAATAAATACAGGGTTGGCTCCCAATCTAAGCCCCCAGGGACTGGTGTACCCGTATTGGGGCATAATTTCGGGTCTAGGCCATCAATATCAAAGCTAATGTAGACCTGGGGCGGCAGGTCGGCAATGATCTGCTGACAAAGGGCGTGCCAGGACTGACCGGCGTAGCGTTGGGCTTGGAGGTGGCGATCGTAGTGGGTGATGATGCGATCGGGGTTGGCTGCAATCACCGCCGCTTCAGCGGGACAGAGATCCCGGATGCCCACCTGCACCAGTTTGCTGACCTGGGGCAGTTGCAGCACATTGTCCATAATGGAGGCGTGGGAGTAGGTGAAGCCTTCGTAGGCGTGGCGCAGGTCCGCATGGGCATCCAGGTGCAAAATGCCAAAGTTCCGATGGCGTTGGGCCAAGGCTTGGAGATAGCCCAGGGGAACACTGTGATCTCCGCCCAGAATCCCGACGATTTTGCCCCGATCGAGGGCTTCCCCACAGGTTGCCGCAACCCAAGCATTCAGATCAGCACCGGCTTGGTTAATTTCCGCTAAATCCTGCTGAAGTTCCGGGGATTCGGTTAAATCTTTGCCCTGCTCTAAAGACTGGATCAGACGATCGGCTTTAGTCCGCAACACTCGGTTTTGGTCCTGCCACTGGGCCGCGATCGGGGCCATCCAAATCCCCCGCCTCCAGCCCTCTGGATCCTCTAAATCAAAAAAGTCCAACTGGGGCGAAGCCTCCAAAACCGCTTGGGGACCGGCGGCAGTTCCAGGCCGGTAGGAGGTGGTCACATCCCAGGGCACAGGCACAATCCAGACCTGGGCGGTGTCGGCGCTGAAGGGAAAGCCAAACAGGTTCCCATTCTCAACACCTACGCCACTGGGGTCATAAGCAGCAAGATCAAAGTCGTGGGGCGGAAAATCAGTGGACATAGGTCAGAACAAACAGATTTATACAGGTTTACACAGCTTTAAGGCGCTAAACTAGCGGCCCCCTTGATTAATCGGGTCGGTGAGCGCAGTCGAACCGACCCAACCCTGAGAATGCCGTCGGATCAGCCCCATAAATGCCCATTTTTCGAGGTGATTCATCCCCCTGGGAGGGCCGATACTCCCTTGGGAGAGCCGATTTGCCATCGGGTGCATTTCACCTTGGAGCAATCTAGACCCTAACCTGACCCAAAAGGCTCGTAGGGCGGACTTTAGTCCGTACCGGGGCAACAGTGAAATGCACCCGTACCGGGGCAACAGTGAAATGCACCCTTGCAATCGGCCTTCTTAGACTATCACAGCAGAAAACAAACAAATTTAGCCACTTTCGGCGGAAAGCTAACGGGGACAGGCTTGGGCGAGGCTTTCTTGCTCCGCTGGGGTGATTTGCCAGCCTAAAGCTCCGGCGTTTTGAGTCGCCTGTTGAGCCGTTTTTGCGCCAGGGATCGGTAATGTGCCTTGGGCGATGAGCCAGTTGAGGGCAACTTGGGCCGCAGTGCGATCGTAATGGGTCGCAAGGGCTTGTAATTCCTGGATTAGGGGTTGAATCTTGGCGAGTCCTGCCCCCTTAAAGCGGGGATTGAGGCTGCGGGCACCCGCTGCCACTGGAATAGCGGGATTCTCAGCCGCTGGGGCTGCCGTCGGTGCGGTCAGGTTAGGATGATATTTGCCCGTCAGCAAACCCTGGGCAAGGGGACAGTAGGCTAAAATCACCACCCCTAGCTCGCGGGCTGTGTCTAGGACTCCGTTTTGTTCGATCGATCGCTCTAGCAGCGAATATTGAACCTGATTGCTAGCCAGGGGCACGCCATGGCGGGCGAGTAACTGGTGGGCTTGGCGCATTTGGGCAGCGGAATAGTTACTCACACCAACGGCCCGAATTCGCCCCCGCTGCACCTCCTGGGCCAAGGCTTCCATCAACGCAGGCTGCCGCACCAGGAATTCAAAGGGCCAATGGACTTGGTAAAGGGGAATGCTGGGGGTTTGGAGCCGATCGAGGCTGTGGGTCAGAGCTTCACCGACGGCTTGGGGGAAAATGCGCCAGGGCCAAGGGAAGTATTTGGTGGCCAGTTGGACCGAGGCACGGGGGTCAGCCTCTAAAGCTTGCGTGAACTTTCCCAGCAGTCGCTCCGATTCTCCGAGACCATAGACCTCAGCCGTATCAAAAAAGGTGATCCCGGCGGCTAAGGCGGCAGTAAAGGCTTGGTGCAGGTCTGCCTCGCCGTAGTCCTTGCCATAGGTCCAATAGAGGCTATCACCCCAGGCCCAAGTGCCGATGCCAAGGGCCGGAACGGTTAGAAAATCGCCGGTTGCGGTGGGAAAAGTGACGGTTTGGGGAGCGGCGATCGGGGTTGGAACGATCGGGGTAGACATAGGTTGCAGTTACAATATGAGGGTTAGAGCCGATTGACGGATAAAAGTGGGTCAAACCGAAGCACAGAGGGCGGATCAGGAAACCTGACCCCTACGCTCCCAACGATCTTGTAGGGGCGCGGTTTTCGCACCCAAGGCAAAATTTCTTGTCCGCCAACCAGCTTTCTTGGATGCATAAATACCTTCTTAGAACGGGTTCACTTTTGTCAATGCACAGACTAAAGTCCACAGACAGCATTGTTTATACAGATTTCTTGAAATCTTACGCTTGCGTGATTCCTGAAGATCAGCCTCAAGCGTTCGGTAAGGACACTGGAAATACTGCTCATATTGAGCGATTTAACAATACTTTGAGACAGCGATTATCTCGTCTAGGTCACAAAACTCTATCTTTTTCTCAGAGTCTTTTCAATCACATTGGGGCTATTGGGCACTTCATTCACGATTACAATGCTAACCTAGCACTTTCTTAGACCTTCACTACCTGAGGGTCACTACCGATTTAGGAACCGCTGAGCCAGCCAACCGCCAACCGTAATACCAATCACATCGGCGATCCAATCACTCCAAGAAAGAGTCCGGGCAGGAACCCACGCCTGACTGATTTCCTCCAGGGAAACCACCGTCAGAACCACGACACTGCCCCGCAGGAGGGGAACCGAGCGATCGCCCAGCCGCAGTTGCCACAGCTTCCCCTGCCACGCCCAATTCACCAAAAAGGACAGCGTACCCATCAGCCCCCCATGGCCCAGTTTATCCCCAAGGGGTAAATGTTGGTAAAACCGGAATATCTCTGGAATATCGCCTTGATTTGCCCGAAAGATAATAAAGAGGATAAACAGAGCAAACAGCAGGGCTGCGCCCAAGGGGAGAGGATGGCGAGGCATAGGGGGGGGTCCGTGCGGTCACCTAGGGACAGCCAAGGCTCAGTTTAGTCGGAATGCCCGTGGAGGGGTTCACGCCCGTGGCCCGCTGGCACAGGAGATAGGTTTGGTAGCGATCGAGGATGGTCTCGGAAAAATCCGCCCCGGTAATATCGGCATCGGCAAAAGTAGTCCCCGTGGCAATGAGACCGACAATAATGGCGTTATGGAGATCGGCTTGGTCAAAAATAACCCGATCGGCAAAGGCTGCGGTTAAATTGGCCCCGGCCAAGTTCGCACCCGTAAAATCAGCCTTAGTCAAAATGGTGCTGGTCAAGTTGGCCTTGGCTAAATTCGTCTGACGCAGCGTCGCGCCCGCCAGGGATGTGCCTGAGAGATCACTGCCGGAAAAGTCTCGATTGCTCAAGTCCGAAAGGGTATAGTTGACCTGGTTTTGTTGGGCGAGGGCTGGGGTGGGCAGGGCCACAGCGGCACCCAGCAGCCAGAAAATGGCCAAAGCCGAGACCAGGCAAGACTGGAGGCCATGAACCCAGGAAACCGACGGCTTAAAGCGGATTAAGCTGGAAAATTGCAAGAACTGGGGCATTTTCAATATTACAGGTGAACAACCGCACCGAAGGCAGGGCAAACAGCGGGATCCTCCGGTTACTTCTATTTTCTCACACAACCCTTCCTTGGCGACATCGCTGCCTGACGGCTCCTGCTCCCTTTTTTTTCGGTGCATTTCACCTTTGCCCCGGTACGGACTAAAGTCCGCACTACGAGCCTTTTGGGTCAGGTTAGGGGCTGGGTTGCTCCAAAGTGAAATGCAGCCCTTTGGCCTTTAAACCTAGCTCTATCTGCTATGGTTTTGCAATATAGCGTGTGAACAGCGCTCATTTTTCCGTTGTGCAGGCTGATTGCTGTGCTGATATGGAAAATGCAACCCTACTGGATTTCCGAGATCCCCCCAGTTATGACTTTTGATCTACAAATTGGTGACCAGCGCCTCACGGCCTCTGCGGTGATGCCTCTGTTGGCTCGGTATCAACTGATTCCGAAGTTGGCACAGGAAATGATTCTGGATCAGGCGATCGCCGCGATCGCCTGCACCCCTGAAGAATCCCAAACGGCACTTCAGCAGTTTTGCGAACAAAACAAATTCGCCAACCTAGAACAGGGGCGAACTGGGCTAGCCCAACAGGGCATCGCTCCGGAGCAGCTAGAGTCGATCGCCCTGCGGGGGCTAAAGCTGCAAAAATTTAAAGAAATAACCTTTGGACATAAGCTAGAGTCCTATTTTCTCAAACGCAAGGGTGCCTTAGATCAGGTGTTATATTCCCTGCTGCGCACCCAGGATGTGAGCATGGCCCAGGAGTTGTATTTTCGGATTGAGGACAACCCGGAGCAGTTTGCTGAGCTAGCCAAGCAGCATTCCCAGGGTCCAGAAGCCCAAACCGGCGGCCTCATTGGTCCCCAGGAGCTATCTACCCCCCATCCAATCCTGGCGCGTCTGCTGTCGATCAGCCAACCGGGCCAACTCTGGCCACCAACACGGGTCGCGGAGTGGATGGTCATTGTGCGGCTAGAGAAGTTCATCCCCGCCCAGTTGGATGAGGCAATGTCCCAGCGATTAATGGGGGAACTGTTTAACCAGTGGCTCCAGGAACAGATGACAACGGTCAAAATAGTGCCTAAACAGCCAGGAAACTAAGCAAGACCCTCCAAGACCACGGATATGGGTTAAAACAGCCTCCTTCAAGCCACAGCCCCTACTCCGGCTCCACCCTCCACTGATCCCACTGGCTCAACACTATATCCGCCTGCTGAACTCGCACCGATCGCGACCAGCCCCACGTCACCCCAATGCAGCCCGCTGCCCCCGCCGCCCGTGCCATCGCCATATCCCCCGTCGCATCCCCCACCATTAAGGCTTCCGACGGATTAACCCCCAACTCAGCACAGGCTTGCCGAAAACAGTCCGGATCCGGCTTTGCAGGCGATCGATCGGCCCCCCAGACCCCCTGAAACCCCGCAGCTAAACCATAGGTCTCCAAAAAGTCCTCAAGGTTGGCTGTGACATCACCCGAAATTAGCCCTAAAGCAACCTTTTGATCGATCAAAGTCTGGAGAAACGATCGCGCAGGCGGAAATAACGGCGTTTCCTGGGCCTTGCGCTGGGGGCCACGATCCGCCTCCGTAAACGCCTGCTCCACGATCGCCAACGCTTCAAACCAATCCTTCCCCGTTTCCGCCCCATAGGCCGCCGCCGCAATCACATTCTCCCGGCGACTCGCCACCGCCATTAGCCCTGCTGGATTCAAGCCCTGCTCCTCCAGCCCAAAAGCCATTAACAACGGCTCCAACACCCCCGGTAACTGGGCATCCACCAACCGCGCCCGACGATAGGCCAAAGCCCGCAAAAAATCCTCCGATCGGGCTAGGGTGCCATCTTTATCAAACAAGATTGCTTTAATCCCCCTAAAAGAACGCTGGGGCTGGTCTGGAAGACAGCAGTGTAAGGTAACCATAGCTCAAGGTACAGGCCGTAAAAAATTGAGAAAACGAGTGCAGGACGAAGCCCCACAGCTCAAAGCCGCTCCGGCAGACCTCTAGCCTACCCCGCTGGACCCCCCAAGATCCAGAACCTGAGCCAGTTAGCCAAAGCTTAAACAGGCCATAACCTGCCCATGACCCAAGCTTATGTATTGCGCTTTACACTTAGCCCCAGTAGCCCCACAACCGCCGCACTCCTAAGGTCTAGCCATGACAGGTCCAGCCATGACGTTCACGCTTTCTAACGCCACCCCCCCCACCCGTACAGCAGCCCCCACCCCCAGCGCCCCCCCTCAACCCCAGTCTGCATGGCCCGAAAACGTCCACCCCGGCATGAGACAACAACTAGAACACCGTTACCAGCAGCGCCATGTCCAATCGTTCAAAGCAGGGGAGTCCATTGCGCTACCGATCGGCAGTTTATGGGTTGTTTGTCGGGGAGTGGTGACCCTCAGCACAGTCTACGACAATGGTGAAGAAGCGCTGCTGGGCCTCGTGGGACCGTCGGGCCTGTTTGGACTGCCGCTGTCCCAGGTGGAACCCTACCAGGCGATCGCCCTCTCGGCGGTGGATTTGCTCAGCCTTTCCATGGCAGAACTCGAACACTCCCCCTTGCTGTGTCAGGATCTGTTTCGGAGCCTGAGCCACCGCCTGCGGCAGGGTGAGCGGCTTTTGGCGATCGTGGGACAGCGGCGCGTTGAGGATCGGCTGCGGCAGTTTTTGCAACTGCTTGCTGAGGAATTTGGACAGCGCTGTAGTGACCTGGACCGGGATTTAGATCGGGATTTCAGCCCAAGTTCAGGCCGGGATTTAAGCAGCCAGGGGTTAGGTCGGGATCTAAGCCGAAATTTAGGGCAAAAATCAGCCAAAGAATTGTCTATTAGTCGCCAAATCTCCAAAAACCCCCAGTTTTCCCAGACTTTCAGCACCTCCTACGTCCGGCTCACGGTGCGCCTCACCCACCAGCACCTCGCCAACGCCCTCGGAACCACACGGGTGACCATAACGCGGCTCATGGGTCAGTTACGGCGGGAAGGCTGGTTAGAGATAGACGCAGATCGCCATTTGCTCCTGCCTGTGGGGC
>JAYKJG010000476.1:0-6818 GCA_035286285.1 Prochlorothrix sp.
AAACACCTTTTGGGTGGGATGGGCCTCTGGCCCGTCCAAAGTGAAATGGACCCGAAAACCGTTGTCCAGTCCTAAAAAAGGGTTCATTTCACTGGGTGCATGTCACTTTGGCCACGGTACGGACTAAAGTCCGTGCTACGAGTCTTTGGGGCCAGGTTTGGGTCTGGGTTGCTCCACAGTGAAATGAACCTAATCTCCCTTAACGCCGCTGGCGCAGGACAAAGACCTTGGCTTCCTCTGGTTGGAGCTTAATGGGTACGAGTCCTTTCACCGCTGGATAGACGGTCTCGGCTTCCACGTCCAGGATCGATCGCACTTGATGTTCCTCAAAGCTGAGCAGGAAATTGCCGCCCTCCGTGGAGTAGGCATAGAGCACTTGGCTCGGATCGGGGCAGTCTGGCTCTAAATCGTCGCAATTCTCAAACTTTCGCAGCATGAAGAGGTCTTGGTCTGCTTGGGCACCCTCAGGGAACAAAAATTGCGTTTTGCCATAGCGCAATACGGGATAGTCCTGCCGTAGGTGCATTAAGTTGCGGGTCATTTGGTAGAGCCGATCGTTCCAACCCCCAGCCCCCGGCCAGATCATCATTTGTTGGTTAAAGGGACTGCCGCCAATGCCAAAGGGGCCGCTGTGGCGGGGATGGTGGGGCACCGCTAGCCCGGTTTCTGAACCGTACAGCACTAGGGGCACTCCCTCACTGGTAAACATAAATTTCAAGGCACTGGCATAGGCTTGGTAGGTCATGCCTTTGTAGTAGGACAGCAAACGCGGCTGTTCTGGGCTGTCTACAAAGTTAACCCAGCCCTTGGCATCCTCTTCACTGACGACATCCAGGGCATGGCGCGGCACTTCTAGGGAGGCGCTGGGGTTTAAAATCCAGTGAATAACCCGCTCAACTGGCCCATAGTTGTAATAACGGCCTGCTTTCCCCAGGAGGGTTTCCCGGAGAACGGCAGTGCGGCCATCCCAGCCCCGATCTTGCCCAAAGAAGCGCCGCAGAGCAATGCTGAGGGTATAGTTCACCAAGCTGTAACTTTGGGTTTTTTCATACCAGGTAATACTGTCGAGCTTGCGATAGCCCCCGTCGCCGTAGGCTGCAATTAAAATGGTTTCTGGGTGGGTTGCGGCGATCGTAGACTCTAGTTTCTGCCAGAATGAGACGTTAATTTGGGGAATGTCGGGCAAATAGAAGCCCGCGATCGGCGCACCGTCGGGATTTGCGGTTAGCCAAAACTGTAACGCCTCTAGGAGATAGGCTTCTACCTGGGGATTGGCTTGATCGAGGTCGGGTAAGCCTGCGATCGGGGCTTTTTCCAGCATTTCCGCTGTGGGGCGGTTGTAATCCAGGGCGATCGGCTCGTGGAACCATCCCTGGGGATTCAGTCGCCCGGTTGCGGCTGGGCTGGGTTGGGCTGGGCTGGGCTGGGCTGAATTGCGCTGATTTTGGTTGAGGTTGTCTAAATCACTGGAATTTTGGGCAACTTGTCCCGGCTCGGTTCTTTCCGGTCCCGCTGGCCCTTCTAGTCCCTCTAGGGCGATATAATCTGCGACTCGCTCCCCATGGCGATAGATGGCCCCATTGTCAATGAGCCACTGTTCAGACTGGTTGGGGTTAAAGGGTTTATAGGTCAGTTGCGATCGGTAGGGCGAAGAATGATTGAGATTGAGCGCTAGGATCACGCCAATGCCGCGATCGTGGGCTGCATTCAGAAGCTGTCGGAATAAGCGCAGCCGATCGTCTGGGCCTGCGTCTACCGAGATTGGGTCTGCTGGGCTTGCGTTGCTTGCATCTACTGGGATTGGGTCGCTTGCGTCTGCTGGGCTTGGGTTTACCGGGATTGGGTCTGCTGGGCTTGCGTCGCTTGTATCTCCTGGGATTGTATCTACCGGGACTGGGTCTGCTGGGCTTGCATCTGATTGCACCGCGTCCGTTGGCGGGATTTCGGCTGCAATTGCTGTGATGGGGGTTGTTGCTGTTGGGCTTGTGTCGCGATCGGCCGATCGCCAAGTCCCACGCTGCTGGATGCCCTGCTGGATGCCCTTCTGGGTGCTATAGCTTGGCAAATCCCGAAAATGCTCATCAATCTCGAACCAATCCTTGGTCCAACCGCTATTAAACCCTGCATTGACATGGGCGTAAAAATCATCCACTGGCTCCCCGTCGGTTTTTGCCGTTTCGTACAGATAGTTGGAGCTACCGGGATCGTAGAGCAGCACATTGGCGCTATCTTGAATCTCCGAGAGAATAATCTTGGTTACGCCCAAATCTTGCAGGTAGTCCAGCTTCTGGATCACCCCCGCTAAATCGCCCCCCCAGTACAAATTCATGTAGCGGTGGGTACTGTCGTAGGTGTGGGGCAGGATCGATCGGTTAGCCCGGTTATAGGCTTGGGTGCTGGGGTCTAGCTCTGCTGTGATGGGGAAAGCATCGACGGGAATGTTATTGCTGGGGTCACCATCAAAGAAGCGATCGACCACGATGTAATAGAGCACATCATTGCCTAGATTGCCCCGTGACCCTCGCCAAGCATTCGCTGCTTGGGCCAAGCTCCAATGTCCTCCCGGCCCCAGGATCAGAAGCACAGCCAAAATCACGGCTACACAGGGCCATAGAACCCGTCGTTGAATCTGGTCTAAAAAACGTTGCGATACGCTTTGCATCATCGGTACAGCAGCAGGTAGAGCAGCAGAACAATAGTTAAGCAGAGGCAAAAATGGGAAAAGCGGGGCTAAAGGGCTGAAATCTCGGCTTTTTGCCCGCAGCTTTTCCCTAGGGCGATCTTAAAGGAATCCTGGGCGATCGTGCGCCCCTGTTTTGCCCTGGGAAAGGGGCTAGGGGTGAGGGATATTCAAGTTTCCAAGGAGATAGGCGAATTGCCAAGGCGATCGCGGATTCCCGTGCATCTCCGTTAGGGGGTGCCTAGGGCGATTTGGGTTTCCGGTAACCCAGCGGGAGCTTGGGCCGCTGCGTAGAGCCGGGGGAAGGCTTGGGCAAAGTCTTGGATCAAGGGTTCCGGCGGAGGGAGGGAACCCTCTTGGCTGGCGCTGAGAAACTGGGCGACGTGGGTGGGATCGACATGGCCGAAGTTGTGGAACCACAGCCCTTGGATGTTGTGGGCGAGTCCGAAAATGGTACCGGCGAGCTTTGGCTCGATGAGAACCACACAAATTACGCCCAAGCTGGCGGACATTAACCAGCGCACATTGAGACCATAGCGATCGCAAAAGCTCCGGTAGGGCAAGAGCACCACATCACTGAGCAACTCCAGCTTGAGACTGAGGGAGGCTTTGCGGTAGAGGGATGAGACGGGCAGGCGATTAACGGGGTTGGTGGAGAGGGCTTGGGCTTTGCGTTTACGGAGTTGCTGCTTGAGCCACTCCACGGCAATAACCAGGCGAAAATAGAGAAATTCCCCTAGGTTGTAGCCCAGGATATAGCCAAAGACGTTGACGACATAAAAGACAAAGATGGAGAGAAACATAAAGTGAAACAGGGGTTCAAAGTTGATCTCCCCGGATTGCAAGAAGAGGAGGCCCACGTTGTAGAGGGGCCAACTGATGATGATTCCGGCATAGTCTACGATCGGCTTGAGGATCACCTGCCGCAGGGGAACGCTGGCGCTGGTAACGTTCATGTTCTCATGGAAAAACTTGGAGACAAACCGCTTCCACAGGGGCGGGCGACCCGTAATTTTTTTGGCAACAAATTCTTCTTTAAAGGGGTTTGTCTTCCCCTGGATCACAATTTTCTGGCCGATCAGGTAATAGAAAAAATATTGGGCTAGGGCATAGGGAATGAGACCGGCGATCGTAAAGGCGATCGTCCAGGGGGCTGATCCCGTCGCGACAATTAGAAAACCAAAGTCACAGCCGATTTTCCAGCTAATAAAGCCCAAAAACAGGCTGATGAGGTATTCACAGGCATCTAGGTTTGTTTCAGGGCGAATCAGGAGGATCAGGCGCTGAAGGGACTGCCGCAGGCCAGGGAGTTCCTGAAATAGGATATAGACCAGCAGAGGCAAGATGATCTGGAAAAGTTTACTACTGCCAAAACTAAGGGCGGTAGAATCTGGTAGAGCCAGGGCAAGATGAAGCATAAGAGTCAAGAAGATGCAAAGGTATGGATAGTAGAGCCGTAAATAACCCGTTTTTTCCCTATCCTTAGGAAAAAGGGCTGGCTAGACCATGGACCTCGGATGAAAGACTGGGTAAATCTTGAACACAGCCGTGCTGGAAGCCTCTCCCGTTGGCAGAATTTCTGTCGGGGCTGGGCTGTCGGGGTTTCCCGCGATCGTCCCAACCGGGGTTACTCCGGGGGGATTGTCCCGATCGAATCGATTAACCCGCTAACGTGGGCTGGACCGGGCTGAAGGGACAGGAGAAATACCAGAGGTCTATTACTCTAAAAATGCTTCTCAAAACAAGATCAACAGGAAAATCAACTCAGAAATTAGTGATGATATTTTAAGACGAGAAGACTCCGCGCACCCAAGTTTAGGGTTAACACGGGCTGATTTCGGAAAAATTCCCCTGGCCCACTGCGGAGGACTGTCCCAGGGGCATAGCCTTGTACCGGGCTGGGGGAGGGGTCTAGGGGCCGCTCTGGGGCAACCCAGTCGCCGTCGAACATCACTTCCCAGGTGCCGGGACACCGATCGGGCAGGGGACACTCATAGGAACTGCGATCGAGGTGGAAACTGTGGTCGCCAAAGTTAAACAGCACTAACAAAGATGACTCTGGCGCAGCCGCGCTACTCCGCCACAGGCCCAACACCGCATTTTCCGCATCGTTGTGGCAAATCTGGATGCGGGTGAGGGGTTGGAGGCGATCGGGGTCTACCAAAGTATGGCAGCGGAACAACTGCCGCAGGGTAATCATATCGGCCCGGTGCTGGTCGTGGTGGAAAAAGATTTCCGCATCGGTGAGGCCCGTATTGCGCCAGGTGGTGAGCTGCTCCGGGGTGACCCCTTGCCACTGCACCTTCCAGTGATCCCCGTCCAAGGAGGATCCCAAGGTCAGGGAATCCACCGCTGGGACAAACATATAGAGCAGGTTGGCGCTAAACAGGGTCAGGGCTTCGGCTCCGCGCACCATCCGCCGCACATAGTTGAGAAGTTGTTTGGGCTGAAGTTGCCCCATTTGGATCAGGGCTTCCCCTTGATGCTTGGCCAGTTCTGCGGGGTTGTGGCCGTAGGCCCAGGGCGTTTGGGGTCGCCCGGAGGCAATGTGTTCGTCGGGACAGGTTTCGTCGTGAAGTTGCGCATAGAAAGCGTTGGGGCGCTTCCACTGGATCATATAGGTTAGGTCGGGCAGAATTCGGCGAATATCTGGGAATAAAGGCCGATAACGCCGCCAAGGGAAGCTGTAGAGTTCTTCTAGGATGGCAAAGCCAGCGGGAGCATAAAAGACATCCACACAGTTCTGGATGACCCAGTGGTTGTGGGCCTCAAAGGTTTCGCCGAGAATTCGCACTTCTGGATCTGCTTCTTTGAGGACGGTGCGCAACTCTTGGAGGAAAATGGCCCCAAAGTTGACGCTGCGGTTAGAGTATTGCAGGATGAGGCCGTCTAGGTAGTCTAGGCGAATGAATTTGAGCCGATATTGCCGCACAAAGGCTACGAACTTCTCAATGAGCTGTCGCCGGACTTCGGCATCTTCCAAGCGGAACATCCAGGTGCCGTAGTCCCGGAATTGATAGGCTTGCTTGTCTGCGTAGAGGGGCTGGCTGGAGTAGGGGCGGTTGATTTGGTCTAGGGATCCCTCAAAGGGCTGGCTGACTTGGTGGACAAAGATGAGGTCGGGCACGAGGGTGAGACCGTACTCATAGAAGCGATCGACCAGGCGCATTAAGTCTTGGCTGCTGCCCAGTTGCCAGTCCACATCGGCGCTGTCGTAGGTGAGGTAGTTAAATTTGTAGTTTAGACAGGCCCGATCGGCCATGGACGAGGACAGGGGAGCCATGATCAGATCCACGGCCCACTCCGACAAGCGCCCTGGGATGTCGGTTTTGAGGATTTGCTGGGCAATGGGATCTTGAAACAGTTCTTCGCGGCTGCGGGGCGCTAGGATACCGCGACTGTAGCCTGCTAGCAGTCCCTCTAGGGTTGTTTCCAGCAAAACACGGCCCTGCTCAAAGCGAGGAGGGATATTTTGCCAACTGTATTGGGGATTGGGGACATAGAGGGTGCTATAGACCCGATCGAGGGTGCTTAAGGGCACCAGGGGCTTCCAAATACTGGTTCCGGGACGATACCGAAACTTAATCGCCGTACCGGGCATGACTTGATCGATCTGACCGTGCCAGTAGTTTGCCCCCCCTCGCCCGTCTAATTGGGGTGGCGTGAGGTCTTGCCAAGGGCGAGTCCCGACTTTGACTTGTATGCGGTAATGCTCTAGTCCGGTTCGACTTTCTAGCCCATAGGCTACGGGCCAGTACACCACCACTGCCACGCAAACCCGACCATTTGCATAAACCTTTTCGACATGGGTCAGGTGGGACAGATGGGCGGCAAAATCTAGGGGTAGCGGTTCGGGGGGGTCTGGGGTGGGGTTAGGGAAACGCTTAAGAATAGTTTGCAGCATGAACAACGGGGAAGGGCACGGGGCGCGTGGGGGGGGTAGCCAAAAACCAAGTTCCAAGGCTAGGGCGTGTCATCAATTAACCGTAGAAACCTTGGGGTATCAGCGTTACACGCCCGCCCCAGTTTTGTCGGCTAGGGGCTGTAAGCCTGACACTCCGGGCATTCTAGGACTAAATGATGACAGCCCCTAGCGCCGGTCTCCCCACCCCTTGGCCCCCTCCCTAACCCGTCACAG
>JAYKJG010000477.1:0-3045 GCA_035286285.1 Prochlorothrix sp.
GAGGGTTGCCTCTGAAGAGTTCTCTTGTTCTAGAACATCGAGATTAGAGGAGTTGGCATTTGCTTGGAAGTAGTGACGGAGTGTGCCACCCACCCCGATTGCACGGGTTTGGTGAAGCTGTTGGGTCAGAGTGAGTAACCAATTGGGGTTTTGGGTGAGATCTTGGATTTTGGTCTGGTATTTGAGCACTTCGGGCACAAGAGTAGTGGGGGAGTGGGTGGCTGGAATTGCCCGTACATCAACGATCGGGGCATAGTCGATCCGTAGAGATGCTTTCCAGAGTTCCTGCCATTGCTTTTGGGGTAGATAGCGTGGCTCATCAAAGTAGGACGGTGCAACCATGAGTAAGCAGTGGAAATGAGGATGAGCTAACCCATCCTGCCCTTCGGTAACCTCTGTTGCTTTAATCCAGCCTTTCCCTGGCCATGCCTTCAGTTTGGTTAACCGCTGAAAGGCCAGATGCATGGTTTGGAGCGTGGTGCGGAGGGCTGAAGGTGGACAGTTTTGGACGGTGAGGGTGAGGAAGAGCCAACGGTGCTGGGGAAAGTCTGTTGTGACGAGGGGTAAGGCTTGATAGGCTCTGGCCTTCCATTGTAGCGATCGCCGCCATTGGCACAACGGACACCACCGTACCCGGCAGAACCAGGCCGTGGCCAAACGTAACTGCTCCTGTTCTGCGACATAGAATCCCAAACGCTGGCCACATCCCTCCATTCGTGCTGCATAACGGTTGAATTGATTAGCACGATAGACTTCAATGACTTGGGTGCTTGCGCTTTTATAGGTGTGCCAGATTTTTTGCCGCTGGTCCGTTTGAGTGAGATCAACGGAGCAGTAAGTAGCACTCGTCAAGGCTTGAGATAAGGGAGAAGCCGCCATAATGCTGTGAAAATATTTGCGTCTAGACTAGTCAATCCAGCATACCCAGAGAATTGACGCTGTACTGAGAACTCCTATTTATTATACAGAGAACCGTTTTTTTTCTCATCTATGCAATACTCGTTGTAACCGATCACTCCGCTTCTACTCTTGCTTGAATGACGATACAACCTAGAAGGCTACCCGGTCCTTGGCGCTATGGGATTGCTCTCGACCTCCATACAGTTTCCAGTACCCATCTGGACTCAGGTGGTTTTGTAACCCAACGTACTCCCTTAGGTGAAGCGCTCTATCGACTGAAATATCAGGCAGATCAAACCCAAATTAATCTAATTGCCGACGCTGCTGCTGTTCAACTGCGATCGTGGCGAGTTTTCCGCTACTTACGGGCCTTAATCCCAGTGCCACCCTCGAACCTCGATCGACCCTTTCAGCCTGTGTTTGCCCTCGCCCAAACCATAGGTCAACGCACTGGCCTAGCCGTACCCTTCGACTATTGCTATAAAACCCAGGCTACTCCTGCCTTGAAAGACATCGAAGATCTGGCCTTACGTCAACAGGCTCTAGCGAATACCCTTGCTGTACGGGATTTGCGCTATGCAGGACAGTCCGTTGTAATTTTTGACGATTTCTATCGATCGGGCGCAACCCTACAAGCCGTTTATAATGCACTTGTATCGCAAGGCCAGGTTGGTCGCGTTTATGCCCTAACCATTACGATGACGAGGACTAGGCAATGAAGTTTCTCGATAAAAACTATGATTCTGATTATCTTTGGTTCCAATTAGCTCAAACTAAAGGAATTGGAACCCAAATCCTTTGGGAAATTCAGAAATACTGCCAAGACCAGCAGCTTAATCTTTGTGACCTGCTCAGTCAGTCCTCGGATCACCCCGATCGACCCCTGCCCATCCGCCTTCGCACCGCCCTCAACCGCCCTATTCCCGATCTCGACACCCTCCACACCACCTACCAAACCCTTCAACACCACCGCGTCACCCTCCTCACCCCCGACCATCCCCACTTCCCCCCAACCCTCACCCCCCACAACACCCGCATCCCGCCCCTCCTCTACAGCCGAGGCCATACCCCCCTTGCCCTTGCCCCTAGCCTCGCGATCGTCGGTTCCCGCCACGTTGACCCCGAAACCCTCACGCTCACCCACCAGCTTGCCCAAAATCTTGCCCGCAGTGGTTATAACATCGTTTCTGGCTATGCCAAAGGCGTCGATACGGCTGCCCACCTCGGCGCACTCCAAGCAGAAGGGACGACAACCCTAGTCCTAAGCCTTGGAATCCTTAACTTTGAAGCCAGAAAAGAGTTTAAACCCTGGTTTACAGCAACTAATACCTTAGTTTTCTCACAATTTGCCCCAAATTCAGGCTGGTTCGCCCGCCAAGCCATGGCTCGCAATGAATTGGTCTGTCGCCTTGCCCAAGCGGTTATTGTCATTGCCTCGGGACCGGAGCGGGACGATCGAGGTCGGATGAGTGGCACCTTCGCCGCTGCTCAAACTGCCTTTCAGCTTGGCTTACCTGTCTTTGTGGTATCCCCCCAAATTCTTTCTCAATTACCGGCTGGCAACGCTGATTTACTCGAATTAGGCGGGATTGAACTGTTTCTAGATCGCGCCCCCCAGCAAATTCAAACCCACCTCAATCCCCTGGCTATTCCTGAGTCAGTTCCCACCCTACAGCAGCTTGAACTGATTCCCAGCTAGTCTATCAACGTCCACCCGGAACAGTACCCCCACCGCAGCCAGCCCCTAGTCTAGCCCATCCCCCCCATCCCAACGATCGCACGTCAGTATCGGGGGGCATCGCAGGGGCGAAGCATTGGCGGCAAAACGTGGGGCGCTCATCAGAGAGAATCCCTGCGCCAGCGCTTCGCCCGGACCCAAAATAGGGGGCTTTGTAACATTTGGTAAAGCAGGGTTCATTTAAATCCCGCCTTTCGCTATATTGAATTCAGAAGCAATTGAGCCTTCCCCCTAGAACATCAAGTCCTTAAAATCTTCTCTTTTGACGTTGTTTCTGGGTCTCTCAAATTGTTTCCAGCCGTTCGTTAAGTGAGGTAAAAAACTGCTTAACTCTGTCTCATCTTTCCTGAGCGCAGCAACGGCTAAGGTCGGAATCGACACACCTCGCCCCTTTCCATAGGGAGCTA
>JAYKJG010000478.1:0-4259 GCA_035286285.1 Prochlorothrix sp.
AAATTGTGAAGGGGGTCAATCTCTGACCCCCCGTAGGTCTTAGAAGGCTAGGGCGAGATTACTCGATGCCTTCGATGCGGTCTTCCACTTCTTGGTAGAGTTCGCGCAACAGTTCCAGATTTTCCTCAGAGGTTTCCCAATAGCCGCGACCATTGGCCTCCAGGAACGTCGTCACCATTTTGCGGAAAGAATTGGGGTTCATGTTCAGCAAACGCTTGCGCATTTCCTCATCCTTGATGAAGGTCTCGTTTGCGTCCTCATAGACCCAATTGTCCACCGCGCCCGCCGTCGCCGACCAGCCCATGGTGTGGACCAGCCGCTTCGACAGTTCCCGCACCCCCTCATAGCCGTGGGAGAGCATCCCCTCATACCACTTGGGGTTGAGGAGCTTGGTACGGGAGTCAAGGCGCACCGTTTCCGACAGGGTGCGCACCTGGGCATTGGCTGTGGTCGTATCCGCCATGTAGGCAGCGGGCTTTTTGCCGTCCTTGCGCAACCCGGCCACCACATTGGTGGGGTCAGAGTCGTAGTAGTGGGAAACGTCGGTGAGGGAGATTTCCGAGGAGTCCAGGTTTTGGAAAGTGGCCTCGGCGGTGCTGAGGGAGCGCTCAAAGAGGTCGCGGGCCTGGTCCATGACACCGGGATTGTCGGAGTTGAAGGCGAAGGACTTGCGCTTCAGGTACATTTCCTGGAGTTCGCCTTCGTTTTCCCAGGTGCTGTTTTCTACTGCCAGGTTAACGTTGGAGGAGTAGGAGCCGGAGGCATTGGAGAAAACGCGGGTGGCGGCTTCCCGGAGATTAATGCCGAGATCTTCCGCCTGTTTAAGGGCGTGCTTGCGGACAAAGTTCATTTCCAGCGGCTCATCGGCTTCAGCAGCCATTTTCACCGCCCGATCGAGCAGGGCCATTTGGTTAATAAACAGATCCCGGAAGACCCCGGAACAGTTGACCACCACGTCAATGCGGGGGCGGCCCAGTTCTTCGAGGGAAATCAGTTCCAGTTTATTAATGCGACCGAGGGAGTCGGGCATGGGCTTCACGCCGACCATCCAGAGGATTTGGGCCAGGGATTCGCCGTAGGTTTTGATGTTGTCGGTGCCCCAGAGGACACAGGCGATCGTTTCCGGATAATTGCCGCCGTTTTCCTGCTTCTGACGGTCCACCAGACGGTCCACAACTACTTTAGCCGACTGCACCGCCGCAGTGGTGGGGATGGACTGGGGATCGAGGGCGTGGATATTCTTGCCCGTGGGCAGGACATTGGGGTTGCGGATCGGGTCGCCCCCAGGACCGGGCAGCACATACTGGCCTTCCAGGGCGCTGAGCAAGCCGCCCAGTTCGTTGTCGGCACAGACTTGTTCTAGGCAGAACTGGAGGAACTCAAACAGGGGCTTGAGCAGTTCCGGGTCTACCTGGGTGTAGCCGGACTCGTGGAGGGACTTGACCCAGGGTTCCAGCTTCTCCTTCTTTTTGCCCAATCCGAAGATATTGAGGCGATCGAGCAAAGAAACCCGGCCTTCTTCGTCGGTTTGCTCCTGGACGAGGGAACCCACCGCCGCACGGCAAGCCAGAGTGATTTCCTGGAGCAGTTCCACATCCGTGAGGATCCCCTTATCCGCATTGCGGTAGATTTCCTCCATGTTGCGGCCCAGGCTCCGGGCGATGATGGTGGGCAAGCTCCAGATGCCGTCATCTTCACGATCGAGGCTGGCAATGTTGACCAGGGTGGCCACGGCTTCCTCGCGGCTGGGGGGCTTGCCGATGACATGGAGACCGCAGGGCAGCAAGCGGGACTCAATTTCCATGAGCTTGCGATAGACCAAGCCCACCAGGTTATCGCGCTCTTCGGAGGAGAGATCCTTCGCGTCTTCCTCCGGCAGGGCAATGTCCTTGTCCAGGTTGCAGATGCGGGCCTGGTCAATGATGGAGTTGACGATCGCCGCGCCGCGCCCCGTGTCCTTGAGGGTTTGGTAGGAACCAATCAACTCGCTCAGTTCCTTCAGCCCCTTATATAACCCGGCATTTTCAGCGGGGGGGGTGAGGTAGCTGATGGTGGAGGCATAGCCCCGGCGCTTGGCGATCGTGGCCTCGCTGGGGTTGTTGGCGGCGTAGTAGTAGAGGTTGGGGGTGCTGCCGATGAGGCTGTCGGGGTAGCAGAGGCCGGACATGCCCATTTGCTTACCGGGCATGAATTCCAAGGAACCATGGGTGCCGAAGTGCAACACCGCGTCTGCGCCCCAAATATGCTCCAAATAGGTGTAATAGGCGGCAAAACCGTGGTGGGGGCTGGCAGAGCGGGAGAAGAGCAGCCGCATGGGGTCGCCTTCGTAGCCAAAGGTGGGCTGTACCCCAATGAAGAGGTTGCCGAAGTGCTGACCGTAGACCAGCATATTTTCGCCGTCGGTGTTGAGGTGGCCGGGAGCCGGTCCCCAGTTCTCTTCGAGGCGCTCGGCGTAGGGGGTCAGTTGCTCATACTCGCGCACGGGCATCCGGTAGGCCACGTTGAGTTCTGGGCTGGCGTACTGGGCCTGGGCATCGTGGATGACGGACTGCATCAGGGCTTCCGGGGTTTCCGGAATCTCGTCAATGCTGTAGCCCTGCTCTTTCATGGCCAGCATCACCCGGTGGATGGAGCCGAACACATCCAAATAGGCGGCGGTGCCGACGTTGCCCTTGTCCGGCGGAAAGCTGAAGACCGTAATGGCCAGCTTCTTCTCGGCCTTGGGCTTCACCCGCAGATTGGCCCACTTCACCGCCCGCTGACAAATGGCTTCTACGCGATCTTGCAGAGAAATGGCTTTACCCGTGGCTCCATCGCGCCCGGACATGACGATCGGCTCGATCGCCCCATCCAACTCCGGAATTGCAATTTGCAAGGCCACCTGGATCGGGTGTAACCCCAGGTCGCTTTCTTCCCATTCTTCCGTGGTTTGGAAGACCAGGGGCAGAGCCACCATATAGGGCCGGTTGAGCTTCTTCAGGGCTTCGATCGCCTTGGGGTGATCCTGACGGGCGGGGCCACCGACCAGGGCAAAACCGGTGAGGGAGACAGCGGTATCGACGATCGCCTTGGTATTGTCCAGGGGATCATAGAAATAGGCATCCACGGGCTTGGAAAAGTCCAAACCGCCCGCAAAGACGGGAATGACCCGTGCGCCCATGTACTCCAGTTCCTGGACGATCGCCACATAGTGGGCATTGTCGCCGGTGACGAGGTGGGTCCGTTGCAGCACCAGGCCAATGCAGGGGGCATCGTCGCGCTTGAGCTTTTCATCAACGTCGCGGCGGGACTGGTACCAGTTGAGGTACTCCTTGACATCCTCAAACATGGTGGTGGCCAGGGGGTGCCAAATGCCCATGTCGGGGTAGACCACCGGCTCTTCGTACTTCAGATCCGAGGGGTCGCCTTCTTTTTTGAAGACATACTTATCGGTCATCATCAGCAGGAAGTTGGTCAGGTTCTCCTCAGAACCCCCCAGCCAATATTGCAGCCCCAACATAAAGCTGCGGGCATCCTGGGCCTTTTCCACGGGCAAATACTTCAGCACCTTGGGCAGGGTGCGCAGCAGCTTCAGCATTCCATCTTGGAATGATGCGCCAGATTGCTCCTTGCGCTTTTTCATGAACTGGCCGATCGCGCTCTTGGATTGGCCCAGTTGCGCCATGGAGAAGGTGCCCAGTTTGTTGAGGCGCATGACCTGGGGCATGGAGGGGAAGACGATCGCCGCATCCAAATGATCCCGGTGGGGCTGGACGGCTTCTACGAGCTTGTCGGCGAGATCTTCAATGAAAATCAGCGAGGCAATGAAGATATTGGCCTCGGCGATGTCTTTTTTGAAGGCTTCGTAGTTCTCCGGGCTGCGCAGTTCCTCGATGAGGTAACCGATAATCTCGATCGCCACGTCGGGGTTGTTCTTATTAATGGAGCGAACTGCTGCGGAGAGGGCACTTTGGTACTGGGGTTCCAGGACCACGTAGACCACTTTCACGAGGGTGCGCCCGTTCAAGTCGTCCGGCGTGATGTGTCGCACGGTTGGCTTGACTTGGGTGAACATAGGGGTTGAACTCCTTGGGTTTTGCGACGGAATTGCTCTAATTTGGTCTGTAATCCCAGGCAGTCAAGGAATCTGGGGAGGTTAGCCCCAAGGTTCCACTTGCCCGAAGGGGTATAGATAGATAGAAAATTGCGGGTCAATAGACAAATATTAAAAGGTACCTGAGATTACATTCCTTCACATTCTTTTACCAGAAAACCTGCCC
>JAYKJG010000479.1:0-3751 GCA_035286285.1 Prochlorothrix sp.
AAAAACTCGCCGGAGGTTGCCTGAATTAAGGTGTCGGCAGGGAGGCCGCTGGCAATCTCTAGGGCTTCCCTAGGAACAGGGTAATGAAGCTGACCCAGGTCTTGGGCACTACAGGCGCTGATGTTGCGGCGAATTCTGGGGTTTTGGTGTTGCAATTCCAGGACCGAGGTCCAGGGCGGATCCACGGCCTCCGCTAGAAACTCACCGCTCCAGTCGGAATTAAAGCGATAGACGACCACCCGATCGGCCTGGAGAAGGGCTTTAAATTCTGTGACGATCGTCTCTAGGATTGGCTCTAGTTCTAGGTAACGGCGCACGCGATCGAGGATACGCAACAGGGGAGACTGCGGACACTCAACATCTTCCAAGACCGCGTGGGTCGGCTCTCCGGGTTGATGGGGGTCGATCGCCGGAGCGATCGGCTCCACCGTTGAGAGGGGAACGTCAACAGGAGAGTGAGAACTAGGCATAGGGGGAATCTAGATAGGGTGGGCCAAGGGGGGGACTGGGCTATGCGATCGGTCTATCGCGATCTGACCTGAAACCTGAGCGCTCTCCTCTCTCCCTAGAAGCGGGGCTGGGAGGCTGGGTCGAGGGATCTTGATGATCCCCAGTGTGGATCCCCAGGTGGATCCCCAGGTGGATCCCCAGGTGGATCACTATAGCCCTTGTAGCTGGGGTTTCCCATTCTTACGAAATTATGACGTAATTTTCAGGATGACTTGCAATCACATCCGGGAAAAGACATATCCTTGGACCACCTGGGTGTTAAAGTTACCCCCTCGGTTACTTAAATTAAGCCCGCCGACTCATAGAGCCGCCGCAAAATAGCCATAATCTTGGTTCCATATTGCAGATCCGCTGCCCAGCGTCCGCTCAGTTGGCCTACCAGCGGCGCAACCCCCCGTGTGACAAAACGGAACCGGGGATCAACAATATCCTGCAAAATTGGCTCGGTGCTGGCATAGGCTTTGAGGTGCTGAATCTGGGCACGAACCCCCACCCGCGCACTGGGGAAGCTAGCTCCCGGCACGGCCCCGCCCGTTGCCCCCAAGCCCGCAAAGTTGTTTTGGATGGACTTAACATCCCCGCCAAAGCGGAGAAAGTTGGTCTCTAAGCACATCTGACAAAAGGCAATATCATAGTTCACCCCTTCTAGGGCACCCTCTTCGCGGTAGAGCTTGGGGATGTCGGGGAACTGGCTGAGGGCTTGTTCATTGTTGGACTTGAGGAACATCATCAGTTGCACCTCGGAGGTGTTGCCGTGGCTCATCACCCGATCCAACTGTCCAGGGCAAATCTGGAAAATGGTCTTGAGGATAACACTGCGGCTGTCGTTGTCCCAGGAGACCGAGACATTAAATTCCCGCAGATCCACCGCCTTGAGGTAGACCACGCCCTGGTAGCTGATGCGGGCAATGGAGGGTTCCCCCGCTGCGTTGATGCCGAGGCTGTCGGCGAGATCGATGGTCACATAGGCGTTGCCGTTGACCAAGATGCCCTTTTCGGGATAGTTGCGGCCATTGATGCGCACATTAATTTCGGGATAGCCTTGGCTTCCGGCCTGGGAGTCACTGCCGGAAACTTGGCGACTCCAGGCGGCCAAACCATCGGCAAGGCCCAGGGCAAAGTCGCGGCGACGGGTTTGGAGCAGTTGGCGATCGTCGGGGTTGCTGAGAAAGCCCACCTCCATGTGGAGGGAAGGGGAAACGGTGTCCCGACAAAAACTGAGCCGCCCTACCCCCGCCGTGGTGTCTGGCTTGGCTCCCCGGTTGGGCAGTTGGGGCACCCGCCGCAGTAGGGCAATCAACATTAGCTCTGCATGGGCGCGGCGTTCTTCGTTGTTGGCAATGTAATACACCGAAGCCCCCCGCACTGAGGGGTTAGTGAAGGAGTCGGCATGGATTTCGAGGGCGACATCCCCGGCCCGGTGGCGTAGATTAATCCAACTGAGGGACTGGGCAGCGCTGAGGTCGTCGGGTACAGAAAGAACCTCAAAGTTGCGGGAGCGCAGTTCCTGCACGATCAAGTCCCGCAGTTGAATCATTTCCTGGGCTTCGGTGGTACCGCCGACGATGGAGCCTGGATCGCGCCGTCCATCTTCCAGTCCCCCATGGCCTGCTGAGATAAAGATGCGTCCCATGCTGCGTTAACTCCCTCTTGTTGATGAATGGGTAGTGCCGCAGCAGTCAGGATCGAGGCGGCCCGATTGCTAAGGCCGTCGTACCGATATCCTTACCTTTGGCGGACTACCGATGAATTATAGATGGGTAGGGGTCGTGCCTCTGTGGCGACCCATTTCGGCTCAAAACCGGGGCAATCATAGGGGGGGTGGCCCCTACCTAGTTGGTTTCCCCCAACATGGCGATCAACATGGCGATGCACCCGTGAAAGGAATATCAGAGGTATGCCTCGGTCTACTCGGAAACTTTTCAGAGGAATTCGCCCCGATCGCCTTTCCAGAATCCCTTAAACCAGGATAATGGAGAGACCGATGCCCATTGCCCGAACGAGAGTAAAGGGTTGAGGGAACAAATTGCTCCCCCAACCACGTTTCCGAACAGATCTCGTAGGATAGTAACCAAACAATGGTATTTTGGCCACTAATTTTTTAGATGGCTCATTCTCCATCTGGTCCCATAGCCCGATTTTTGGATTTTAAGCTGAAAATCGGGCATTTTTCTGGGTTTTTAAATTTGGATTTGGGTTGGATCTGGGTTGGAGATTTGCTGGATATTAGTACTCGACCAGGGTCACGATCGGGGCTTCCGGCAAATTAGCCCGACCGTTGAGGGCCAGCAACTCCACCACAAAGGCATAGGCCACCAGATCCCCTTGGGCCTGGGTCACCAGTTGGGCCGCTGCCGCCGCCGTTCCCCCCGTGGCAATGAGGTCATCCACAATCAGCACCTTGCTTCCGGCGGGGAAAGCATCTTGGTGCATTTCAATGCGATCGCAGCCATACTCCAGTTCATATTCTTGGCTGTAAACCGCTGCGGGCAGCTTGCCCGGTTTGCGCACGGGGACAAAGCCTACGCCCAACTGGTAGGCCAGGGGTGCCCCTAGGATAAAGCCACGGGATTCAATGCCGATGATATAGTCCGGGTTATAGTCACGGCAGCGATCGGTGAGTTGATCCACCAAGGCCCGCCAGCCTTCGGCATGGTTGAGCAGAGTGGTGATGTCGCGGAACAGGATCCCCGGTTTGGGGAAATTGGGGATATCCCGAATGAGGCTTTTTAAGTCCATCTGTGAATCCATGGTCGCAAGCTTTAACGGTAAAGTTGTTTAACTCAATTAACCCCCTCACCATACCGTTTATCACAGCCTAGATCAGCCTATCCTAACGCCTGTAACGTGACCAAGGAGTTCATATCTAGCACGAAAAATGACTGTTCCTCCCCTTTTTCGGTAGTCCAGCGGGCAATGTGGCTAGCAAGGGCCAGGGTATCAGCTTGGCGATAGGAAGCGGGCAGTAAACGAACTCGATCGCCCATGACTTCCACAAGCGTCGGGGTTGTCACCACCGGAATCCCCATCAGTTCACCAGTGGCCAAGGCGGTCAAAACCACATAGGCCGGAGCTTGGTCGGGATTGAGAGGCCGCTTAAACAAATGTTGATGGAGGTCAAGGACGGTGTAGGGCTGATCGTCCACAGACATCACGCCCCAAGCCGACTGACCTGTCCCCTCCACAGTCCCCAGCTTGACAACCTGCGATACCGTTGTAATCGGTAAGGCCAGGGTTAAGG
>JAYKJG010000480.1:0-7092 GCA_035286285.1 Prochlorothrix sp.
ATGGCCCTCACCCTAAATCCCTCTCCCAGGCCGGGAGAGGGACTTTGAAAAGTCTGACTCCCCTTCTCCCGTCCTGGGAGAAGGGGTTGGGGGATGAGGGGAACTCTGCGAAAGTGGGATACACCCCATCAATTAACCGTAGAAACCTAGGGTACTCAGAGTTACACGCCCGCCCCAGTTTTATCGACTGGGGGCTGTAATCCTGACACTCAGGGCATTCTAGGACTAAATGATGACAGCCCCTAGCCCTTGAGGTGACTGGCATCCCGCAGCAGTCAGAAACCGGCGTGAGACATTGTTCAAACCCGGTTTCCCTTCACGATCGCCCCCCGCTTTGTATCCCTCAAACAAGGCCGGGGGGTTTTAATGTTTGTGGCCCCCAGAGTCAGCCCCTGGGCGCAACCCTTTAAAGGAGACCTAAATGGGTCTGGAGCCTGTGGCGCATCATTTCCACGGGCACATCTTGCCGATCGGTCCAAATTCTGAGGGCTTCGGCCCCCTGTTGCACTAGCATTTCTAAGCCATCGATCGCCCGCAGTCCCCGCCCTTGGGCCTGGGCCAACAATTGTGTAGGGCTGGGGGTATAGATCAGGTCATAGACGATCGCCCCCGTGGGCAGTTGCTCCACCTCGGCGGGGGTCAGGGGCGATCGATCGACCTGGGGAGCCATGCCGAGGGGCGTGGTGTTAACCACTAAACCGGCGCTGGGGAGCGCGGTTGCCAGGGCATCCCAGGGACAGGCCACCAGGGAGGCGTGGGGAAAGCGGGCCAGGAAAGCGGGGGACCAACTGGCTAGGAATTGCGCGAGGCGCTGGGGATTGCGGCCTGCGATCGTGATCTGGGGACAGCCCAGTTCTAGCAACCCCGCAACAACCGCACGGGCTGCACCCCCATTGCCCAGAACTAAGGCCGCCCGTTGGGACCAGTCTGTGGCGGGGGTTTTGAGCGGAGCCAAAAATCCTAAAACATCGGTATTGGTCCCGCTCCAGCCCGTTTCTGTCCGCCAGACAGTATTGACCGCGCCGACGGCCTCCGCCAGGGGCGTGACGCTCTGGAGCAGGGGCAGGATGGCTTGTTTATGGGGGATGGTGATGTTAAAGCCGACGAGGCCGATCGCGGCAAAGCCCTCAAGCGCCGCCCCTAGATTTTCTGCGGCGATGGGGAAGGCAAGATAAACATAATCCAGACCCAACGCCGCCAAGGCAGCGTTGTGCATCAGGGGAGAAAGGGAGTGCCCGATCGGGTTGCCAATAACCGCCAGTACCTGGGTTTTGCCGGTAATGGGCGGTTGGACGGTAGCGAATGCAGGGGGGTAGATCTGAGTCATGGGGATGGGTCTAATGGCGTTATTGCGTGATAGTTTCTGATATTTCGTGATATTTCGTGATATTTTGCACTTTCTCACCGCAAAGGGGAGACGCATCGACAGGCCGATCGTAAAGCGGCGATCCCAGGAGCAAGAACGGGGTCCATTGCACTTTGGCGGGTTCACCGATTGGGGTAAGGACAATCCTCCCGTGGTTGCCCCCGTTTTGGGTTAACCCATGGTGCCCATGGTATTTTTCCAGGCCATTTCCCGGCAGAGGGTTTCTAGGGCGCGTTGTTCCGCCCCCTGGAACAGTTGCAGCCCCACCAGTTCTTCCAAAACCTGCTCGGTTAAATGGGTCGCAAAGCCGCCACCATAGCGAAGCAGGAGATTATAGTACTGAAACTGGGGTTTTTGGCTGCTGCTGCGGTGGAATTGGTGGATTTCCTGGGGTTCTAGGCGATAGACGGGCGTATTAACCGGGACAACGCGGCGGGGAATGCCCTGGAGACCGTAGGGGGAGGGGTGAGCGCCGATCGCGGGGCAAAGTTCCCCAATCAGCACCACACCGAGGAGCGTGCGGGTTTCTTGGATCAGGTCTGGGGTAAAGAGGGGGTCCGGTTCGCTGGAGAGGCGGGGGCCGTTACTGAGAAACTGGGGGTTAAAAAGTTGAGAATTGTAAATGATACCGACGGTGGTGGGGGCAGGGGCGGGGGTAGAACGGGTTTCCCAGGGCAGGGTAATTTGGGTTTCGGCAAGGGGATCCTCGGTTTGGAAGGCAGCATCGGGCCGATCGATCGTGCCCCGCCTTCCCCCCGCCCTCGCTTCCTCGCCCGTCTCCTGAAACTTGACAAAACAGCCAAAACCGTAGTCCTCTGGGCGGGGCGGGGTCCGCACCTCCATCACATCCGCCAGTTGCACCACATAGTCACAGTGGGAATTGGATTTAACAACTTTGCCCAGGCGCAAGGGAATCTCCTTTGTCATCAGACTTTGTAATAAAAATTTACAGTGCTAGGGTCTGTTACGGGATTTAGTGAACTTTCTTAAAGGTGCTTTTCCTGGCTTCCATTTGTTCTCCCCTCCTCCTCTAGAATAGGGTGTCAGAATCTTTGGCAGTTGTCTTCTCAGAGTGGCTTAAAACCTGGGTAAAGCGCAGAGGTACCGCGCAGTTTTCCCGCTACAGGTGGGTAAACCGGTCCTTGAGTTGCCCCACAGGTGCTACCCTCTAGAGCGCGACAACTGTTCAATTTATTAGCCTTCTCAATCAGGAGAATATAGAATGACCGGCGATTACGCTGCCTCCTTCTTGCCCTTCATTATGGTCCCCCTCGTGGGTCTGGTGATGTCTGCTGTAGCCATGGGGCTATTTTTCCAGTACATCGAATCCGAGTCCTAAGAGATTCTATCGACTTCTTGCTACGGTTCGGCCCAGCCCGCTCTGCGGTCGTTGCCCGATTTTGCGAGAAGTTTAATGTTTTTGCGGTGGTGTTCCCCCAGGTGCCCTTAGGGGCCGCTAGCGGGGGCAAGAGGGAGTTCGGCTCTCTTTGCGCAACTACTGCCCGATCGTTACTTTAAGTCCAGGAGATCCACACTAAATGGCAGATTTAATTCAGGCTGGGGATCCCCAAGTTGGGAACCTAGCGACCCCTTTTAATTCTTCTTCTGTTGTTAAAGCCTTTTTAAACAATCTTCCCGCCTACCGTCCCGGTTTATCCGCAAACCGTCGGGGCTTAGAAGTTGGCATGGCCCATGGTTACTTCATCTATGGCCCCTTTGCCGTGCTTGGCCCCCTGCGCGACAGTGAATTTGCCACCACGGCGGGTTTCCTCGCCACCATCGGCATGGTCGCCATCCTGACCGTAGCTCTGTCCCTCTATGCAGCGGCTGGGGTCAGCAAGCCCGAACCCACGGCAACCAACCCCAATCCCCCAGCGGAATTCGGCACCCGCGAGGGCTGGAGCGAGTTCGCTAGCGGTTTCCTGCTGGGCGGCTGCGGCGGTGCGCTGTTTGCCTATTTCCTCTGTGCTACGCCCCACATTCTGCCCATGGTGAAGATGGCGGCTGGCGTTTGGTCCTCGTGAGACCTTAGGCTCGTGTGATCTAGCGGTTTTACCGTTAGCCTTGCAGTTTTGAGCGATCGCAGTCTCTTTCGGGGGAGTGCGATCGCTCTTTTTATGGGGATTTCTTGATGGGGATTTCTTGATGGAGATTTCTTGATGGAGATTTCCTGAGGGGAACCCTGGCCGGTGACAGCGGCATTACGGTTCTGGGGGCCGATCGGAATCTGCGCTAAAATAGCGCCACTATACCCGCCTGGTCCTCAATTCCCCCTTAAATTTCCCTTAAACTGATGATTAGTTATGAATATGCTCCCGCCACTTCCGTAGCCGAAGGCCGTCAGATTCTGGACCAATACCCAGATTTTGCCGCAGCGCTTCAGCAGCATTTTCCCAATACCCTGCCCCTCCAGGAATACATGATCCAAACGGTCCAAGCCTTGCAACCTTTTGGGTTTGATGGTTCCAACTCCATGGGGATGGTAGCGGCCTGTCGGGATGAACTGGCAGACCCCCTCTTCCATGAAGTTGTTCGATTTTGGGGCAAAACCTTTAACTGTTGCAGTTTGGGCGGGTTTTTAACCATGGGAAAAACCGGTTTAGCAGCCGCAACGGCCCATACTCCTTTTTATGGTGGTATCCATCGTTTTGTTTTTTTTGCCATGCCCCATATTGCCATTTCCCGCTATGGCGATCTGGGATTGGTGTACCGCCAAGGCAACCAAGAGCCATCCCACGCCTGTGGTGCCTTAGAGAAAATTATTGATCAATTACACTCTGGCTGTGTCAATGTTCAAATTGATCTTCAGGACTTAGAACACAGCATTCTGCGTCAGAGGATTTTATCCTCAATGACCTATGGTTATGTGCCGAATCTCGTCGAAATTACCTATATTGCCTGCCAACTCATCACCCATGATGTTTGGCATCTGCTCAAAAGTCTATCCTCCCAAGTTTTCCACTATGGTGTGATGAATGGCATTCAAATTCATGGACCCAATGACAGTCAATGGATTTACCCCTATGCCTGTTATGTTGTGCAGTCAACCCTATCCCATGAGGTTGAGGTCATTCCCCAGCTTAGTGCTCCTGAGAGCCACCGGGATGATGCTCCTTGGTCCAATCCTCACCCTGCCCATGTTGAAGTTCGTTTTTAAGCCCTGCGCCTTTAAGTCTTTGGCCTTTAAGTCTTTGGCCTTTAAGTCTTTGGCTTTTGCTTTTAAGCCTTTTATTTTGCGATTTCTTGCCGTTTTTGTCGGTTTGCTGCTGCTGTGGCCCCAGTCCCTCCTTGCAGCTTCCCTGGCATCGGGCACCACGGTCCAGTGGTCGCCGTCCGCCGCCCCCAGCGCTGAAGCCCAGGAAACTGGTTTTGCCCGCGCCTTTGGCCCCCAAGACTGGCAGTTTCCCCAGGACTTTGGCCCCCATCCCCAGTATCAAACGGAATGGTGGTACTACACGGGCAATCTCTCAACCCCAGAAAACCGCCCCTTTGGCTTTCAACTTACCTTTTTCCGCCAAGCTCTGACCCCCGTAACTGCACTACCCGCTGAAGCTTCCCCCTGGCGTACTCCCCAGCTTTATTCCGCCCATTTCACCGTGAGTGATATCCAGGCCGATCGCTTTTACCAGTTTGAGCGCTTTAGTCGTGGGGCCGTGGGGCTAGCGGGTGCCCAGGCTGATCCCTATGGGGTTTGGCTTCAGGATTGGTCGGCCACAACGGAGGGCGATCGGGTGCGGCTGCGGGGGAAGGCCGAGGGTGTGGCGATCGATCTCCGCCTCACGCCAACCCAGCCGATTTTGCAGGGGAATCAAGGGCTAAGTCAAAAGGGGCCAGAACCGGGCAATGCCTCCTATTACTATTCCCAGGTGCAACAGGCGACCCAGGGCACGGTGGCCCTTGACCAACAACGGTTTACAGTGCAGGGGGTAACCTGGATGGATCATGAGTATTCCACTAGCTCCCTGAGTCCTGGGACTGTGGGGTGGGATTGGTTCTCGTTACAGGATCGGGAGGGGTCGGCCTTAATGCTGTATAGCCTGCGCCGAGGGGATGGAAGCTCAGAACCCCAGTCTGCGGGGACGTTTGTGGCGGCAACAGGCCAACAACAGGCGCTGCACAGGGAAGAGTGGCGCTTGGAGGTTCTGGAAACCTGGACGAGTCCCAGCACGGGGGCGCAATATCCGTCCCATTGGCGGCTCCAGGTTCCAAAACTTGATTTAGAGATGGATATAGTCCCCCAAATGGCGAATCAGGAACTGGAAACGGCGCTGACTGCCTATTGGGAAGGGGCGGTACGGTACCAGGGAACCCAGGGCGATCGTGCTCTCCAGGGCCAAGGCTATGTCGAACTGACGGGCTATGCCACGGCTATGACCCGACTGTTAGCGAGTCCCTAGAATTGGGATCGCGCTAGGGGGCAACACCCTTAATCGAGGTGGGCGGCTTTGCCGCCTATCACAACCCTTAGTCTTAGGTGGGGCACTGGGCGAAAATTTGGGGTTTTCGAGGTGCCCTAGGAAGAATGCGGTATAGAAAGAAGGCAGCATAAAAATATGCAGCATGAAAACAATGACAGAATACAAGCAATGCCAAAGTTATGATGCCCTCATCGATGTGAGGCCAGAGTAGAATGCCAAACCGATTGATGCCAAAACTACCGGATGCTGTGGTTCAGGGGTTTGAACGCCTCAGCGAAGCGACCTCCCGCACCCTGGCCCAACAGATTCAAATTGCTCCCATTGCGACGGATCTCCAAGGGGAGCCGATCGCCACGGCCTATGTCCAAGCTGGACTGGCCAGCGATCGCCCGCCCCTGCTGCTGATCCCTGGTTTTGATAGCTCCCTGCTGGAATATCGGCGGCTGTTGCCCCGCCTCGCAGAGCAGCGGGAAACCTGGACGATCGATCTCTTGGGCTTTGGCTTTACCGATCGCCCCCCGGCCCTCCGCTACAACCCCGCCAACCTGCAAACGCACCTCTACGCCACTTGGCAGCAGCTTATTCAGCGGCCTGTGATTTTGGTGGGGGCTTCCATGGGCGGGGCAGCAACGATCGAATTTGCCCTAGCCTACCCCGAAGCGGTGGCAGGACTGGTTTTGCTGGACAGTGCCGGGGTTAAGAATGGCCCCACGATCGGGAAGTTTCTGTTTCCGCCCCTCGATCGGTGGGCCGTGGAATTTCTGCGCCGCCCCGATGTTCGCCATAATATCAGTCGATCGGCGTACCATACCCCCGACACCTACGCCACCCCCGATGCTGACACCTGCATGATGCTCCATCTCCTGATGCCCCACTGGGACACTGCCCTCAAGTCCTTCACCAAGTCCGGCGGCTACCCCTCGGTTAAGCAGCACCTCAAAAACCTGAAAGCGCCAACCCTGGTGGTGTGGGGCAAGCAGGACAAGATTTTGGGCACCCAGGATGCCACGGTGATGGCGCAGGAAATTCCCACGGCGGATCTGGTCTGGATTGATAGCAGCGGCCATGTGCCCCACCTGGAGCAGTCGGAAGCTGTGGCTGAAGCGATCCTCCACTGGTTAGACCAGTAACTTTTCGGTACTGGTCCCGGCACGAAAACCGGGCGCGAAAACCGGGCGCGAAAACCGGGCGTGAAAACCGGGCGTGAAAACCGGGCGCGAAAACCGGGCGCGAAAACCGGGCGCGAAAACCGGGCGCGAAAACCGGGCGCGAAAACCGGGCGCGAAAACCGCGCCCCTACATGGATTG
>JAYKJG010000481.1:0-10237 GCA_035286285.1 Prochlorothrix sp.
TTTGGCAGATTCACCCAGTCGGTAGGGGCAATCCCCCCGTGGTTGCCCCGGTTTTGGGCCGCTAAGAGGGTCGGCACGGGGGCGCGACCCCTACCCTAGGCCGAGGGTTCCAAAGTGAAATGCACCCTGTGCGTCGGCAACAGTGCAAGACACCGGGCGCGGGGGAGTAGCGCTGCGGGGAAGCTAGGGGCAAAGGCCCGATCGATCGGCCATCATCGGACTTTGCAAATAAGCCCCCAGTTGCTGACAGAGCGACTGCGCCAGCACCGACTCATCCCCCAGGGTCCAGGTCCGGATTTGGCCATCCCGCCAACCGCCACTGATCACCCCTTGGCCCGATGCCTCAAAAATCGCCGTCCCCACACCGCCCCAGTGGGCCGGAATCACCGCCAAGGCTTCGCCCTGGGAGTTCCAGAGGCGGATTGTGCCATCTTGGCCACTGGTGAGCAGTTGGGGCTGATTGTGGGGCGATCGGGGATTAAACTGCACCTGGGTGACCGGCCCCTGGTGGCCCCGTAGCTCTCCTAGCAGCGTACCTTGGCGATCCCAGAGGCGAACCGTACCATCTTCGCTACTAGAGGCCAAATTTCCGTCTTGATCAAACACTAAGCTGGTAATGCGGTCTTGGTGGCCCGATCGGGTTCCCAACAGTTCCCCCTGCTCCGTCCAAAGCTGCACCGTTCCATCTCCGTGGCCCGTAGCAATCTGCTGGCGATCGTCACTCCACGCCAGCGCCAAGACCTCACCCACCCCCGCCTTAAACTCACCCCGATTCTCCCCCTGCACGGACCACCGCCGCACCATCCCCGCAGCATCACTGGTGAGCAAGTCTTGGCCCGACTTCGCCCAGGCCAAGCCATAGAGCGGTGTATCCCCCTGTTGACCCAATTCCCGCAGAAATTTCCCGTCTTTCTGCCACAGACGCACAGTCCCATCGGCACTAAGACTGGCCAGAGTTTCCCCTCGCCCCTCAAACTGAACTTGGCGAACCGCGCCCCCATGGCCCTCCAATTCCGCCACCTGCGCCCCCGCTGCATCCCAAAGGCGCACCCGGCCATCACTGCCCCCACTGGCCAGCCGTTGACCCTGGGGAGCAAGGGCCAGATGGGTGACCTGTCCTTGGGGGTCTTGCAGCAGCGCCAAACGCTGACCTTTGAGATCCCAGCGCTGGACTAGACCATCGCCGCTGTGGGTCAAGAGGCTTTGACTGTCGGCGCTAAAGTGCAAATTCCAGACTGGAGCCGCGTGGGCAGGCAGTTCAACGAGATTTTTGCCCTCTGGCACCGACCAAAGACGGGCCGTGTGGCTATTACTGCGAGTGGCGAGGGTTTGGCCGTCGGGACTGAGCAAGACTTCCCAAACGGGTTCCGCTGCCGTCGGTAAGGTTGCAATTTCGCGTCCCTCCAGGGTCCAGAGGCGAGTACTGCCGTCAGAACTGCCCGTGGCGAGGGTTTCTCCATCTTGGCTAATGCTAATGCTATAAATTTCAGCGGAGTTACTGCGCAACACCGATCGGGGGTTACCCTGGCGATCCCACAGGCGCACCGTACCATCAGACCCCGCCGTTGCCACAAAGCGGCTGTCCGGCGTAAAGGCGACATCATAGATTTCCCCTTGGTGGTCACGCAGCAGGGTCATCTCTAGGGCATCGGTGTCCGTGGCCCCCACCTGGGGCAAAGTCCACAGCCGCACGCCATTATCCTGGCTCCGAGTAGCTAAAAATTGGCTATCTGGACTGAACAAAAAGCTATAGATCGCACTGAGATTGAGATCAGTATCCTCCGTAGCACCAGACTCAGCCTTAGCCCCCTGGGTTGGCAATTGCGCCAACAGTTGGCCCTCAGTCGCCCAAAGCTGCACCGTGCCATCCCGCCCCCGACTGGCCCAAAAGCGCCCATCGGGACTAAAGGCCACTTGATAAATCCAGCCTTGCCCCGTTTGCAGGGTTTGTAACAACTGCCCCGATCGGCTCCACAGGCGCACCGTACCATCGCTTCCCCCCGTAATCAGGCGATCGCCCGTGGCACTAAAGGCCACATCCAAGACCCAGCCCTGGTGACCTTGCAGCATCGTCACCCACTGGCCCTGGGGAGTCCACAGCCCCACTTGGCCATCGGTGGAACTGGTGGCAATTAGCTCACCCTGGGGATCAGAGGCCGTTTGCAGAATGCGATCGGGGTGGGCCAAATAGTGCTGTTGGGCCGGGGCTTGCAGCCGCCAAAACCGGGTTGTACCATCACGGCCCCCACTGACTAAAAAGTCACCCTGGGGACTGTAGGCCAAATCGTAAACCCAATCCCCATGGCCCTGGAAGGTTTGCAGCGGCGTTCCCTGGAGATCCCAAAGGCGAATTGTGCCATCTGTGCTACTACTGGCCAGAGTTTGGCCATCGGGGCTAAAAACGACTCTGAGCACGCGGTCTTGGTGGCCCTGGAGGGTAGCCCGCAGTTGACCCTGGCGATCCCACAGGCGCACCTGGTGATCACTGCTGGCCGTGGCAAGGGTTTGGCCATCGGGACTAAAGGCCACACTCCAGACCGTACTGCCCTGATCGCCAAGTTCCCCCTGGAGCTTGCCTTCTAAATCCCAAATTCTCACTAAACCATCGCCCCCCGCCGTCGCAATGCGATTCCCCGACGGACTATACACAACATCGTAGATCCAGCCGGTATGGGCTGCAAACTCTGCCAAGGGCGTGCCATCTTCGCGCCAACGATACACCCGCCCCGCTTCACCCGTACCCACCAACTCGGTACTGTCAGGACTCCAGGCCACGTCAAAGAGTTGGAGCGGGGTGGCGATCGTGGCTGCTGAGCGATCGCGCTGTTGCCCTTGGGAGTCTAGCACCGCCAAAGCTTGCCCCGTCTCCGTCCAGAGGTGAACCGTCCCATCCCGCCCTGCGGTCGCCAATTTCAGCCCATTCGGACTCCAGGCCACTTCATAAACCTGTTCTTGGCTGCGATTTTCCCCTAGCTCCCCCACAGACTGTCCCTGGGCCGTCCACAGTTGGACTCGCCCCTCCCGATCGCTGGTGGCCAGCAACGGACTTTGCACCGATGGCAACAGGGTCGATCGGGGGGCTGCACTCTCTTCAGGTTCTTCCCCAAAGACTTGGGGATTGAGGGCCAGACTGACGATACCACCGCCAACACTGCGAATTTGATTAAATTCAGCCGACTGATAGAGGGCTTGCTGTAATCCTGCTGTAATCGACGCTTCTAAGTGCGGCTGGAGCCACCGCGTCAACAAGGCCGATCGCCAGCGCTGCCGTGCCTCCAAACTCAGCCGCTGGGCCTCTAGATCTTGGTTGTCTGCTAAGGCTTGGCGAATTTCCGTCGTTAGTTGCTCGATCGCTTGCCCTTCCAAGGCTTGGCGCTGGGCTGCCAGCAACAGTACCGCGCCCAACAGCGCCCCCCCAGCCCCCAGGGCTAAGGTCCGCAACTGCTGGCGAATGCGCTGAGTTTGGCGACGCTGCTGCTGAAACTGCTGTTCCTGGGCTTGGCTAGCGGCGGTGCGCTGCCGTTGCTCCTCCTGACTGGCATCCAGAAATCCCTGAACTAAACCCGAAAACGGGCGGTGAAAAAGCTGCGATCGAGGTTCCACCGCTGTCGTTGTCCATTGCAGCCAAAAAGCCAGGGCTTCCCCCAATGCCTCCCCCTGAAGCAAATAATCCGGCGATTGCCCCTTGCGGAACCACTGCTCCGCCAGGTCCTGCAACTCGCGCTGTTGCCGTAAATCCTCACGGTGGGTATCAATCCAGCGCCGCAACAGTCCCCAGTGCCGGATCAGGGCTTCATGGATCACATCCACCACCTGCTCTTCCCCCAGTCCCGTTCCCGGCGGTGCCCAGGCGCTCGTCACCACTAACTTTTCATTGGCAAGGCGCTGCACTAAGCTATCAATCACCAGGGTTGGGAATTGAGGCGTGGCTAAATCCTGCTTAAAAACCCGGCGGCGGGAGTCTTCGGTTACACCATCGCCGAATTGAGTCAAAGAGAGGAAAATATGCTGAAGAGCGGCCTGTTGTTCGGGGTCAAGCTGCTGATAGAGGGCATCGGCCCGCTTTTCCAAGGTGCCCCGAATGCCCCCCAAGCGAATATAGTCCACCAAACTGAGGCGACGATCGCGGCGCTGATACCACAACTCCGTCAGGGTATATTCCAGCAGCGGTAAGACATTGGAAGCCCCGGCCACATCGGCAATCATCTGCTGCACTAACTCCGGCTCTAGGGTTACGCCCAACTGGTGAGCCGGTTTGCAAATGGCATCCTGGAGTTCTGTCTGCATTAAGGGCGGCACCATCACATGATTGCTCTGAATTGCTGCGCCTAGGGCTGCGTAGTCGGCTTTGGTACAGGCACTAAAAAAGTCCGATCGCATCCCGATCACCACCTGCAACGGCACCGCATAGCGCCCTTCCGCCGAGGCATTCATTGCCCCCAGCAGGCAATCTAAAAACAGGTGCCGCTCGGCCTTATCGCGACAGAGGGTAAACAGTTCCTCAAACTGATCCACCACCAAAATCAGGCGCGGAGCCGCCGAAGCCTGCACCAGACGGCGCATTCCCTCGCTACCCTGGCTGACTAAGCTTTCAATCTCCCCAAGCTGCTTAGCACGCTCCACCAGGGGCAAATTCAGGTCTAAAAAGGCAAAGGCTAAGTTCAGCAGGGGGTGACCCCCCGGTTGCAGAATATGGACCTGCCAGCGATCGCTGTCGGGAATCTGTTGGCCAAGCTGAAGTTGGTGCATCAGCCCCGCCCGCAGCACCGAAGACTTACCGCTCCCCGATGGGCCAAGAACCGCTAAAAAGTTACGGTGCTGAATATTCTCCAGTAATTGGGCTGTTAAGGCTTCTCGACCATGGAAATACTGGGGATCTTCCGTATTGCAGTCAAAATAAGCCAATCCCTTGTAGGGGCAGAAGTCCCGCAGGGCGCGGCTGAGAACCACCGGGTGACCGGACTGCCGCCAGTGATGATTGGGCAGGCGATCGCTCAGGGCTGTGCTAACCCAGTTGTGGAGAAAGGTACTGGTAATAATGCCGCTTTCGGTGCGATCGGGGTCGAGACCTTCGACGATCGCCTGACTCAGGGGCGATAACGGTGCGCCCGACAGGCTCACCAAACCGGGACTATCCCCCCCGATCGCGGCTGCACCCTGGGCCACAGCACTGGGCACCCCTAGGCTAGCCGCCGCTGAACCCAGGGTTTGCTTCTCCACGATCGCAGCGGGCTGACAAGTCCCCAGGAACAGGCGATCGTAACCCTGTTTTTCCCCCGGATCTGCTTCCCTAAGGTTCAAAAGCGGGGCTAAAGCCGTTGTTGAACTCCGAACCTCTTGATGCCAACCCAAACGCGAAGGCCCCATGGAATCCTGCCTAGGATCTGGATCAGTCAGCACTGGGGTTGTCGATCGCCCGATCGTCTCCACCGTAGCCCGCACCGGTTCCGCCACCTGCCAGCAGTCTAACCACACCGCCCACTGTTCCACCGGGCTGTCCCGCAGCAAGCGCTGGAGCCAGAAAAAAGATAAACCATGGGGTTCTTGGCCGCTCTGACCGTCGCTGGTGACCAAAAAGCCCTCTTGCAGGCCGCCATTCTTCAAAACCGCATAGCCTGCAAAGTAAAAAATCACGGTCTTGGCATACATCCCCCGGCTGGGCTGGAACAATTCCAGCAGATTTTCCTTAAGGCTGGCCAGGTGAACCGGGTTCTCCACACTCACCCCAGGGTGATCCGTGGCGACGGGCGCGGGCAGTTGCTGCACCGTACAGTTGCCATACCGCTCTAGCCGCTGAGCAAGGGCAGTGGCACTGGTTCGGGCGATCGACAGGGGGGGCAGAGCCTGGTAGGTATCAATCCCAACAACAAGGGCGAGGCGAGTCATGGCGTAGGGGTCGTGGTAGGGGCTAGCAAGGGGAAACAAATTCTGATCCCATTCCCCTCACCATAACGCGGGTATTGGGGGCTGCTCCGGATTGAATTCTGAGGGGACGGTGGGGGACAGAAAGCGAGACGAGGCCGCTTCCGAGGACAACTGAACGGGCAGGGGCTTATTCAAACTGGCGAGGGGGGCGATCGGGGTCGGGGCAGCGGCAACTGCCGGGAGAGAACGGGAAGGGGGAGGATCAACCCCAAAGGAAGATGGAGAGATTTCAGCAGGCTGGGGGGTTGGGGCACTGGGAGCGCTGGCAGGGCCGAGGGAATCCGCAGAACCTGAGCCAGTTTGACCGAGGGGAGTCCCCCAGGGGATCAGGGCCGGGTTAGCGCCCCCAGGGGTCGTTCTTGGGGGAGCAGGGGGGGCAGGGGGAACCGGGAGCAAGGTGCCCGCTGGCGCTGCTGGATCCTGGGGGCGATCGCCCGCGACAGCCTCCCGACCCCCACTCCCCGCTTCACCCGTCCCTGCACCGCCCTGCTCCCAGTTTCTATCCCCCCAAACCGAGGGTTCCCGGCTGGAATCCGCATCCTGAAGCTCAAGATCAGCACCATCTACCCTATTACTATCTAGGGCAAAATTTTCCCGATTTAGACGCTCTGAACCGGGCGCTTCTGCCGCTAGATCGGCCACGGTGGACGGATGGGTTTCCAGGGCAATCCCGGCCCCGACTAAAATTGAGATCAGCGTTGTATAGGTAAAAAATTTAAGCATGGCCTGTACCTCCTGGCAGTAGAGTCTTGTTTTAAGAAAAATCCGGCGGAAAGGGCAGAGGAAGGGGATCGATCGGCTCTTCATAAAAGCCGGGACTGGGCGGGGGAGGCAGTTCCCACGCTGGGCTACTGCCCGCACTTTCCCCCGTTGTCGCCTCGCGACTACTGCCCATGCCACCCCAATCCCCAGCGGAATCCCCCAGCAGCGCCTGCCAAGTAGCCGCTCCCACAATGCCATCCACCACCAGCCCCCGATCGGCCTGAAATTCACGAATTGCCGCATCGGTTACGGGTCCGCGAACGCCATCGATCGCCCCCCAGTAGTACCCCCAGTCCTGAAGCAAACTCTGGATTTCAACGATATTCTCCCCCGTGGGGCTGCTCATGGGGCTACTACTCACCGGCCCCGATCGATCGCCCCCATCCTGGGAAGAAAACAGTGCCGCTTGGGTTTCTGGTCCAGCAATACCATCGGCCACCAAACCGGAGTCCCGTTGAAAGCGGACGATCGAGGCTTCCGTTTCTGGCCCCAAAAAGCCAGTAATACAGGTATCTAAATACCCCAGGCTCAGCAAACGGTACTGTAAACGAGCAACAGCATCCCCTTCACTGCCATAGGCCAAAATTGAGCTTGTATTGGCCTGTAACCCCACCGCTTGCCCCGGCCCTGCCCAGGTCGCCAAGCACAGGGTCAAGGCCATACTGCCCCACTGCCGCAGCCGTTGCCAGGGGGTGAGATCGCCGCGATCGGGGGGTTCTTCACGGCTTTGCTCAACATTTTCGACCTCTAAACCCCCATAACCTGCACCGCTATTCTGAAAACACCCATTGTCTAGCCCCCAAGCCTCTAACCCCCGTGCAGTCACATCCCACACCTCAAGGGGAGTGAGGCTGCGCCCCGAAGTCGGGGTTTTGAGGGCAAGGGCAAGGGTTTGGGGGTTGCGGTAGCAGGCAATGGGCCGCAATGCGCCGGGAGCATAGCAGAGGGTATTGAGGGGCTGAAGCGCTGGCGGGGGCGAGGGCAAGGGTTGCGATCGCGGGGGTAATTTCGATTGCCGCGATCGCGGGGGGAACCGCAATTTTGATCCCAAGATTCCAGCCGCATAAAGGTGAGTCAAACTATCCATAGGTCTCAAAACCAAAACATAAATTGGAGCAAAATCAGTGTTCTACTGTGCAAGTTGACAAACTTTAGAGAGGAGTGCAATGGGTTTCACCCCTTGGGGTATCACCCTCCCTAGGGGGGCTTCAAAGCTTGATGGCAGGGGAGAGGGGGAGGGGAGCATCCCACTTTCGTCCAAGCACCTGGGAAACTAATGGCAGACATGGCCCTCACCCTAAATCCCTCTCCCAGGCCAGGAGAGGGACTTTAAAAAGTCTGACTCCCCTTCTCCCGTCCTGGGAGAAGGGGTTGGGGGATGAGGGGAACGCTGCGAAAGTGGGATACACCCAGGGGGAAAACCCCCTCAGGTCCTGCTGCCGATCGGGGGCTGTGCCCTACGGGGTCCGGGATTGTAGAGGCCGATCGGGGCAAGGGTAGCCCTCTCAAGCGGTGGATAACCTAACCGGTAAACAACCCAAACGGTAAACAACCCAAACGGTAAACAACCCAAAAGGCCAGTCTCTAAGGCGGTGAAATCCTGAACAGGTCAAGACCTTTTGACAGGTCTATTTTTTTCGGTCAAAGTAAGACCAACTTGGAACCTTACCCAGGGTCATCACCCCCAGAAAATGGTGTTTCCCTAGCTTGAAAAGGCAGTACAAGTTACACAACAAACCCTTTCATCTACCTTGGAGTTGAAACCATGCATTACATCGGTGCTCTATCGGGCTTGTTTCTATTCGCTTGCCGATCGATCCAATCTCCCAACCCCTCCCTTGTTCCGTCTCTCCATCCCTGGGGCGAGTGGCTCTCGCCCTGGGGCACCGTTTTAACGGGTCAACCGCTCCTGGTGACACGGGGAAGCGGTCGCTTGGACGGCAAGGCAACCGCCTAAAATCCTGGTGCCATGTGCCCTGCTCTGCTCCCATTTGCCTGTGATCAACCTAAGGAATACCGTATGTCTACCAATCACTTAGCGCTCTCCCATCGTGCCAAACTCGATGATTCAACCCTGGATCAACTGAGTGATTTAGATTTCATTGAAAAGCTCAGTCCAAGCGCCCTAGATCAGATTATGATCCACCTCGCTTACAGTGCCATGCGCACTAGCGGCCACCGCCACGGCGCTTTTTTGGAAGCTGCCGCCACTGCCGCCAAATGTGCCGTCTATAGCACCTACGTTGAGCAGGGCAAAAATCTCCGCATGACGGGGCATCTGCACCACATCGAGCCAAAACGAGTTAAGGCGATCGTCGAAGAAATTCACCAATCCCTAGAGCAAGGCCGACTCTTTAAGGTACTTGGTTCCCAGGAACCCCGCTATTTAATTCAATTACCCTATATTTGGATGCAGCGCTTCCCCTGGGAAGCAGGTCGGTCCCGCATCTCTGGGGCCAGCCTCATGCCCTCAGAAAAGCGCCAAATTGAAGCCAGTTTACCGGACAATCTCCCCTCCGCCCAACTGATCAACGCCTTCCAGTTTATGGAGTTAATTGAATTCCTCCATAGCCGCGATCAAGAGGATTTGCCCGAAGATCGGCGGATGCCCCTCAGTGAAGCCTTTGCAGAGCATATTCGGCGGCGTTTGCTCTATTCCGGCACGGTCATGTCCGTCGAGACCTCCTGGGGTCCGCCCTTCTATGCGTTGATGCGGCCTTCCTACTCCCCCGTGGGTGAGGAGGAGCGCACCTACACAACTGTGGAAGATACGGCGCGGTATTTCCGGCTGATGCGGAATTGGGCTGAGCGCCAACCCCAGGTTTTGCGGGCGCTGGAGGAGTTGAATATTGCTGGGGATCAGGTGGATGAGGCGTTGGCGGAGTTGGATGTGTTGCTGCGGACTTGGGCCGATCGCTACCACAGTTCTGGGGGGCAGGGGGTTGTGGTGCAACTGATGGCTGGCCCCTCAGACCGGCACGATCCGCCTCCGACGCTGCCCCAGGCGCTGGATCTGCCCCTAGCGGCTTAATATCCGCCACAGTCCGCCGAAGTCTACCCTTGGGGCAATGCCTCTGGGGGTGCCGCTCACTTTGGAACCAGCCTCCTAGGGGTCGCGCCCCCCTGCCGACCCTCTTGGTGCCAAAACCGGGGCAATCACGGGGAGTTTGCCCCTACCCCAATGGGTACATTTCACGTTTGCCAAGGGGCGGACTCAGGGGCGGACTCAAGTCCGCACTACAAGCCTTTTGAGCCAGGTTAGGGGCTGGGTTGCTCCAACGTGAAATGCACCCTCTCCAATCGGTAAGCCCGCCAAAGTGAATAGGATACGCTGCCGATCGGGTTTTGGGATGTTATTGAGTTGTTTCTGGACCGGTTTGGGGATTAAGACTTGATAGGTCACTCTTGTTCAGCCTCATAGGTCGCTAAGGGGACGTAATCTCCAGCCTGATAAGCGGCCTGAGCCATAGCAATGTGACTGGCTTCTTCGGGGGTTGGGCAGTCTTCTGCGTAGCGTGCTTTGAGGAACAGGAGAAAATCTAAGATTTCC
>JAYKJG010000482.1:0-5413 GCA_035286285.1 Prochlorothrix sp.
AGGGTATTGTTTTGAGCAGGGCGATCGGGGCTTTGGACCGCCGTCGATCGCGCCCCCACCCAGTTTGGGGAGAAACCGGGCAAAACCACATAGACAAAACGCCACCTTACCCCTATCTTTAACACACCGTTACCGCACCACGGCCCTGTTCGATCTTGGAGACAGCCCCCATGGCGACTAGCAAAGAATTCCAGGAAAAGTTCAAATCAGGCAACTTCCTAGAAGCTTTTAAATTGGCCCTTAGTGAAGTAGTTCACCTTAATATCACCACCACCGTGGTCACCGCAGAGTCGCCAACGGCTTCCCAGTCCGAGGGCAGGCACCGGATGCGCACCCTCATCAACTTGATCGACGGAGACATTGAGACCGAAATCAACAGCCGCTTTCTCAACGACAGTCTGTATACAGATCTGCGGCAGTTCCACATGAATCAAGTTCGCGAAGGTCGCCAAATCATCCGGGATAATGTGGCCAGCCTACAAGCCCTACTCCAGGCTTGTGTCCAAATGACGGGACATCCTGACTCCAGCACCGCTACCACGGCTACCAACGCCGATCTGTGGGCATCCCCCATCGCTGAACCCGCTGCAACCCCGCCACCCCCAACCCCACCCTCCACCCGTGGCAGTTCCCGCCCAGAGCAGCCCCTCACCCCCTTTAGCGCTGATTCCGACTACAACGAAGGTAGCCTGGGAGAGACCGATTTGACGGACTCAGGCTTTACAGATTCAGGCTTTGTTGAGGCCAGTTTTGGGGCAGCGAGTTTTGGTGAGGCGGGTCTAGACGACCTAGCAGATACAACAGACTTCTCCGATCCAGACTTCTCCGCTGAGGTGTCCCTAGCGGACGGCGATCGGGGTCTGGGCAGCTTTGAAGATGTGGGTCTGGAGGATGCCCTAGATCTGGATGGGATGTCCCTGGATCCGTCCGATTTGCCACCCGATGTGGACCCCCTCGGAGACTTAGACCTGTCCGATGCCCTGGATGGCCAGGATTTCCCCGCTGAACTGACGGATACTCTGGCGGACACGCTGGCAGTGGGCCAGGAGGCCGTGGATCTAGAAGCCGTCGATCGACTAGACGAGGCCGTAGCCTCTGGGGCAGAAGCCCTAGGCACGGCTGCGGCCCGCCTGGAAAATCCTTTCCCCGATGATGACCCCATCTCTGAGTTGATTAAAGCAGCCCAGGAGGCCGTTCCCACGGGCCGGATTCCCGATGTCGCAGAGCGCTTTAAGCTGGAAACGGTCGAGTTTGACACCGAACTTCAAGAGTTGATTGTGAACCCCGTCCAGAAGGTGGTGGCAGACTTCCAAGACCAAAAGGCTGAAACGGTTCCCGATGTGGGCAATCCCCTGGCCTATATTCAAGCCCAATGGGTTAAGCAGGCTGAGGCGATCGCAGCGGCCAATCCCATTGATCCCCAACAGTTAGAGGAGTCCCTCAACTGGGTCAGCCAAGCCTTCGAGCAAGAGGCTGATCTCAAAACACTTCAGAAGTCGGTCCCCGCAGCCGTAACCCGCGACTCTTTTTTTGATCAGGCGGAACCCTTACAAATCGTTGAACGCGCCCTCGATCCAGCGTTTTTAGGGGTTGCCGCCAGCTTCAACCTTGACAGCAGTGACACCGACAGCAGCGAAGACGATGAGCTTCTCGACTTTGCAGACACGGATTTTGGTGAGACTGATGCCGATGAAGAGGGCAGCTATGGCTTAGATCTAGATCTAGATCAAGATCTGAGCCTGGAAGCAGAGATGTCCGCTGCGGTCCATGGGGCAGTGGCAGAAAGCGCTGTGGCGGGTCTTGATGACAATCCTTTGGGGGAGTTTGAACTCCCCGACGATCTCGATCCCTTGGCGGATTTGGAACTGCCCGGTTTGGAGATGCCCAGCCTGGGCAGCGGTGCTGCTTCAGCAGTTTCCAGCCCTGAAGCAGACCTAGAGGAGTTTTTGCCCCCGCCGCCGCCCCCGTCTGGCTTTGTCCGTAGCCCGATCGGCAGCCTCCCCAAGCCAGCACCGTCCGATCTGGGACTAAATCTGGGGGCAGACCTTGATGAAGCTTTGGGTGAAAACCTGGATCTGCTGGGGGATGCCCTGGTGGATTTGGGGGATGATCTCGAAGAGAAGTTTGAGGAAACGGGGGAGGATGTCCTAGGCTCGATCGAGGAGGCCATGGACAGTCTAGGGAGCGATCTGCCGGAAGAATCGATCGCCGCAACGAAGGTGCCGATCGTGCCCCCCCTCGAAGCCATGGACCAAGATACCGACCCCCTAGAAGACTTCGACCTCAACCTTCCCGTTTCGACGGCAACCACCATTGATCTGCAATCCACAGCGGTGAGTACCGTTGAGGACAGCGACGATTTCGAGGACTTGGAACTAGGGGTGGATGATCTAGAGGAAGGCCTAGAGCTAGAGGAGTTGGACCTGTCCGATCGCCTTATGGTGGATGACTTAGACGACTCCTTCGAGGATGACTCCCTAGGGGATAGCTTGCTGGAAGACGACCTGCTGATGGATGAGGCTGAGGACGAAGCCAGTTCCCCGGTCCCCCCTCCAGGTTCACCCGTGGCGGCAACCCCTGCCCCAACTCCTCCTGCCAGCACTGCCAGCACTGCCAGCATTGCCAGCATTGATGATCTGGGCCTGGAAACTGTAGAAGACTTCGATATGGGGCCGTGGGACGAAGCCCCCGCCGGAACCCCCTTAGCGGAAAGCCTAGAGGCCAGCCTCGACTTCAGCAGTCCAGAGCCAGAGAGCAATCTCAACTTAACGGTGGTCGATGACTTAGATGACTTAGATGACCTAGACGACCTCAGCGATCTGGAGGACTTGGACCTAGATGACCTCGAAGAGGAAGTCGAGGAAGACGTGCCGGGGCTGGGTCCAGATACGACGGATCCCCTCGCCAATCTCTTTGGTAATACGGCCCCTGAGGACTTTGGTGAGTTGGATGCTATGGCCAGTGAAAAGGATTTGCTGCTGGCAGAACTGGGCAGTTCGCCCCCAGAAAGCCATCCCCCTGTGGATTTGGATGATCTGGCCCTGCTGGATGATGATGATCCCTTTGCGAGCCTAGAACTGGATGAGGAGGACAATACTCCGCCCCCCCCGCCCCCCCGGCCCCATCCCTAGGGCTGCTGCTGTACGACTCCCCTCAGCACGCCATCGCCTTCTTGGCTCCCTGCTGCTCTACCTGCCCCCTACCCCCTCCCTCAGGAGTGCATCCCCATGACTCCCTCCAACCCTCCCTCTAACCCCAAGCCCGCTGCCAAACGCCCTGCTGCTACGGCTGCCAATGGTCGCCGCCCGCCCAGCCATGCCAAAGCTCCGGGCAATGGGCAGATGCCCCCCGCCAATAAGGCCAGTGGTGCTCCTAGCAGTAGCGGTTCCAGCAGCGCCGGTGGCCAGCTTGTTCCCCAGACCCCCGCTACGCCCACCTCCCCCAGCGCTGCCACCTCCTTGGATACGGTGCAGTCCGAGAAGAATATCCAGGGGCAGTTTAATGAGTTTATTGGCTCCTTGGGCAATCTTCTGGCGGACTTCACGGCCCTAGAGGTTAGCACCATGGTGGTAACTGAAATTTCCGGGGATAAGTTCAATGCCGTGCGGACCTATCGCACGCTGTATTACCTGCGGGCAAGGCTTGACCATCCGGAGCGGATTATCCCCAACCTCCCAGCCCACAGCCAAGCCCCAATCCCCACCGATCTTCGCCCCGCCTACGAAGCGTTGTATGACCAGTTAGAGGAAAACTACCACCTCTGTTTCCCCGACGATCGGGCTAAGCCCCTCCCCCACCCCGATGAACATCTGGAAAAGGTTCAGGTTCTAGTGAGGGATACGGCATTTTTGCGGGCATTGCGGAAGCTAGCGGAGCAGAAGCTAGCGCTGGATGGGGGTGATGTGACCAGTACCACCAAGGATCTGATCTACGCCCAGACGATTATGCAGTTGGATGGGGACGTGATTAACCGCTATCACAAGGATTTGCTGGAGAACCCAGAACTGCGGGACTTTGTGGTGGGGATTCACAATCAGGCCGTGGAATCGGGCCAGCGCCAATGGCGGGAACTGATTGACTTTATGGTGGGTCTCCTTCAGAGTTTTCTGCCGAAGTCGAAATAGGGGCTGTTCCCTCAGGCTGAAATGGGTCTAGATCCATTGGCTCCTATCCCCCCTTGCCTGCTGTAACCGATGCTTCAAACACTGCCCCTCGACTGACGCTATGGGACAACATGACGGAGGACAACCATGACAACGGGTCTTGTTCCCAGTCTGGCCATGAGTCCGGCGCTCCAACGCCAGATTCTGGGTTGCATTCAGCCGGAGGGGAATCGCTTTCGGTTTCATTTAACGGAGCCGCTGATCCTGGGCATTTTTCACAGCCGCGATCGGGGCCATACCCTAGACCTGCCTAAGCCCCTCCAGCAAACCCTCCGCAAGGCGGCGCTGTGGGATACGGATTCAGAGACGGATTCAGAGACAGATTCAGCGAGGGACGCAGAAGGCGATGGGGCGAGTTCTGTGCCCGTTGCTCAGTCTGGGTTAACGTTTTTGACGGAATATCAGGGTCAGTTAGTCCTAGAAAGCATTGTGGGGCTAGATGGCGATATTCTGTATCGGGTTAAACGGGATTTGCTGCGGGAAGAGCAATGTCTTGCGGTGGTCACGGCCCACAACTGGTTGGTGGATCAGATGCTAGGGAGTTTGCGATCGCAGATGGAAGTGCCAGAGGCTGTATCCTGGACCTTGGCACTGCTACCCACGGGCATTAGCCTGATCGTAGCCCTGGCCCATGGGAAATGGCAAACCCTTGTGCTTCCCACCCTCACCGGGGTCGGAACGCCTTGGCTGAAAACCCAACTCCAAGTTGGCCTTCAACGCCTTGCGCCCCAACTGCAAGCTTGGATCCTGTCCCAGGTGGCTAACCCCAGCCCTCCGGTGCGATGGCTCAGCGATCGCATCATGAACCGCTTTCAGTAACGCCCTAGGTAGTCCACCCAAGGTCAGGATCTCGGTACGACGGTATTGGCAATCTAGCCGCCTCGCTCCTGACGGATGGGGCACTACCACGCCCTCTAGGGAGTGATCCCGTTGGCCCTACAGTTCAGGGGCATGGGGATGAAAAACGTCTGAGGATGGTAAAAATCGATTTCCTGTGCTACTGTGTATAGCTGGCAAGAATTCATGGGAAAAGCACTTGATACTCCCGTTGCAAGGAGAATTACGTAGCATTGCAACAGGATTTAAAGGAGTCATGCAGGGCTTAACCCCCATCCCCTGCCTGCTTAGTAACCCCACGGTCCCCAGCTTTCCCGTTGAAGCACCCTCGCTCAGGACCCGCTCGGTGGGGCGATCGACTGTCAGAATTTCAACAACTGAACTTGCATATGACCACTCAACAGGTTCTTCAC
>JAYKJG010000483.1:0-5103 GCA_035286285.1 Prochlorothrix sp.
CCCTCACCACCAGCCCTCTAGCCAACCATCCCCCCCCAGACCCCCCTACCCGCGCACCGGCAACAACACCCCAAGCCCATAATGACTCGCATACCCCAAACACAACGGCCCCCGCTGAAACTCCGCAAACCTCAACCGCACCCGAAACCCGATCGCACTCTTGCGTTGACCCTGCCGCCGATCGCACCGCCACTTCCACGCCCCCTCAAACCGATCCACCCCACAGGTCGCAAACCAAACCCCCTCCCGCCACAACTCCAACCCCTGCTCCCCCGCCACATAGGACAGCCCCTCCCCCAAAGAAAACTGCTCCAAATAGCATAAATAGCTCAGCGCCTGATGCTCCGGCCCATCCTTTTGATAGTCCCCCACCAACCCTCTCGGCTTGCCATTGCGCATCGCCGGAGAACGCCCCAAAAAAAACGGCGACACACTCTCCCACTCCATCCCCCCATAGGGATAATCTTGGCCATAATCCGCAACTTGCAGCCGGACCATCTGAGAACCACAAAAAACCCCCTCACAGGCCGCGATCGCCGCGATCGCCGCGATCGCCTCCGGACTGTACCCCATCGCCGCACTCAACACGATCGACTCCACCCAGCGCCCCGTCTGGGCATCCGGCACCCCATGGATAAACGAATGGCGGTGATGCCGCACCGGTTGCCCCAACACCTGCCCCGTAAACACCTCCGCCGGACACCGCGCCACCAAAGCCCGATGTAGCCCCTCACACAGCACCTGAGACAAGGCGATCGGCACCCGATGCCCCTTCCCCGTCACCCACAGCCGCACCCAAGTCGGCAACTGCACACTGGGCCGCTGATGGGCACGGGGGACCACCGCGATCGTATAGCCCTGGTAGCCCAAGCCAGGGAAAACCAACTGCTTGCGATCCCGGTGAATCCCCGCCACCGTCGCCGTCAGCGCCTCCCACACCTGATCCGCATCCAAACCCAACTGCACCACCGCCGTAATCCGGTTCCCCTCCTCCGTCGCCGTCGTATTGGCCGCAGGCATCTCCGCCACCAGATCCCACTTTGCCGGAGACTCCGCCCGTCCCAAATAACTCAGCCCATCACAGAGATATTGCAGCAACTCCCGATCGTCCGCCCCCAGTTCACAGCCCCAGCCCACATAAATCGCCGTATCATCCTCCGGTAGCGCTAAACCCGCCGCATAGAGAAACTTCCCGCCAATCTGCTCCCCAAGTTGGGGCTGTTGCTTCTTAAACGGATCTGCATTTTGCCCCAGATAAACATGGGGGCGCGGAGTGCGATGCTGGATGTAGGTACTTTCCGGCAGGTAGTACACCGGGTACTCCTGGGCCAGGGGGTACAAAATTTGCTGTAATTGCACCATTTGGGCCGGTTTGAGGTTGCTGCGATAGGCGACAGCCACGATCGCCCGCAAAATCCGCCACGGGGACGGAGGCCAGTCCACCTGCCCTTCACAGTGGCCATGGCCCCAAGCATTGGCGCTGTAATGGTGGTTTAGCAACTCAATCTTCAAAATTGTCGGCATGACTCACCCTCAGAAGACACGATAAACAAATCTATAACGTTGGTACGGTTGGCAGTTCTAGGTACTGCTTAGCCGGAGTGGGTTGTGGTTTAGGACGCGGGAGCGTCTAGGAATGCATTCCCACGCAGAGGTTAGGAACGAGGAATTTTAGTAGGGGCAATCCCCCCGTGGTTGACCCGGTTTTGGGCCGCCAAGAGGGGAGCCATGGGGGCGCGATCCCGACCCGATGTCGATCGTTCCCCAATGACCCTAGGGGCTAATCCGCAGCCTGCTCTTCCTCCTTAACCTCATCAAACTTGAGAGATAAAGCAAAGGTCGTGCGACTACGCCAATGGGGCTGGTTTGCGGTGATGAGGCTCTGTAACTCGGCTTTAATGGCTGCTAAGTCCCGTAACTCCCCAAATTTGGCTATTGAGTCTACCGGAGCGAGGAAACATTCCGATCGCAGTTGCACCGGTTCGCTCAGAAACTTGGCAATTAAATATTCCCCCATCACCTCCAAAAAGCGCTTGGACTCCTCCGGCAGGGTCGATCGGCGCAGGGGCCGCGAATCCAGCACAAAATAGCCCTTATAGCTCTGGGCCGTGTAGGATTCCCGCAAATAGGGCACATTCCCCAAACCAAGGGCACTGCGCTTTGTCCCCTTTTTTGCCCCTTCAAAGTAGCTCTGCACCACAACCCCCTTACCACTGGCATCGATCGGGTCATGGCTCGCTCCGCCGTTGGGCATGGCGATCGCATTCTCCGCCACAAACTCCGCCGATAACATTCGCGGAATCCGCAAGACCCCCTGAATATGACTCAGGAAACAGCCAAAAATAATTGAAAACGGGTCAATTGCAAAGATTGTCTCGTACAGTCCCCGCTCTTGGGCCGACTGCTTGATAAAGTCCTTAAAGGATTTGCCCTCAATCTGGCATTCCTTATGCTTAGCCAAATACGCCGTCCCGACTCGGTGGGGAATGGTCAGCGTTGAGGCCACAAACTGATGGTTCTCCAACTTGTTGACAATCTCGATATAGGGCACCTGGGCCAGTTCCTCAATAATGCAGTGGTGCCCTGCATCCCAAATCATCGCCTCCATTTGGTTGGCGATCGCCTGGGGGGTCGCCAGCATCACATCGAGACGACTGGCCCAGGGCTTATAGGCTTGACTAATCCCCACTTCTAGGAAAGTGGGGGGTTTTGCCGTGGGCAGCAAAGACTGAAACTCGGTTTCAAGGGCTAATAACATTTAGGGTTCCTCCGATGGGGATTTAGGAAAGGGACAGCAGGGAATACACAGCGCCATCGCAACGGCTCGACCTTGGGCGAGGCCCAGGGGTAAGGAGGTGGCAATGCCCTGTTTGCGAAGTGCCTGGGTTAGGGGTTGGGTGTTGCCCTGGCTGAGGGCGGTGATAGCTGGCATGGGCAGGGTATAGCCTTTGATCCACTGGAGCCGTGCGGCCTGCCGAAAGGCCAGGGGCAACGGGTTCCAAGCCGAACGTTCACCCTGGCGAAAATCACGCGGCTCAATTTTGCAAAGACTGAGGCCGATCGCCCAGTGCAACATCTGCTGCACATCCACCTGACCCGTCAGCAATAAAGCCAGATCCTCCGCCCTCGCCCAGCACGGTTTGACATAACCCAGGTGCTTGGGATGATGTCGCCCCTCCTCCTGAGTCCAGGCCGTCAGTAAGCGCCAGCTAAAGGTTTGAAAGTTAGCCGTAGGTAAAGGATGGTGATGTTTACCCCAGAACCAGGAAAATTTTCCGGCTTCAGCCTGTTTTTGTGAAAAGGCACCTTTGCTGATATAGGGTCGCAACTGAGTTGAAGCTAAACAAACCGCAAGACGGGCCTCTGGGGTGGGAACTTCTGCTAGCATTGCCTCCACCCAGCGATCGCTCAGCGTTGGCACCGGGGTACTGTAGGGCGGCTGCACCTGGCTTTGGTACTGCTCCACTGCTCCCAACGACTCCAGCAACAGCGCGATCGACCCCTGGCCCTGCTGCACCGCAAACATCTGTTTTTGCAAATGCGTCAAACGGTTAAACAACCCCTGGCTTTGCTTTTTGTCGCCGGAGTTGGGGCGGTTGGCAAACCGCCATTGGCGCAACTCACTGAGCAGGTCACCGCCCCCCGGCTCCACAATATCAATGGGAATTAAATAGTCTCCCTGTCCTTTGCGAGTCCAGAACCCACAGCGCAGGTAGCGCTTAAATTTCAACTGCTCAGACTTCTGGGCCAACAGTTGCAGCAGGTCCACCGTGTCCCGTACCTGGTTAGCTAGACGAAATTGCAGGTTTCTGGCTAAATGGCGGCGGTATTCCTGACAAGTTAACGGAGTCTCCCACAGGGGAAACCAGACTTCATGTTTTTGCTTCTCCGTGCGATCGCTGGTGTTAGCACTGCCCGTATTCACCTCCAGCAGCAGCGGGTAGAGCGCAATACTGTTGAGTGCCCCTTCCCCACTTTGCTCAGATAAGTCCTTTACGGATCCTGAAAACAGCAGCAACCCTTCCACCGCCAGAATATAGTCCACCGGGTTGCTGAGTTGTGTCGAGGCAGACTGGGGTAGAGGATAATTCTCATCCCCGATCGGGACTTCCCCCAAAAGATCTGCATTGGCGCTTAAATGGGCGAGTAAGGCCGATTGCACCAGGGATTTAGGGGTAACCTGACCGGTAACTGCCGCCTGGGTTAATTGTGCTACGCCAGCCTTAACCTGTCCTTGGTTATTCCACAGGTTTTGACAAGCCTGAAGATAGGCATTGCCCAAATCCGTTGTCGAGATATTGCCCCCTGTTCCCAGTAAGGTATTGATGCGCACCTGCTCTCGACCCTCTCTCTGGATCAAGACAAAACAAGCACTAAGCCAGTCCAGGCTGGCATCATCCTCACAGCGCTCCTTCATCAGAGGCGGTAACAGGAGTTTCAGGTCTTTAGACTCCAGTTTCTTCCCGCCTGCGGCTTTTTCCTGGGCAATAACCCCTTGGGTCACATCCCAGATAATCTGGTAACCCCGGTTCAGACGCTGCCAGCGTGACCCCTCCAGCACAGGCAAGGAACCCGTTTGAAATCCTGCCTTGCTATTCCAAGGAGCCGCGATCGGTTTTGGTTCATACTCACGGAGGAACCGATCGCACACCTCCCCCAGATCCGCCTCTAAAACAAACTGGGAACCACGCCACCACCCCCTAGATCCACTAATTGCTAGGAGTCCCAGCCCTTTTAAGTAACTCAAGCCAGAGTTAGGACTTAAGTTAGGCACAACGGATAACTCAGTCATGATTCACCCCTTACCTTGGAGACGTAGTGAATTTTACGATCAATCCTTAAGCTATTGCAGCATGACAACCAAACGTAACATTATCGATTTTTAACTTAAACCTTTTTCTAGGGCACCTCGATTAATCAAGGCGATCGGCGAAGCTGCCCGCCGCAACCCTGATTCTGGAAGGGGTCACTGGGCAAAAATGTGGATTTTTCGTGAATTTTTCGAGGTGCCCTCTAGAGAATCTTGAAAGAATCAGGCTGCTCGGCACTCGGCGCATAATCCCCCCCTTTGAAGCAGTTCCCCAAACTTATCCAGAAGGCTAG
>JAYKJG010000484.1:0-3908 GCA_035286285.1 Prochlorothrix sp.
CCGATCGGGCGGTGGCGCTGGCGGGCTGGATGTCTGGCTTGGAGTTAGGGTTTGTCACGGTGGATGCCAAGGCTCCGGCCAGTTTGGTCTTGGAGACGGGGGCTAGCGATCGCTGGTTGCTCTCCAGCTTGACCAGCCCCGCCCTGCTCCAAGAAGCCCAAGGCTTTGCTGCTGCCAAGGCCAAGGCGGAAAATATTCACTTCCTCGCCGTCCAAACTAACCCCGAATCGGAGTCTTTTGCAGGGTTTTGGCTGCTTCAAGAACTCTGCGACCTGTAGGTCACTGAACCTTAGGCCCAAGCCTTGCATTCCCTGGGATCGCCGCCTTGCCATCGGGTGCATTTCCCTTTTGCCAAGGGACAGTTTGCTAAGGGACAGCCGAGACGGGTGCGTTTCACTTTGGAACAATCAACCGGTAGGGGTCGTGCCCCCGTGCCGACCCTCTTCAGACGCACAACCGGGGCAACCACGGGGGGTTTGCCCCTACCAGAATTAGGGATTGTGGGCGAGGGGCTTGGGAAAAGTTGCCCCTCACGTCCTTAGGGTTGGGCCTTGCGGCTTTGGAGATAGAACTCGATCGCCTCAGCGGCCATCTCCCGAATCGCCTTCCCTTGGTCGTTAGACTCCTCCTTGAGGCGGGTATGGAGATCCGGCGGCAGTTCCACCCGGTAGCGAATGCGACGCTCCCGCAGCTTGCTTTGGAACCGATCGGGCTGATCCCAGTATTGGGCCGTAAAGTCCCGCAAAGCCTCAAACCCCACCCGATCGCAAAAGTCCCCAAAGCTCTCATTGCGCTTGCGATCGAGCTTAAAGGCCATAAACAACGGCTCTAGGGTCTTTTCTAGATCATCTCCATGGACCCGATCGAGATAGGCTTGGGCCAAACGGGTCTGATCCGGTGACCCCCCTAGCCAAAGCTGATAGGACTCCGGCGCACTGCCCACAAACCCCAACTCCGCCATATAGGGACGGGCGCAGCCATTGGGACATCCCGTCATGCGGATCACCATCTGCTCATTCTTTAGCTCCAAGCGATCGAGCAAGGCCCGGATTCGATCCAGAATCCCCGGAATGGCCCGTTCTGACTCCGTAACCGCCAAGCCACAGGTCGGCAGCGCCGGACAGGCCATCGCATAGCGCTCCAGCACATCAATCTGGCCCGGACCGGGAATCCCACAGCGATCCAAAATGTCCTGAATCTCAGCCCGGTGCTGCGGTTCAATTTCATAGAGCAGAATATTTTGGTTGGCCGTCACCCGCATGGGCAACGCAAAGCGCTCCACAATTTCCCGCAATGCCGTCTTAAGCTGGAAGCCATCCCGGTCCAAAACCCGGCCATTGCGCACCGGTAGCCCCACAAACAGCTTGCCATCGCCCTGCTCATGCCAGCCCAAATAATCCTGGTACTTGAGGGGCGGCAGCGGTTTCAGCGGCTGGATGGCCTTACCCAAATACTGCTCGACCACCTGGCGAAATCTTTCCAAGCCCCAGTCTTCAATCAGATACTTCATGCGGGCATGGCGGCGGTTATGACGATCGCCATAATCCCGCTGCGTCGCCACGATCGCCTTCACCACCTCATAAATATCCGCCTTGTCCACATAGCCCAGGGGATCGGCAATGCGCGGGAAAGTCTCCTCTTTATTGTGGGTGCGGCCCATGCCCCCGCCCACATAGAGATTAAACCCCTGAAGATCGCCCTTCTTGTTGGTAATCACCACCAAGCCCACATCCTGGGTCAGCAGATCGATCGAGTTATCCCCCGGCACCGTCACCGCCATCTTGAACTTCCGGGGCATATAGTGGGTGCCATAAATCGGCTCCACACTATTTTCAATTAAGGTGCCATTATTCTGGGTTTGCCGAGCCGCCTTCACCGCCGGATCTTCTTCCCCAGACACCACCTTTTCCCCATCCAGCCAAATTTCATAATAGGCTCCCGTTTGGGGGGTCAGCAGATCGGCCACCGTATTGGCATAATACCAAGCCAGATCATAGGCGGGCTTATTCTTAAACGGGGCCGGGGGGGCCATGACGTTGCGGTTCAAGTCCCCACAGGCTCCCAGGGTAGACCCCATGCTTTTGATGATGGTGGCCATCACCGTTTTGAGGTTCTTTTTGAGGATGCCGTGGAGTTGGAAGGCTTGGCGGGTCGTGGCCCGAAGGGTACCACTGCCGTATTCGTCCGCCAGTTGATCCAACGTCAAATAAAGCTGGGGGGGCACAAACCCTCCGGGGGTCCGGGTGCGCAACATAAATTGATAGGCTTTTTCCTGCCCCTTCACCCGACGATCGCGATCGTCTTGTTGATAGGAGCCATGGAACTTGAGCAGTTGCAACCCTTCCTCAGAAAGGCAAGTCGTATCTTGTTTCAGTTCACTGGCCAGAGGCTCCCGTAGAAACTGGCTCTGGGCCTTCAGCGTCTCCACTTTGGAAGTCTTGGGAGCGGCGGGCGGAGGAACAGTAGGGGCCATAACCATGGGCGTAATTCTCGTAAAAACAACAGTGGAGTTTGGCTAGGAGGCTTGCTAACAGCAGTCGATCGCTGCCGCTGAACCTATCTCATGCTTGCAATTGAGAAGGTAGGAGACCTGATTTTAACATTGGGGATCCAGGAGAATATCGCAGTTGTAATGAATCTCCACAGCACATTACGCGAAATGCTGTTATGACAGAGATCACGTTACAAAAGTTACGGAAGTCACAGGTAGCCACGATCGCCGGAAGGCCCGTCTGGGTGAGCTTCCTCCGGAGTGGGCAAGGGGGAAGCGGGCGGGGACAAGGCCGGGGCAAGGGATAGCGTCGTCGGGTCCAAATTCACAATATAGGGGGAGGGAATCACCATCGCCTTCCCTTCGCTCACTAGGGCTTGGTACAACACAGCCGCTACCTCTGCACGGGTTGCAGGGCGGTTGGGATTCAAAAAGCGGGGATCGGGATAGCTTACCACCACCCGCCGCTCTGTCACCGCTGCAATTGCATTCCAGGCCGAGAATGGCACCAGGGCGTAGTCGTTGTAGTAAGCCATGCGGCGATCGATCGGTCCCCCCGGCACGTAGTTTAAACCGGCGGCGAGGGCCAGTAACACCTCTAAGCGCGACAGGCTGCGATCGGGCTGAAACTGTCCATTGGGATAGCCTTTTAAAAAGCCTTGGTGGGTGGAAATCGCAACGGCGGATGCGGCCCAGTGCTGGGGCGAGAGGTCTTGAAAGGGCGGCAGCAGGGACGATCGATCCCTAGGGCGATCGCCCGGAAAGGCTTGGGCCAGCAGCACCGCAAATTGGGCACGAGTTAGGGGCGCATTGGGCCGAAAGCTCCCGTCCGGAAAGCCATGGACCAGGCTCCGATGCACCAGCGCAACAATAAATTCTTCAGCCCAGTAGTTTTCCGGCACGTCATAGAATAGGGTGGAACCCAGTCCCCCAGGCTCCGAGTTCATGGCTGAATAGTGGGGGGCTTGGCTTTGGCTGACGGGACTGGTCGGGGCCGATCGGGGGGTTGCTCTAGGGGCCACCGGGGGAGTCGATCGCAAAGACCGTTGCCCAAAAGAGGCATCCACAGTTTCTACACCTACAGTTTCTACACCCACAGCCTTTACCCCCACAGCCTCTAGACTTACAGCCTCTACACCTACAGCCTCTACACCTACAGCCTCGCCACCTACAGCCTCTACCCCAACAGCCTCGCCACCTACAGCCTCGCCACCTACAGCCTGCATACCCACGGCTTCTACCCCAACAGCCTCGCCACCTACAGCCTGCATACCCACGGCTTCTACCCCAACAGCCTTTACCCCCACAGCCTCTAGACTTACAGCCTCTACACCCACAGTCTCCACGCCCAAAAGCTGCCAAGGCTGCTCCACGGCAACCTCCCTAGAAGATCCCGGTGGCGGCTCCACAGCCCCCA
>JAYKJG010000485.1:0-4438 GCA_035286285.1 Prochlorothrix sp.
CCCACCAGCACCTCGCCAACGCCCTCGGAACCACACGGGTGACCATAACGCGGCTCATGGGTCAGTTACGGCGGGAAGGCTGGTTAGAGATAGACGCAGATCGCCATTTGCTCCTGCCTGTGGGGCAAGGATCCTGATGAATTCAAGGGAATTCCCCCTAAAATTTTTTTTAGACAGAGATAAGCAGCTTAGCGAGCGTAAATCAGCAATCCTAGGGGGATTTCCAGCAACTCAGCACCGATTTCAAATATCGTCCCGTTATCGTGTCAGCGGTGGCCTTCCGGGGCCGGGGGGGTAAAGCCGAACCCTTGAGAATTCTGCATAATTCTGCATAATAGGGGCAGTATAAACGTCAATGCCGAACATATCGTCCGGCGATCGCCGTTTACAAATCCTTGAGGAGTTGACCCCCCCGTGCTAGATACCGGCATTATTACCAATTCCCGTGAAGCAGAGATTCTAGAGGTCGTTTTCCGGAACGGTTGGGGCTATATGCGCAGTCTGCTGGCAGAGGCGAAGCCAGGAGAGCCAGAGGTGCCCCCACCGGAGGTTTTGCGCAATATTTTGGTGCAACTGGGGCCAGTGTTCATCAAGCTGGGACAGTTACTCAGTACCCGCCCCGACCTGTTGCCCTCTGCCTATATTGAGTGCCTCAGCGAACTGCAAGCCCAGGTGCCGCCCGTAGATTCTGCCACGATCGAGGCTTTTATTCGCCAAAACGCGCCCCTCCCCGTTGAAGATACCTTCGCCGTCATTAACTATGAGGCGATCGCAGCGGGATCGATCGGCCAAACCCACAAAGCCGTGCTCTGGGATGGGCGAGAAGTCGCCCTGAAAGTCCGCCGACCGGGCATTGAAGTGCAAGTAGAGCAGGATATTGCCTTAATTTTGCGCATTGCGGGCTTGATGTCTGCAACCCAGTTTGGGGAGCGCTACGGAGTCTTGGACCTAGCCGAGGAATTTAGTAATGCACTGCGGGCCGAGTTAAATTTCACCACAGAAGCCGCCTATACCGATCAATTGCGCCAAAACCTCGCGAAAAGTCCCTGGTTCGACCCCGATCACCTCGTTGTCCCAGAAATTATCTGGGAGTTAACAACCCCTAAACTCATCGTCATGGAGTGGCTGCGGGGCAAACCAATGCTGACAGCGACGCTGCGCGGTCAGGGCTATACAAGCGTGGAAGAAGAACGCAAAGCGATTACAACTTTGCTATTTCGCAGTTTTTTCCAGCAATTCTTTATTGACGGCTTTTTCCACGCCGATCCCCACCCCGGCAATATCTTTTACTTGGATGATGGCCGCATTGCGCTGCTAGACTGCGGCATGGTGGGCAACTTAGATCCCCGCACCCGCACAACCCTAACGGAAATGGTCTTGGCGATCGTCAGTGCCGATGCCCAGCGCTGCACCCAGTTAGCGCTCCAAATTGCAGAACCGACCGCTTCCGTGGATTTAGTCCAAGTAGAAGCCGATATCCGCCGCCTGCTCCAGCGCTACGCCAATGTCAGCCTCGCCAACCTCAGCACCGCAGAAGCCTTTAATGCCCTCGTTCAGATTGTCAGCCGCAATAATTTACGCTGGCCCGCCAATATTGGCCTATTTGCCAAGTCTGTCGCTAACTTAGAAGGAGCGGCACGCCTGTTTAACCCCAGTGTCAATGTCGTGGAAGAAGTCCAGCCCTTAATGACGGATATTTTCCGCCGTCAGTTGTTTGGGGACAATCCCCTGCAATTGCTGCTGCGCACGGGCCTGGAGTTCCGCAATCTTTCCCTAGAGTCTCCCCGTCAGTTTGCCTTTCTCCTGAACCGTCTCAGTACGGAAACCCTCAAATTTAACCTCAATATCCAGGAACTGGACGAACTCCGGCGCAGTATCGACGCTGCGGCCAACCGTCGCACCTTTGGCACAGTCGTCAGTGGCTTGATTGTGGGGGCTGCAATTTTGTCTACAGGGCAACAAACGCCACAGCTTCAGGTCTTGAGTGAGGTCTTTTTTGTGGTGGCGAGTTTGCTGGGGTTCTGGCTGTTGGTCAGTATTATTCGATCGGGCGGCTAAGCGGACCCAACAGTAAACCTCCCCCTTCACTTTTCCCCCTGTTGAGGGGGAAGCGAGGAGGATGCTTCAGAGGTCTTCACCGGCAAGGCAAACCTAAGCAAAAGGCAAGCCTAAGCAAAAGGCAAGCCTAAGCAAACTGTTGCAATTCTGCTTCCAGCATCTGCACGAGCTTGTCATTGCCCTTTTCCCGTGCCGAGGCCAGCCGTTGCTCTACGGTGCGGCGGATATTGGCCCGGTGAATCATTTCTAAATCTTGAAGCTGCTGCTGACGCAGTTGGAAAGCAGCACTCGTTGGCTGTAAGGTGGGGGTGCCTTGGGGCAGGGGTACAACGGTGACCGATCGGCCATCGGTGCGATACTCAACACCGCGATAGCAGAGGTTCAAAACGGGCTGAGGCACAGGAACAGCGACGGGTTGACGGTAATTGAACACAGCACCGCGATATTGGCCCCGAAGCTGGCTGTCAACCATTTTTACTGCGGGAGCATCTACTTCATAGGGAATGCCACGATAGGTCCGTTTCATGATCTTAAATCTCCGGCAAAGGCTATAGAGAACTGGACAGTCAGGGGGCGATCGGATCCCAAGTGGGGAACTGCTATACACGACGGGAGGCTTGCATGACCCCCCAATATCGAGGGGCTGGTCCTCGCCAGCACAATGATATTCTGTATTTATTGTTACTATTCTGCCCAGAAAACTATCTTCGTGTCACGGTTTCTTCATAATTTGTAAATTAAAAGCTGACCTGCTTAATCCCCCAGCACACAGCTTTAAGGGGTTTTTAAAGAGTCTTTAAGGAGTATTTAAAGGGTATTTAACCCACGTTAATCCAGGTGCATCATCCCACTGTCGCAGATGCGCCCCTCATCCCCCGGCCCCTTCTCCCAAGGGGGAGAGGGGAGCAAGAGGATTCAGATTTCAGGGCGGAGGGTGCATTTCACTTTGGAGCAGCCCAGCCCCTAACTCAAAAGGCTCGTAGTACGGACTTTAGTCCGTCCCGTGGCAAAAGTGAAATGTACCCAGGGCGGATCGCTCTAGAGACAACGGTTTCACATCGGCTTGCCAGTAAAGCTCTGAATCAGGTAATCAGCGGCAATTACTGCACCATTTTGAGTTTTCAGCGACTCTAAAGCTTTTAAGGTATCCGATCGGACTGGTTCCTGACTGAGAGCCGTTAACCCTGCCGTCAGTGCGGCCCCATCCAAGGGATCAACCCGCCAGCCATAGCCCTGGGCCACCAACCGATCGACCCGCCGTTCCTGATCATCCACCCCCCGTTGCAGCGGCACCCACAACGTCGGCACCCCATGGTGCAACAACTCCGCCACACTGTTGTACCCCGCTGCGGAAATCGCTCCCTGGAAGGCTGACCAGCACTCTGCCAGGGGATAGTGGCGAATCGTGGTTAGATTGGGGATTTGGGCCAGATTTCCCAGGTTAAGGCGGCCTAGGGGCGGCTGAGCAACCACAAACTGCCATTGGGGGAAAAGGGCCGTTTGGGCCAAAACCCACTGCAAAAGGTCGCCATAGCCGGGATCACCACCCCCACCAAAGCCCACATAGAGCAGGGGCCGATCGGGGGGCAACCCCAGCCGATCGCAGGCGCTTTCCCGGTCCAAAGCCTCCGATCGATCGCGCACCAACATCGGCCCCGTCCAACACACCGGCACACCTTCCGGCAAGGGCAGCGCGACATCCTCCGGCAGATGGGGAATTAAAATCTGGTCATAGAGGGCTAAAACCTGCTGAAACCAGGGGTCACCACAAACCTCCGGCTTCTGCTCGCGGTAAATAAAGATTCGCTTGCTCTCCCAGCGTAAAACGGGTAACAGTTCCTGGGCAGATCCGGCGGGAAAAGTATCCACCACTAAAACATGGGGCTGAAAGGCTGAGATCGTATTGACCACCACCGTATGCAGGAGGCGATTATACACGCCGTAGCGCAAACCACTGGGTTTAGCGGCCATGCGGGAAGGCACTTTGACACTGGCAAAGCCCTCCTGCCACAGGATGCCTTCGGCCTCAGAGGTGGTGAGGAAAAGAAACTGGCTCCGGGGCGATCGCTGCCGGAGTTGTCGAGCCAGGGCAAGGGTTCGACTCAAGTGGCCCAAGCCTAGGCCGTTAACGGCATAAAAGAGCCAACGCCGCGCAATTTCCCCCTGTAACATCTCTACAGACTCCTAAACAGCTTAAATCTTCTTCAGTTTACGGGCCTTCGTCAGGTCGATCTCACTTTGGTGGGTTAACCGGTAATACCAAATCCGACTAATCTCGATTCGTTTTGGTAGGGGCAATCCCCCCGTGGTTGCCCCTGTATTTGGCTGGTCGAGGGTCGGCACAGGGGCACGACCCCTACCCGTTTATTCTGTTTCAGGC
>JAYKJG010000486.1:0-8786 GCA_035286285.1 Prochlorothrix sp.
GCCTCCGGTAGCGGCTTCCGTCGCCAGCCCGCCCAGCCCCCCCGCAGCAGGGTTGTTTCCCGCTCCAGAAAGGTAAAAGCCGCCCGGAACTGGCGCGGTGTAGCGGCCAAGGGTGCATCAAAGTGGCAGGGAATAATGCGCTGGAAGCGCCACCGGGAGACCCGATCGGCCCAGTCCAACACCGTCAGCGGATCTCGACTGAGGATCAACGTCTGCAAAATAGGAGCCGCCAACAGCCGCCCCTCTCCCCGCAAGGCCGCAAAGGACTCAACCCAGTTGGGCTGCCACTGCACCGGAAACAGACCAAAGTAGTTCTGCCGCGATCGATCGCGCCCCCGTGCTGCTTCCCGGAAGCTTTGCCCCCAACCGGTCACCTTGAGGCAACTGGGCCGGAAATAGAGGCCAAACAGGCAAATTCGCTGCCAACCCTTGCGACGGGCTTCGGGGCTATCCTGGACTTGATCAAACACCGTATCCCGTCCATGGAACAGCAACGGAAAGGGATCGATCTGCACCACCTCTGGCGGATCCAGGGGGATACTAATAATAGAGTCGGTCAAAAGCAGCGTGCCCGTCGATCGGTGCAAAAATGCCACCTCTTCAAAGGGGCCAATGCCTAAGCTCAAGGGGCCAAGACTGGCATAGTCAAATTCTTTAATGAAAGGAAAATCAGCCGGATTCTCCGGTAAAACCTGGGTTCGCCCTAGGGGAAATCCCAACCAACTAGTAGGTAGATCCAACGGGAAGCTCCACTGACTCCCGGCAGTATAGACCGTAGCTTGGGGGAAACGGCGGGCAAACGGCCCAATAAAAACCTTATGCTCAATACCCGAAACCGTAGGCAGGATAATCGCCTTTACAGCCCCATAACGGCTTTCCAGCTTCCGCACCATGGCCACACACTCCGGCGTTGGAGCCACGGGCGCATAGACCAACAGTCCCCTCGCCTCCAACCGGACCACCGTCATCCGAATTGGCACCGTCACATAGAAAATGCCCTGAATTTGCTCTAAAACCCAAATCGTCTCCGGGACTACTTCCCGGCAGAGCGTCCGCCGCTGGCCGTAGGGATATAGGGGCACGATCGGCCAGTAAGGCCAGTTCCATTGAGCCGATCGTGCCCGGTCCGATCGAGGCGGTTGGGGCAGGGGAGCAAGGCTTGACGAGCGATCAAGGGGGGCAACCATGGGCAGCGGCACGACACACAAACCAACAACAGGTCTATTTTCCCACCTCAATCCCCCGAACGTTCAATTCCCTTTGGGCAAGTTTGGGCTATTTCGAGGCGATCGGCCAAAAAGGCGATCGGCCAAAAAGGCGATCGGCCAAAAAATTCAACCGATCGAGCCATCCCCAACAACCGAGAAGCTTGACTGGAAACCGTGAAATTATCGCCCATGGGTTACTCCTTGGCCTGCTGATAGCGCCACCAACCCCGAACTAGCTTAATCGCCTCATAGCTATGCTTTTCATTCAAATAGGTCCGGATTTCCCCTAAACGAAAATCCCCAACGACCTCGATCGCCCGCTGAATTTCAGCCCTAGCCTCCTCCGTCACAAACGCCTCTAACTGCACCGCTTCTCCCACCTCCAACAGCGCCGCCAGGTGGTCAAAAATCGTCGTTATTTTTAGATCTCGCTGCTGAGCAATGCTGAGGGGGTCTTCCCCGTCTCGATACAGCGCATAGGTTGCATAGACAGTTGCAGGGAGCCGCGATCGGCCAGACTGCGGCTCAGGCACAGCACCAGAGGGAGTCCCAGCCGGAAGCGCAGCACGACCCGTCGCCTCCGCCGCTACCACGGGCAGACCCATCTCTTGGCAATACTGCCGGACCTCCTGGGTAAAAGTTTCGCCATATTGCTCTAGTTTAAGCCGCCCTACCCCAGAAATCTGGGCAAACTGGTCCAAGGTTTGGGGTCGCTTCTGGGACATCTGCCGCAGGCTGGAATCCGTAAAGACCACGTAGGGCGGAACATTTTGGGCATCGGCAAGGCGTTTGCGGAGGAGACGGAGGCGATCGAACAACTGCTCCGCCTCAGCCCAACTGGCCTTAGGCTGGAGATCCTGGGACGTTTGGGGAATGGCCACCAGGACCGATCGCTGCTTGCGCATCACCTCCCAACTGCCCTCCGTGAGCTTCAGCACCGGAAAACCATCCTGAGACTCTGCCATTAAGCCCGATTGCAGCAATGTTCGTGCTAACAGTCGCCATTGGTCTACCGTCCGGTCCTTACCAATGCCATAGGTAGACAGTTGATCATGGCGCAGTTGCTTCACCCGTGCCTTCCGCGACCCCCGCAGCACATCAATGATATGGCTCAGGCCAAAGCGCTCCTGGCAGCGGGCCACACAGGAGAGGAGCTTTTGGGCCTCGATCGTCCAATCTTCCTGGGGCTTGGGATGGCAACAGTTATCGCACTGGCCACAGTCCCCCCCAAATAACTCGCCAAAGTAAGAAAGCTGGACAATGCGGCGGCAAAGGACAGATTCAGCATAGTCAACCACCTGTTGCAGTTGCTGGCGAGCAAGGCGCTGCTGTTCCTCCAGCGGTTCGCCCGTTTGGGGGTCCACCTTTTGGTCAATTATCCATTCCACCTTTTTTTTGTCGCCAATGCCGTAAAACAGCATACATCGCGCCACTTCTCCATCCCGTCCGGCCCGTCCCGCCTCCTGGTAGTAGCTTTCGATATTGCGCGGCAAATCATAGTGAATCACAAAGCGGACATCGGGCTTATTAATGCCCATGCCAAAGGCGATCGTCGCCACCATCACCTGCACATCATCCCGAATAAAGCGCCGCTGATTGGTCGCCCGCACTTCATCGCCCAGCCCTGCATGGTACGGTAAAGCACTGACCCCATCCAGTTGTAGCTTCAGCGTCAGTTCATCCACCTGCTTACGGCTCATACAGTAAACAATGCCGGAGTCCTGGGGATTTTGCCGAATCTGCCGCAAAACAGCATCATAGGTCTGGCGATCCTTGGGAATCACCTCATAATATAAATTAGATCGATTAAAGCTGGCCACATGGACCAAAGGATCCTGTAACCGCAGTTGGTTAATAATATCGCCGCGCACCCGCTCCGTTGCCGTTGCCGTTAGTCCCATAAAGGGAACCCGACTCAAGACCTGCCGCAACTGCCCCAACTGACGATACTCTGGCCGAAAATCATGGCCCCACTCTGAAACACAGTGGGCTTCATCGATCGCCACTGCCGAAATCCCAATACCCTGCTCAATTTTCTCCAAAAATTGCAGAAATGCTTCAGTCATTAACCGCTCTGGGGCTAAATACAGGAGCTTAACTCGACCTTCTAAGATGGCATTCTGGCGCGATCGGGTTTCCATCCCCGAAATACTGCTATTCAAAAATGTGGCCTTAATCCCGCTATTACACAAACTTTCCACCTGATCCTGCATTAACGCAATCAGCGGCGACACCACAATCATTACCCCTGGCTTAATAAGGGCCGGTACCTGAAAACACAGGGACTTCCCGCCCCCTGTTGGCATAATCACCAAAACATCGCGATTTTGCAGCAACGCTTCCATCACCTCCCGCTGGCCGGGGCGGAAGCTGTCGTAGCCAAAAAACTGTTTAAGGGTAGCTTGGAGGTCGAGGCTGGGGGAAAGGGGTGGGGGGACTTGATCTAGCCCAGGGGATAAAGCTGGCTCAGGGGATAAAGCAGGGAACTGAGCAGGAGATTGAGCGCAGGGGGGCTGGAGTGGCAAGGGTTGGAACACGATCGATCGGGCAATGACAACAGAGCGCACGGAACACAGGCTAAGCATAGCCTAACTCTAAATCTGACTTCGATCTGACTCAAAGGTTTGATTGACTGACAAAGGTGGGTCAAACCGAGGTGCAGAGGGAGGGTCAGGAAACCTGACCCCTACGCGCCCAATGGTTTTGTAGGGGCGCGGTCTTCGCACCCCAGGCGATCGCCGCTTTGCAATTAGCCTTCCAAATTTACCCCCCTCTCAATCTCATTTTCGACCCAAATTCTAGATTTGTCTTTGACCTGTGACAAAGCGTGTTATAGTGAAACCTGGCTCGGACCCATGCGATCGCAACGCCCAAACCTTGTCAGGACCGGAAGGTAGCAGCAACACGGGATGCTTGAGATAGGCGTGGACTTCGGGCCTCCTTCGTTAATTGGCCGTATTGGCCACATTGGCCACATTAGCCGTATTGGCCACATTGGCGGGCGCATTTCACTTTGGAACCCTCAGCCTAGGGTAGGGGTCGCGCCCCCGTGCCGACCCTCTTAGCGGCCCAAAACCGGGGCAACCACGGGGGGATTGCCCCTACCGACTGGGTGAATCTGCCAAAGTGAAATAAATGGACCCGTCGTACCCATCTCCTTACCCTTGATGGACTACCAGTTTTACAGGCATTTGCAGTTCACGATCGCCCCTGGACCGCCAGTCCGGCTATCCCACAACCCGATTTTGGGTAGGATAAGCCCCTGGCCCGTCCAAAGGGGGATAGACCCCAGGCATTAGGGTGAGCGAGGCGCTCACCCTGCGGGCAAGATGCCCGCACTAGACAGGGTGGTGCGACTTGCTGCCCTGCTGTGGGAGGGCAGGGCCAACCTTGAGGCCCCTGAAAGGCATGGATGTGAGTTGGGGGTGCCTTGGGTAGCACCCCATACTAGGGCGGGCGTGTCATGGCGATACCCCAAGGTTTCTACGGTTAATTGGGTGCATTTCACTTTGGAGCAACCCAGCCCCTAACCTGGCTCAAAAGGCTCGTAGTGCGGACTTTAGTCCGTCCCGTGGCAAAAGTGAAATGCATCCGGTTATTGATGGCCCTAGGAAGGGCTAGATTGTCCGTTCTCTGGGGCGAGGCGGTTACCGCTGGACAGACCGACGGTCTGCTCAACCTCTGGCTCCTCGTCAGCGACAGAGGCTGCGATCGGCGGCTGGGTCAGATAGGAAACCCCAATAAAGAAAGCTAACCCCACCAAAGGACTAATCAAAGTGGGAAACCCATCAAACTCTGCCGTTAGCCAGGGATTCGGGAAGTACAGCAGGCTATTTTCGGCTCCAAACATGGTGGGCATCAGGACAAAGAAGAGGAGACGGGTTGCCGATCCCGTGATGATGCAGGCGAGGGCACCTTGGCGGGTTGACTTGGGCCAAAATAGCCCCCCTGTGAGGGGAACCACCAACCCAGCAAAGCCCAGATCAAAGGCCAGGAGCAGCAGAACGCCGGTTTGGGGGACTTGAATTGCAAAAATAATACCGAGCACAGCCACGACTAGGGACATGGCACGGGTGAGGTTGAGCAATTGATCGCCCCCGCCCTCAGAGCGATTGCCTCGCTGTACGCCGATGATGTTGTGGGCAATGACCGAAGCTGTGCCCAACATGGCTCCATCGCCCGTGGACAGGGAGGCGGCCATAATCGCCGCCACCACCAGCAGGCTGAGGAGGGGCGGGGCGACGGATTGGAGCAGGGCAAAAAGGACAGGGCCATCGGGGACCGTGGCAACGCTGTCGAGGATGCTGTCTGCCGAGAGGGCCACGATGGAAAAGGGAATGCCGATGATGACGGTACCGGCACTGCCGATGAAGCAGGCTCGCTGGGCTGTTTCGGGGCTGTCGGCAGCAAAGACCCTTGCCATAAAGTCGATCGCCACAATATCGCCAATGCCCAAGGCCAGGAGGGTTGCCCAGTTAATGACGGCTCCCGATGCGGGATCGGTCAACTGTTCTAGGTCCAAGGGTCCCATTCCGGCGGGAATTTCTAGACCAAAGTTGAAGGCGACAAAGCCAATCAAGGCCAGGGAACCCACCAGGGCGATCCCGACTTGAACAACATCGGTGTAGGCGACGGCAAATAGCCCCCCGGAGACGGTGTAGGCAAAGATCAGCAGTGAGATTGCAATGACCCCGCTGTTGTAGCTAAGGCCCAGGAAGGACTGGAATAGATAGCCCCCGGCCACCAGGTTCCCAGCGAGGAGAAAGGCAAAGCTCAGGACCATAATCACCGAGGCGATGCGCTCTGTGAGCCGACCGTATTTAACGCGGTAAAAGTCGGGCAGGGTGGTCAAGCCCATGCGGTTGAGGGGTTTGGCATAGAATAGCCCTGTGAGGAATAAGCACAGAGCAAGGCCGAGGGGCAGGGAAGCCCCTGCCCAAAACCCAAACTCGGCGGTGAGGTCTGTGTTGCCGAGGGTTGAGTTGGAATCGACGGACTGGGCCATGACGGTGGCCGCTGCGAGGGGGAGGCTGAGGCCACGTCCCGCAACTAAGAAGTTGTCACTGTCTCCTTTGACCCGATAGGAGGCCCAGATCCCAATCCCTAAACTCCCCAGTAGGAAGATAATAATTCCCCAAAATAAAAACTTACTCTCCACAACTAAACCTCTTAAAACGCTTAAAATAGTGATCTCTAAAGCAACGCTGGCAGGACTTTAATTTCCTGCGAAAAACCTGAAAAAAAGCAATTAAGGCTGTGGAAACAGCAGGGTTTCTCTCCCACCTATGGCACCGAGCGAAAACTCTGGAGGACTCTCTCGCTGGGGTGCGGTGTGATGGGCGATCGGCTTTACCAGCAGCGTTGCTAACTGGATCGATCGGGGAAATAGGGGGTTATTCTCGCCTAGGGCGGGAAATCCTTTTAGTTCGCGACCGACCCATGGGCTGCGTTATCTTTCTTAAACAAGCTAATGGTGAGTCGTCCAGCCCCATACTTTAACGAATTGGGAATTGAATCGAAAGATTCTTGAGCGTTAGGTACATCTTGTCTCTATGATAGACCTGGGTAATTCCTGGATAAAGTATCAGCAGCTACCGTTCCCTGAGGTAAGACTATGGCCACTTCCCCCGCTGACAATCCCCTGTTTCAACAGCCTGCTTCTGAGGCCGATCGTGCCCTAGAGCGAGAAAACCGCTTGCCCCTGACGGGCTGGCAGCAGGAGGTGAACCAGGGGTTAGAGTATGGTCTGGAGGCTGCTGCCAGCATTAAGGACCGATCGATCCCCACCTTTTCGCGGGGGGAGTTGCCCCACTATGCCGGGATTAACACGTTTTTGAAAGCGCCCTATTTAGAGGATGTACGCCTCGTGGGGAATTATGATGTGGCGATCGTGGGGGTTCCCCATGATTCCGGCACCACCTATCGTCCGGGTACCCGCTTTGGCCCCCAGGGAATCCGTCGGATTTCGGCCCTCTATACTCCCTACAATTTTGAGTTGGGGGTGGATCTGCGGGAGCAAATTACCCTGTGTGATGTGGGGGATATTTTTACGATTCCTGCCAATAATGAGAAATCCTTTGATCAGATTTCCAAGGGGGTTGCCCATGTTTTTAGTTCTGGGGCCTTTCCGATTCTATTGGGGGGAGACCACTCGATCGGCTTTCCCACGGTGCGCGGAGTCTGTCGCCATTTGGGCGATAAGAAAATTGGCATTATCCACTTCGATCGCCATGTGGACACCCAGGAAACCGACCTAGACGAGCGGATGCACACCTGTCCCTGGTTCCACGCCACCAATATGGCCAATGCTCCGGCGAAGAATTTGGTGCAGTTGGGGATTGGGGGGTGGCAGGTGCCGCGCCAAGGGGTCAAGGTTTGCCGGGAGCGGGCGACGAATATTTTGACGGTGACGGATATTACAGAAATGGGGCTAGAGGCGGCGGCGAATTTTGCCCTAGAACGCGCCCTAGATGGCACGGATTGCGTTTGGATTAGCTTTGATATTGACTGCATTGATGCGGGCTTTGTCCCAGGGACGGGTTGGCCGGAACCGGGGGGACTGCTGCCCCGTGAGGCGCTGGCGTTGCTGGGGAAAATTGTCCAAAAAGCGCCGATCGCGGGCCTAGAACTGGTTGAAGTGTCTCCCCCCTATGACATTAGCGATATCACCTCTTTGATGGCGACCCGTGTCATTTGCGATACCATGGCTCACTTGGTGCTGTCGGGTCAGTTGCCCCGCAAGGAAAAGCCCGCCTATATTCATCCAGAGGCCAATCTGGCGGTGGATCAGGCTTGGGCTTAAGCAATGGGTGCATTGGCACTTTGGAGCAACCCAGCCCCGGACCGGGCCAAACAGGCTCCTAGCGCCGACTTTAGTCCGTACTGTGGCAAAGGTGCAATGCCCCTGATTGCCGGACAAAACATTCTGCCGGGGGCGCGAAAACCGCGCCCCTACAAGACATTGGGGATCGTAGGGGTCAGGTTTCCTGACCCGCCCTCTGCGCCCAGGTTCGACTTGGCTTGAAGGCTGTTGTTGTGAGATTGCCATGCATGAAACTGACATGACCAAGGCGCTGATCCTCACGGTGCGGGATTGGTGGGAGGCGCAGCCGGAGCCGTTGCCCGTGGCGCGGGTGCATCTGCGGGTGGGGCAGTTTACCTGTGTGGAACCGGCTGGTCTTCAGTTTGCCTTTGAGGTCCAAACGCGGGGTACGTTTCTGGAGGGGGCTAGTCTGGAAATTCATGAAATCCCGCTGGTGGCGTTCTGCCATTCTTGCCAGCGGGAGTATCGCCCGGAGATTGGCCTGCGCTATGCTTGTCCCGACTGCGGTCATCCGATGGAGGAGATTCGATCGGGTCGTGAATTAAAGATCGATCGCATTGAGTTAAATCCGGGCTAAATTGAGGGCACCTCGAAAAATCCAAATTTTCGCCCCGTGCCCCATGTAATGCCAAATCCGACTAATCTCGATTCGTTTTGGTAGGGGCAATCCCCCCGTGGTTGCCCCTGTATTTGGCGGTCAGAGGGTCGGCACAGGGGCACGACCCCTACCCGTTTATTCTGTTTCAGGCTCAACG
>JAYKJG010000487.1:0-6807 GCA_035286285.1 Prochlorothrix sp.
CCTGATTGCTATACGTAAATCCCATGCTTTCAATCTCTTTGACTAGTTGCTGAAATTCCTCTTCTTCTTTTCTTAGTTGGATTTTTGTTTGCTCTATAATCATCTGACGCTTGACAGACTCTTGATCCGCAATAGCTTTTTGCCTAGCTAGTTCAGCTTTCTGAGCTTGAAGGCGCTTTTTAGTTTGGTCTATTCCTTCTAGGTTCATAGGCAACTGAACATCACAAAAAACTTGAGGGCTTGCAATGAATTGACTTGGAAATTCTTTAGAGGATTTATGATCATTAACAAAACAGACTTTAATGAGATACTTGTCTGAACGTTCGACAATCCCTGTAATAACCCCCTTGCCATAACTCACATGGGTTACTTCTTGTCCTACTAAAGTAGGCCATTGTTCAGGATGTTCCTGAGCATATGCGATAAACAGTTGAGGATATGAAATATCAGAAATATCTGGCATACTGCACCTGTCTAATGATAAGGGGTTGATGAGATTTATCGAAATCAAAATTCTTTAGCTGAAGCATCCTAATTATACATTACTTTTAAAGTTCATGGCTTGTAGCAAGAAAAATGCTTGGATGCAAGATTTAGGCTTGAGAGTTAAAGCGGATCTCTTCATAGATCTGCTCGATCGGGACCGTCAAGCCGATACTCTCTAGAATCACGAGATCTCCCGCTTGATAGCTTTGAATCACCCATTCACCCGATGGGTTTTGATGGTAAATCTCGATCGCAATCTCCTCAGAACTGACCAAAACATAGTCAATAAGCTGGGGATTCTTGCGGTAATTTTGAAACTTTTTGCCGCGATCGTAGGCTTCAGTACTGGGGGATAGAACCTCGACAATTACGCAGGGATAGGTGATGTAAAGGCTGTGGTCCCGATCGCGCCGATCGCAGGTGACGCTGAGGTCAGGATAGGTATAGTTCGTCGTGTTGAGCAGGTTGACCTTGAGGTCAGAGTTAAAAACCCGGCAGGGGCCACCCCGCAGGTGCGATCGCAGGATGAAGAGAAAATTAATGGCGATCGCGCTATGGTTTTGGCTCCCCCCACCCATGGCATAGACCTTCCCCTCAATCAACTCATGCTTTTCGAGTTGATGGGCTTCCCAAGCAAAGTAGGCTTCAGGGGTAAAGTACGGCTCCTGTTGTTGGACTGCAACCATAAAGCAACCTCAGCAAAGGGGGTAAATCCGACAAGAGAAATTCCCACGCCGGAGCATGGGAACCAGGGGCAGGGAACCAGGGGTACAACAAAGAACGCGAGGGCTATCTGGTCCGGCTCCCCTCTCCCGTCCTGGGAAAGGAGTTGGGGGAGAGGGGAGAGCCAAGCAGAGAGATTCCTAGAAGCGTTCGCCGATGCCGAAGTGGAAGCGGCCATCGCCTTGGTCATTGAAGCCGTAGTCTACGCGAATTGCACCGATCGGCGATCGCACCCGGACCCCAAGACCCACCCCAAAACCACCACCGGGCTTCTCGCGGATCACCGCCGGTTCCCCCGGCACATTGTCACCCGTGCCCAGATCCGTCGCAAAATCCGCAAACAGCGCCCCGCCGACTACGGAAAAGACCGGGAAGCGGTATTCTGCCGTGGCCTGGGCAAAGCTGCGGCCCGTGCCCACTTCCCCTTCGCCGTAGCCCCGTACCGAGTTGCTCCCGCCCAGCAGGAAGCCTTCATAGGGGGGGAGATCGCCAAACACGGTTCCGGCCTGGACGTTAAAGGCGAGGGTTTGGGGGCAATCGGTGGGGGAGGGGTCTTCGCCCCGGCAACCGCGACTGATTTTGAGGAAATTCAGCGGGATATAGTAGCTGTAGCTGCCTCGGATGCGGTTCATGAGGATGCTGCCCGACCCCAGGGGAATGGACTGGTCAATGCTGACGCGGGCAACGGATCCGGCGGTGGCTTGCACCCGGTTGTTGCGCAGGTCACGACTGAGGCCAAAGCCTAGGGTCAGCAGGTCGTCAACGCTGCCGCCGCTGGCGGTGAGTTGGTTGCCGAGCTGGTCAACGCTGTTGGCATTGCCGTCGGAATCTTGAATGTTCACCCGTTGGTACTGCAAGCCTAGGGAGGCGTTCCAGACGGAGGGGTTAAAGACATCTTTGGAGAGGGGCCGGTTAAAGCGGATGCCGCCGCCGGTGCGGACAATGCGGGGGGTGTCGCCGTTGGGCAGGTTGATATCACGCGGCCCTTCGTCAAAGACGAGGGAAATCGATCGCCGCCGGAAGGCATTGACGGTGTAGGAGGTGCGATAGGGATCGTCTTTAATCCAGGGATCGGTGAAGTTGAGGTCAAACAGCAGGGCGTTTTCCCCTAGGGTTAGCTCCGAGCCGATGACTTGGTTGCGGCCCCGGAAGTTGGACTGCTGGTAGCTAATGGAGCCAAACAGACCGGTGTCGGAACTGAGACCGGCCCCCGCCCCGACCGAGCCGCTGCTGCCTTCGATCACGTTGGCAACCACAATCACCTTGCGGGGGTCATCGGGCGACGGATCCAAGGAGAGGTTGACATCTTCAAAGAGACCCAAGCCAAAGACCCGTTGGAGATCGCGCTCGGCTTGGTTGCGGTTAAAGACATCACCGGGCTTGAGGGAAAATTCGCGGGTGATGACGTAGGGCTTGGTTTTGCCCTTGATGGGGTTGCCCTCTTCATCGACTTCGCCCCCGTCTTCGCTCAAAAAGCGCACGTCCACGCTGGCGACTTCCCCTTCGGCAACGGTGAGGATGACTTGGCCATCGGGGCCGATCGGGCTAGCGTTAATCACCTGACCGAGGACATAGCCGTTGTCCTGGTACCACTTGTTAACCTCTTGGACCCCATCTTGCAGATCTTGGAGGTTGAGGATGGTGCCGTATTTGTCGCCAAAAACTTCCGTGGTCAGATCGGGGGGTAGGACTCGCGACCCTTCAACGGTGACCGCCGTGAGGCTGGGGTTGGGATCAACGATAAAGGTGACCCGGACCCCCAGGGGGGTGTCGGTGGGGGTAAAGCGGACATTCTGGAAGTAGCCGGTGGCAAAGATGGCGTTGAGGTCTGCCTGGAGGGCCGATCGGGTGGTGGGTTCCCCCGGCACAAGGCTAATGGCCCCATAGACCTCTTCCAGCAGCATCATTTCGTTGGGATGTCCCTCTAGGCCCGACACCTGAATCTCCGAGACCAAAACGCGGGGTTCGCCGCTGGGGGCAGCGGTGGGGCTGGGTTGGGGAGTGGTGGGGCTGGCTTCGCCGGTACCGAGGGAGCCGGAGCTACCCGGTTGGCTGAGGGGGGCAGGGCTGCTAGGGGCAGCGGGGGCTTGGCTCAGCAGGATGGGAGGGGCCGCAGGGGCTGAAGCGGGGGCCGGTGCTGGGCCGCCCCTGTCCAGGGGTAGGGGTTCGCCAAAGGCAAGGCTGGGCGAGGGGGATGAGGAGGGGGCCGAGGGGGACGCTACCGGGGCTGCGGGCGGGGTCAGTTCCGCTGCGATCGCCAGGGGCCTAACCTCTAGAACGGGGGTTGGTCCCTGGGCGCTGGGGTTTAGCTCGCGATCGGCGGCGCGATCGAGGCCGGGATCGGTTCCCAGATCCGTCACCGACGCAAAGTTGGTCTCTGGTCCGGGATGGTCCGGTGCTGCCAAACTCCGCTGGGGAGAGCTGCCTAGGGTCACAGAGGCGGCAAGGGCCGCAAGGACGGCAGAGGAAATTGAAATCCTGGAGTTTACGGTTTTTTGCACTGCTCTTTGCACTTCCACACACCAAAGTAAACCGGAGAATCAACCGGCAAAGTTGCCCCAAGTTGCCCACTGGCTCCCTTCTGTTCCGGCCAAGGTTGACGCGGGTGAGATGAGGGAGACTCCACGACCGAGACCCAGGTCTATGGGTACTGAGACCCTGGGTCTACTGGCTTAAGGAGTCTGAGGGGGCTGACTGGGTTGCCTCATTCGGTTGCATCGTAAGGTTGCATCGTCAGGTTGCATCGTTGGGCTAGCCCTTGAGGGTAAACGGACTAGAGGGTGAACGACGCTGGGCCGACCTTGACGGTGGTTAAGGACGATCGCAGGGGATGTTGATTCCCTGGATTGCCTAGGTTCACTGCGTCAGTTTGGGCCAGAAACCCCTCATCCCGCTAAATTTTACCCTATTAATCTAGGCAACGGGTTCTGAACCGTTGGGATTTCAGTGGGGTTGGGTGGTTGAGGTGACGGAAGGGGGAGACATTTTGAGCCATCAACCCACGAGCAGGTCTTCTTCGGGATAATGCACAATGCTGGGGGGGGTATCGCCGAGGAGGGCTGACATCAGCATTAAAACCCCAACCCGGCCCACATACATGGTGGGGATGAGAATCATTTGGGTGCCTAGGGAGGCTTTGGCGGTGACCCCGATCGAGAGGCCCACGGTGGCAAAGGCGGAGACGGCTTCAAAGAGGATGGGGAGAAATTCGGTGTCCTTGGATTGGGTCAGGGACATGAGGATGGTGGACAAAATCACGGTGAGCAGGGAGGCGACAACGCTGCCGATCGCCTTCAGAATTAAGGAGGTGGGCACTTTACGCTGATAGCATAAAACCTCCTCTTTGCCCTGAAGCACAGCCCGCGTAGACATCAGCAAAACCCAGAGGGTTGTGGTTTTGAGGCCGCCGCCCGTGCTGCCCGGACTGGCTCCGATGAACATCAAGGCGATCATGATAAAGAGGGCGGTGATGGTCATCTGGCTCAGGTCGAGGGTGTTGAAGCCAGCGGTGCGGGCGGTGACGGACTGGAACCAGGCGGCGGTGAGCTTGTAGCCAAGACTGAGGGGACCGAGGGTGGCGGGGTTCTGAAATTCCGTCAGGAAAAGGGCGATCGTCCCCACCCCTAGGAGGAGAAAGGTGGTGCTGGTGACGATTTTGAAGTGTAGGGAAAAGATAAAGCGGCTGGGGCTTTGGGAGAGGCGATCGCGCAGCCACAGGTAAAGCTCCAGCAAGACTTGGTAGCCAATGCCCCCCACGATGATCAAAAAGGTCACGGTGAAGTTGAGGAGGGGGTTGGTGGCATAGGTGATGAAGCTGGTGGGCAGGAGGCCAAACCCGGCATTATTAAAGGCATTGACGCTATGGAAGATGGCGAACCACAGCCCTTTGCCCAGGCCATAGTCTGGCTCAAAGACGGGCAGCAGCAGGAGAACACCCAGGATTTCGACCATGAGGGTGAGGCCAATGATCGATCGCACCAGGTGTTGCATCCCGGAAATGCCCGGTGTGTCTAGGGATTGGTGCATGGCGAGCTTATCCCGCAGACGAAACCGCCGCCCCAACAGGAGCAGCAAGAAGGTGGTGGCGGTCATGTAACCCAGCCCCCCGACCTGCACGAGGAGGACGATGCACAGTTGACCAAAACCAGAGTAGTACTGGCCCACATCCACCACGGAAAGGCCGGTGACACAGACGGCGGAGGTGGCGGTAAAGAGGGCTGTGGATAGGGTTCCCCACTCATTGCTGCTGTGGGAGAATGGAAGCATTAACAGCAGGGTTCCGACGGTAATGACGGCTAAAAAGCCCAAGCAAATGGAACGAGAAATGGTCATAAATAGACGTGCTAAGCTATAGCGAATTTATACCGACGAGTACTCCATGGTGTGAGGAGTTTGAGTTCATGACAGTGCATATCCAAGGCCAGGGGGCCGATCGCCCGTCGTCTTCTCCCATTGGCATTTTTGATAGTGGCGTGGGCGGGGTTACAGTGCTGCGGGAACTCTATAATCAACTGCCCCAGGAATCTGTAGTTTATTTTGGGGATACGGCCCGCTTGCCCTATGGCACCCGATCGCCCCAGGAAATCTTGACCTTTGTTCAGGAAATCCTAGGCTGGATGGCCAGTCAAGGGGTCAAGATGGTGATCATGGCCTGCAATACCAGTTCGGCTCTGGCCCTGGAAGCGGTTCAAGGTCAGTATCCGTTTCCGGTGCTGGGGCTAATTTTGCCCGGTGCAAAGGCGGCGGTGCGCCAGGGGCGGCGGGTGGGGGTCATTGCCACTCCGGCCACCGTGGCCAGCAATGCCTATGCCCAAGCCATCCGGGAGGCCAATCCCCAGGCCAAAACGTGGCAGGTGGCTTGTCCTCAGTTTGTGCCGTTAATTGAAAGTAACCAAATCCACACGCCCCAAATGCGATCGGTGGCCCAGGCATACCTCGAACCCCTGATTGCCCAGCAAATCGACACGTTAATTTATGGCTGTACCCACTATCCCCATTTGGCCCCGGTGCTGCGCACGTTGTTGGATCCCACGGTGCAGTTGATTAACCCGGCGGTTCATGTGGTGGCGGCGGCGGTGCGGGAGTTGGATGCCCTGGGGCTGCGCCATACTGGTCCTGCGGTGCCGACTCGGTTCTATACCAGTGGTCCTCCGGCGCAGTTTGCGACCCTAGCGACCCAGTGGCTGGGTTACCGGCCTTGGGTGGATCTGCTGTCTGTGGCGGAATTGCAAACCTTTGGGGGTGGGGCTAGTTTTGGTGCTTATCCTGTGCGATCGCTCTCCCCGGCTGACTCCTACGGTCACCTTGGGGCTTCAATCCTTGATTCTGTGGCTTAATTAATTCCCGTAAGGCGAGGGGCGACTTTTCCCCAGCCCCTCACCCTCAATCCCTCTCTTCCTGGGTATATGTCACTTTGGAGCAACCTAGACCAAAAAGGCTCGTAGTACGGACTTTAGTCCGTATCTTGACAAAAGTGAACTACACCCACTGTGACGCTCTGACTGTGACCAATAAAGGCTCGTAGTACGGACTTTAGTCCGTATCTTGACAAAAGTGAACTACACCCACTGTGACGCTCTGACTGTGACCAACAAGGCT